>NZ_BLKW01000004.1:312607-625215 GCF_010723305.1 Mycobacterium botniense | reverse complement strand
CGGGCGGCGGGCCGGTCCGCAGCGGCCACTCCGTCTTCAAGGTCGAGGATCACGATATCGGCTGCAGTGGAAGCTTTTTCGAAGCGATCCGGGCGATCAGCCGGGCAGAACAGCCAAGCCGGGCCGGGATTGTGTAGTCCCATCAGCCGCCGTCCCGGTCCGGCCGCATACGCACCAGCGTCTTACGGATCGCGGTAGCGACGATGTCCCCGTGTTGGTTACGCCCGGTGTGCGCGAAAGTCACGATACCCTCGCCCGGACGGCTCCTGGATTCCCGTTTTTCGGTGACGACGGTCTCGGCGTACAGCGTGTCACCATGAAAAAGCGGTTTGGGAAAAGCGATCTCGGAAAAGCCGAGGTTTGCGACGATGGTGCCCTGGGTCAATTGCGCCACAGACAGACCGACGAGGGTCGACAGCGTGAACATCGAATTCACCAGCCGCTGATGAAACGGCGGCAGGGCGTCGGCGAACGCGGCGTCGAGGTGCAGCGCCTGGGTGTTCATCGTGAGCGTGGTGAACAGCACATTGTCTGCCTCGGTGATGGTCCGGCCGGGCCGATGCAGATATCGCACACCGATGTCGAACTCCTCGTACCACAGTCCGCGCTGGACGATGTCGCGCGGCTCGCCACCCGTGCCGCTCACAGGCCCACCTCGCGGGCGATCAGCATCAGCTGCACTTCGCTGGTACCCTCACCGATCTCCAAAATCTTGCTGTCCCGGTAGTGGCGGGCGACCGGGAACTCGTTGATGAAACCGTAGCCGCCGTGAATCTGAGTGGCATCACGGGCATTGTCCATGGCCGCCTCGCTGGCCACCAGCTTGGCGATCGCCGCCTGCTTCTTGAACGGCTTGCCGGCCAGCATCAACGCCGCGGCGTCGTAATAAGCGGTGCGGGCGGTGTGGGCACGGGCCTCCATGCGGGCGATAGTGAACTCGATGTGCTGGTGACGACCGAGAGGCCGGCCGAACGCCTCACGCTGGCGCGCGTACTTGACACTTTCGTCCACGCAGCCTTGCGCAGCGCCGGTGGACAGCGCGGCAATCGCGATGCGGCCCTCGTCGAGAATGCGCAGGAAATTGGCATAGCCGCGACCGCGTTCGCCGAGCAGATTCTCTTCGGGCACCCGCACGTCGACAAATGTCAGCGGATGGGTATCCGAAGCGCGCCATCCGACTTTGTCATAGGCCGGTTCGACGGTGAAGCCGGCCGTGGGCACCGGCACCACAATCGAGGAGATCTCCTTCTTGCCGCCCTGCTCACCGGTGACCGCGGTGACGGTGACCAGTTTGGTGATCTCCGTGCCCGAGTTGGTGATGAATTGCTTGGACCCGTTGATCACCCACTGCCCGTTCTCGAGCCGCGCGGTGGTCTTAGTGGCCCCCGCATCCGAACCGCCGCCGGGTTCGGTCAACCCGAACGCGCCCAGAGCACGACCACTGGCCAGCTGCGGCAGCCACTCTCGCTTCTGTTTCTCGGTTCCGAACCGATACACCGGCATGGCGCCCAACGAGACAGCGGCCTCGAGCGTGATGGCCACGCTTTGATCCACCTTGCCCAGTTCCTCCAGCGCCAGGCATAGCGCGAAATAGTCGCCGCCCATGCCGCCCCACTCCTCCGGAAAGGGCAGACCGAACAGGCCCATATCCGCCATGCCCGATACCACTTCGTACGGGAACGAATGCTCCGCGTCATGACGGGCCGCGGCAGCAGCGACCACGCTTTGCGCGAAGTCGCGCACCGTCTTGGCCAGCTGCTGATAGTCGTCGGGAAGGGCCCCGGTGGCCAGAAAATCGGTCATGATGAGCTGTCCTCTGCTGCTACCTTCGTCTTGGCGGTGATGCGCGCCAACAGTTGGCCCACCTTCACCTGATCGCCGACCGCGACCGCAAGATCGACCACACCGTCGACGGGTGCGGCAAGTGCATGTTCCATCTTCATCGCCTCCACCGTGACCACGACCGTTCCGGCCCGCACCCACGCCCCATCTTCGACCCCGACCGCCACCACAGCTCCGGGCATCGGGCTGGTCAGCTCGGCGTCGCCCCTGTGCTCGTCCTCGGGCCGCACCGGCGCTTCACGCACCTCCTGCAGAACGGCGACGGCACCGCCCCCGGCCAGCCAGATCCGGTCGTCCGCGGCGGCGACGGTGTATTCGGTGCGCACTCCGTCCAACGTCAGTACCAGCTGTCGGCCATCGAGATGAGCCTGCAGCGAACGGTTTTCGCCGTTTTCGACGCGGACTACGGCAGCTGTGGGGGTTCCGGTGATATGCACGTGGTCGGTGCGATCCCCGGCACGCAACCGGATGCTCACCGGCGCTGGGGCGCCCAGGCGCCACCCCGACGGTATCTCCCACAGTTGGGCTCCCGGCGGCGGCCAGAGCCGCAGCCACCGATAGACCGCCGCGGCGATGAACTGTTCGTCTGTTGGTGTGGCCGCGGCGAAGTCGCCCGCTCGCCGATCCAACAGCCCGGTGTCCAGCCGCCCGGCGACCACCTCGGGGTCGGCCAGCAAGAACCGCACGAACTCGACGTTGGTCACCACGCCGAGCACCGCGGTGTCTGCCAGCGCCGTATCGAGTGCCCGCAGCGCAGCCAGCCGATCCGGGCCGTGGGCAATGACCTTGGCCAGCATCGGGTCATACTCGGTGCCGATGACCATTCCGGCGCGCAGGCCCGAATCGACTCGCACCCCCGGGCCCTTGGGCTCCACCAGCTCCAGCACGCTACCGCCGGTGGGCAGGAAACCGCGGGCAGGGTCTTCGGCGTAGATTCGTGCCTCGACCGCGTGTCCGTGGTGCGCGATGTCGGCCGCCGTCAGCTTCTCCCCCGCCGCGATACGGATCTGCCACTCAACCAGATCCCATCCGGTCACCATCTCGGTGACCGGGTGCTCCACCTGCAGCCGGGTGTTCATCTCCATGAAAAAGAACTCATCCGGGCAGTCAGCGGAAACGATGAACTCCACCGTGCCGGCGCCGACGTAGTCCACACTGCGGGCGGTGTCGCAGGCGGCCGCACCGATCCGGGCGCGGGTGCCGGTGTCGAGCAATGGTGAGGGCGCCTCTTCGATGACCTTCTGGTGCCGGCGTTGCAGACTGCACTCCCGTTCGCCGAGGTGGATGACATTGCCGTAGCTGTCCGCCAGCACCTGCACCTCGATGTGCCTGGGGCGCAGCACGAAGCGTTCCAGAAACAGGGTGTCGTCGCCGAATGCGGCAGCCGATTCGCGCCGGGCCGCGGCCAGGGCGGCGGCCAGGTCGCCGGGTCGTTCCACCAGGCGCATTCCCTTGCCGCCACCCCCGGCGGACGGCTTGACCAACACGGGATAGCCGATCTCGTCGGCGGCAGCGGCCAGTTCGGCATCGGTCAGCCCGGGCCGTGCGATACCGGGAACCACGGGAACGCCGAACGCCGATACCGTGGCCTTGGCGGTGATCTTGTCACCCATGGTACGGATAGCCGCGACCGGCGGACCGATGAATATCACGCCAGCAGATGCCAGCGCTGTCGCGAAATCAGCGTTTTCCGAAAGAAATCCGTACCCGGGATGTACTGCCTGCGCGCCGGTGCGCACAGCTGCCTCCACCACCGCGGCGATGTTCAAGTAGCTCTCACGGGCCGGCGCCGGCCCGATCCGCACAGCAACGTCGGCTTCCGCGACATGGCGTGCGTCAGCGTCGGCGTCACTGTAAACCGCCACCGAGCGGAGGCCCATCTTCTTGCAGGTCCGGATCACCCGGACAGCGATCTCCCCCCGGTTGGCGATCAGCACGGTGCCGAAGTTCATCGTGATCACATCCGGAAGACGCCGTAGGAGACCGGCTCAACAGGTGCATTCGCGGTTATCGCAAGCGCCAGTCCCACAACTGTTCTGGTATCAGCAGGGTCGATCACACCGTCATCCCAGAGTCGAGCTGTCGAATAGTAGGGATTGCCCTGGTGCTCGTATTGTGCGCGGATGGGCGCTTTGAACTGCTCCTGCTCCTGCTCAGACCACGGTGTACCGGCGGCCTCCAACGCCTCCGCGCGCACCGTCGCCAGCACCGAAGCGGCCTGCTCGCCGCCCATGACCGAGATCCGGGCATTGGGCCACATCCACAGGAAACGCGGCGAATACGCACGCCCGCACATCGAGTAGTTGCCGGCTCCGTAGGACCCCCCAATGACGACGGTCAGCTTGGGCACCCGCGCGCAGGCTACCGCGGTCACCATCTTGGCCCCGTGTTTGGCGATCCCACCAGCCTCGTAGTCGCGGCCCACCATGAAGCCCGAAATGTTCTGCAAGAACAGCAGCGGCACCATGCGCTTGTCGCACAACTCGATGAAATGTGCGCCCTTTAAAGCGGATTCGGAAAACAAAACGCCATTGTTGGCGACGATTCCCACCGGGTGTCCATGGATCCGGGCGAACCCGGTGACCAGCGTGCTGCCGTAATCGGCTTTGAATTCGGCGAAATCGCCGCTGTCGACGATGCGGATGATTACCTCGTGGACGTCGTAGGGAGTCCGGGCGTCGACGGGCACCACATCATAGAGCTCGGTCTGCTCAGCGATCGGGTCGGCACTCGGCACCACATCCCACAGCCGCGGTTCCCGCGGGCCCAGCGTCGCGACGATCCGCCGGATAATGCGCAGTGCGTCGCGGTCGTCATGGGCCAGATGATCGGTGACCCCGGAGATCTTCGAGTGCAGCTCCCCGCCGCCAAGCTCCTCGGCGGTAACCACCTCACCGGTGGCGGCCTTCACCAGCGGGGGCCCGCCCAGAAAGATCGTGCCCTGATCGCGGACGATCACCGCCTCATCGCTCATCGCCGGCACGTAAGCGCCGCCCGCCGTGCACGATCCGAGCACAGCGGCAATCTGCGGAATGCCCTCGGCGCTGAGCTTGGCCTGGTTGTAGAAGATCCGGCCGAAATGATCCCGGTCAGGAAACACCTCGTCTTGCCGCGGCAGGAACGCGCCGCCCGAGTCGACGAGATAGATACACGGCAACCGGTTCTGCCCAGCGATCTCCTGGGCCCGCAGATGCTTTTTGACCGTGATCGGATAATAGGTGCCGCCTTTGACCGTGGCGTCGTTGGCCACGATCATGCATTCCCGACCGGAGACCCGGCCAATCCCGGTGATGATGCCGGCAGCGGGACACTCGTCGTCATACATGCCATCGGCGGCCAGCGGTGCCACTTCCAGAAACGGGCTGCCCGGGTCGAGCAGGCCGTCCACCCGATCGCGGGGCAGCAGTTTGCCTCGCCCCACATGCCGGGCGCGAGCGCGTTCCGGCCCGCCCAGTGCGGCGGCGGCGAGCTTGTCGCGCAGCTGCGACACCAGCGCCAAGTGCGCGTCGCGGTTTGCCGACGACAAGCCCATCCGATGACCCAAAGCCGAGTTAATGACGACTAACTCGTGTTATGTTAGTGGGGATTAACCGACGTGTCCAGAAATGACGGAGAGCGTGATGCGAGCACCCGCCCCAGCGGGCCACGATGAGCAGTCTGGGGCCGCTAATCGTCGCAGCCAGTTGAAGTCCGGCCGCCGTTTGCAGCTGCTCTCGGCCGCTGAGCGGTTATTCGCCGAACGCGGATTCCTGGCGGTGCGGCTTGAGGATATTGGCGCCGCCGCCGGTGTCAGTGGCCCTGCCATCTACCGGCACTTCCCCAACAAAGAGTCGCTGCTGGTGGAGTTGCTGGTGGGTATCAGCACCCGGCTGCTCGCGGGCGCCCGCGAAGTGACCGGCCGAGCGCCGGACCCGGGCACTGCGCTGGACGGGCTCATCGATTTTCATCTCGACTTCGCCCTGGGCGAGCCGGACCTTATCCGCATCCAGGACCGCGACCTCGCGCATCTGCCGACGGCAGCCCAACGGCAGGTGCGCAGAGCTCAGCGGCAATATGTCGAGATCTGGGTGGGTGTGCTGAAGCAGCTCAACCCCGAACTTTGCGAAGCCGACGTGCGGCTGATGGCACACGCCGTCTTCGGTCTGTTGAACTCCACACCGCACAGCGTCAAACCCGCCGAGAGTAAGCCGGCGCGGTCACGCGCCATCATGCGGGCGATGACTCTCGCGGCGCTGCAAATCGGCAACCCGTGCCGCTGACGTGGCCTTCCCACCCCGTGACGCACCAACCGCGCGGTGCACCACACGAAGTCCCGGCCCGGCGGGAACCCCGGTACGCCGAAGAATCGTCGCTCTCACCGCGGGTACCCTGCAACCCATGAGGTGGGCATGACCGATCCGCGTCGACCAGCGCAGTCCGATCGGGGCAGTCACGGACCCGAACCAACCGATCGGCTCTACCGGCCTTATCCGCTGGACGACCCGGCCTATGCCGGTCAAGCGCGCTATTGGCCGGGTCCCACTCACCTTTCGGCACCCGGACCCGACCTGGGCGGACCGAACCCGACCGAGCAGCTGCCGCACTACTGGCAACAGGGTCAACCGGGGGAGCCCCCACAACAGGCGGGACCGCCGCGACGTCCTCACTCGCCGCGATGGTTGTGGATCGCAGCAGGCGCAGCGTTGCTGTTGGTTGTCGCTCTGGTCATCGCGCTGGTGATCACCAATGGCTCAGCGAAAAACCAGACCGCAGTTCCGCCTTGGCCCGCTCTGTCCGGGACGCCGTCGACAGCCCCGCTGCCTACGACGACCAACCCTACGACGGCCGCGCCGACGAACACGTCACCCACCGAATCGACCAGCGCCGCGGCAATGCAGACCGTTGTCTACACCGTGACGGGCGAAGGCCGGGCGATCAGTGTCACTTATGCCGACAGCGGAGGTGTTAAACAAACCGAATTCAACGTCGCGCTGCCGTGGAGCAAAGAAGTGAGCCTGCCAAGCCACGATGTCGCCAGCGTCACGATCATCAACATCGGTCACGATGTCACGTGTTCTCTGACGGTCAACGGTGTCCAGGTTCGTCAGCACACCGGCGTTGGCTTGACGATCTGCAGCGCCGGCGGCTAACCGGCGACGCGGCCTGGTGCACCACTTTCCCGCGGGGCCCGCACGCCCAGCATCGCCAGCAGCCCAAGGCCCAGCACCAGGCAGAGCCCCGCCATACCGGCGCGCACTGCGCCGCACACATCGACGAAGACCGAGAACAGCCATGGCGCCAGGAACGACACCGCCCTGCCCGTCATGGTGTACAGACCGAACGCCACCCCTTCTTTGCCGTCCCGCGCCATCCTCAACAGCAAGGTGCGAGCCGAGGATTGCGAGGGGCCGATAAACAGACACAGCAGCAGCCCGCACACCCAGAACGCGCGCGCTCCGGAAAGCGTCATCAGGGTCAGCCCTAATGCGATGATCGCGCCCAGAGACGCCACGATGACCCGTTTGGATCCGAGCCGGTCGTCGACCAAACCACCCAATACCGCACCCAGCGCGGCCACCACGCTCGCCATCACCCCGAATATGAGCACATCGGCTTGTGAGAGGCCGTATACGTTAACCCCGAGCACCGCGCCGAAGGTGAACACCCCGGCCAGACCGTCGCGGAAGACCGCGCTGGCCAGCAAGAAATAGACCAGGTTGCGGTCACGCCGCCATTCCGCGGTGATCTCATGCCACAACTTGCGGTAGCCGCCCAGTATCCCCGATGCCGGGTGGGAGACCTCGTCGAGCACCGGCAGCCGGTGTGCGGTCAACAGTAGTGGCAGCGCAAACACCGCCAACCACGCGGCCGCCATCAACATCGCTGCCCGAACGTTAAGGCCGTCGCGGACGGGCACGTGCAGCAACCCGCGCGACGCGCCAGTCCCAGAGATGAACCCCAGATAGACCACCAGCAGCAGCAGAACGCTTCCGACGTAGCCGGACGCCCATCCGAACCCAGAAATGCGGCCCGAGGTCTGCGGCGTCGACAATTGGCGCAGCATCGCGTTATAGGGGACGCTGGCCAAGTCACCGCATGCCGCCGTGCCCGCGAGCAGCGCCAGGCCCGCCCACAGGTAACTCGGGTTAGCTCGGATGAGGCTCATCGCGCACGTCAGTAGCACCGCGAGAGCGGTCAGAACCGCCAGCGCTGTCCGCCGTCGTTGCGGTGCCTCCACCCACACCCCGATCACGGGCGCCGCCAGTGCGATGGTCAGTCCGGCGATGGTTAATGCGCGGCCCAACCAACTGGCCGGTGTGGCACCTCCCGGAGCGCCCTCGCCCACGCTGCCAGTCAGGTAGACCGAGAAGACAAACGTCACCACGATCGCGGTCAGACCGGTAGAACCGCAGTCCCATGACGCCCACGCCAGCACCCACGTTCGCTCAGGCGTTCGTAAATCTGGCCAGGGGGTGGTCATGGGTTTCTCCTATGTCAAGCCGCTGCCGGTTGGCAAGACTGTTGACGGTTCTGTTCGTCGGTCTGGAGGTGGCCGAAGACGACGCGGGCCAAGCGGCGTTTGAGGCAGCGCAGGGCTTCGGTGGTGGAATCGCTGTCGGCTAGCCGCTTCCGGTAGTAAACCTGCCCAAGGCCGTTGAGACGGATCTGGGTTACGGCGATGCGATGCAGGGCGGCGTTGAGTTGGCGGTTGCCCGAGCGGGTCATGCGCACGCGACCGGCAGTGTTTCCCGACCACACCGGGACAGGCGCCACCCCGGCATGGCGCGCGAAGGCGGCCGCGCTTTTGAACCGGGTCACCCCGGCGGTTTCTCCGACGAGTTTGGCCGCGGTCAGCTCCCCGCAGCCTGGAAGAGCAAGCAGCACCGGGGCGACGTGGCGAACTCGCTGTCCGATGCGCTTGGTCAAGGCGTTGATGGTCTCGGTGAGTCGGATGATGTCGGCTAGCTCGTCGCGCGCCAACTCAGCGACCAGGCCAGGCACCGTGGCAAGCCAATCGCCGAGAATCCGGCGGTGCTTGGCCAGATCCAGCGAACGGGCTTTGGGCGCGTGGTCGGGGTCGAGCTCGTGCACCCGCCACAACAGCCGGTTGATGGTGGCAGTGCGTTGCGCCACAAGGACTTCCCGGCGATCCACCAACAACTTCAACTCCCGCGACACCTCATCATGGGAGGCGACCGGCAGATCGGGTTCACGCAGAAAACCGCGCGCGACTGCTAAGGCGTCGATTGGATCAGACTTGCCCCGGGTGCGTGCGCTAGCCCGCGTTTGGGCCATCAACTTCGGCGGCACCCGCACCACCGACTGACCAAAGCCCATCAGATCACGCTCTAACCGGGCCGACAGATGCCGGCAATCCTCGATCGCCCACACCACCTCTGGCCCGAAGCTTTCTCGGGCCCACATCACCGCCTCGGCATGACCTGCAGTAGTGGCCTTGACAACCTTCTCGGCCAGCTTGCGCCCGGCCTCATCGACCGCGACGAACGTGTGCGTGCGCTTGTGTACATCGGCTCCAACAACAACCATGGTGGTTGCCTCCTTCACTGTGAGGTGACGGTTGGGCCGGTCGGCGGACACATCTCAGTCGGGGCGGATGCCACGCTCCTATCAAGTCACGCCGGCCGGTCCTTCACACCTGATGCCGACAAAACCCATGCACGCCAGCCCGAAGGCGGCAGACACTCTACGAGCCAGACACCAGGTGATCAGGATCCAACCACCGCAACATGCGGCATCTCACCCTGACACTGATCGGCACTCTAACGTCTGAGGGTCGCCGGCCCCTCGGCGCCACATGTCGCCGCGCTCACGTCGACAGGCTTGTCTACCATTGCCGCATGCCGGTCCCTGCTCCCAGCCCCGACGCCCGGGCCCTGGTCACCGGGGCTTCGCAGAATATCGGTGCAGCACTGGCCACTGAACTGGCCGCCCGGGGCCATAGCCTGATCGTCACGGCGCGGCGCGAGGACGTACTCAACGCCCTGGCCGCCCGCTTGACCGAAACGTATCGGGTGACGGTCGAGGTGCGCCCGGCCGACCTCACCGACGCCGCGGACCGCGCGAAACTGGCCGAGGAACTGGCGGCCCGGCCCATTTCGATCCTGTGCGCCAACGCCGGGACCGCGACCTTCGGTCCGGTCGCCGCTCTTGACCCGGCAGCCGAAAAGGTACAGGTTCAGCTCAATGTTCTCGGGGTGCACGATCTGGTGTTGGCGGTGTTGCCGGGCATGGTCGAGCGCGGCGCCGGCGGTATTTTGATCTCCGGCTCGGCGGCGGGCAATTCGCCGATCCCCTACAACGCGACCTATGCCGCCACCAAGGCGTTCGTGAACACGTTCAGCGAATCGCTGCGCGGTGAGCTGCGCGGCTCCGGTGTGCACGTCACCTTGCTGGCACCCGGGCCGGTGCGCACCGAGCCGCCGGATCCGGTTGACACGTCGCTGGTCGACAAGCTGGTGCCGGATTTCCTGTGGATCTCCACCGAACACACCGCGCGGGTCGCGCTGGATGCGCTGACACGCAACAAGATGCGCGTCGTGCCGGGGTTGACGTCGAAGGCCATGTCGGTGGCCAGTCAGTACGCGCCACGCGCCATCGTGGCACCGATCGTGGGGAGCTTCTACAAGAGGCTGGGCGGATAAACGCGTTATCGCCTCCGCATGCCGCGGATGAATTCGCGCCCGAGCGCGGTCGCAAGCGCGCGTAAGAAAGTCTGAAAACCGCGGCTATTGACGAACCGCTTAAACCAGCCCGGCCGCTTGGGCGCGGGTTTTTTCGACGCCTTCGACGGCTGGTCAGGCGGGGCGGCTTGGGCTGTTTTGGCCCTCAGCATCTCGTAGGCCGCTTGCCGGGTCACGGTCTGACCGTATGTGGCGTGCAGCGGGCTGGTCTTGGCCGCCGCGGCGATCGCGTCATCGCCAATGGCGGCCATCAGCGAGCGTGGGGAGCGCAGCCTGGTCCACGCGACCGGGGTCGGGGCACCCCGCTCGGACAGCACGGTGACGATGGCTTCGCCGATGCCCAGCGATGTCAGCGCCGAAGCCAACTCGTAGACACCGGTTTTCGGGTAGGTGCGGACGGTTTTGGTCAACGCCTTCTGATCGTCGGGAGTGAACGCCCGCAGGGCGTGCTGGATGCGCGCCCCCAGCTGCGACAGCACCTCGTTGGGTACGTCGGTAGGCAACTGGGTGCAGAAAAACACGCCAACACCCCGGGAGCGGATCAGCTTGACGGTCTGCTCGACCTGCTCCAGGAACGCCTTGGACGCGTCGCTGAACAGCAGATGCGCCTCGTCGAAAAAGAAGACCAGCTTGGGTTTGTCCACGTCGCCGACCTCAGGCAAAAACCTGAAAAGTGCGGCCAGCAGCCACATCAGGAAGGTCGAGAACAGCATCGGGCGAGTTGCCTGGTCGCCCAGTTCGAGGAGCGAGATGACGCCGCGGCCCTGGCTATCCACGCGCAACAGGTCCTCCGGCTTGAGTTCGGGCTCGCCGAAAAAGGTGTCGGCGCCCTCGGCTTCCAGGTTGACCAGGGCCCGCAGGATGACGCCGGCTGTAGCCGGGGAAACTCCCCCCAGCGCCTGCAATTCGGGCTTGCCCGCCTCGCTGGTGAGGTAGCTGATCACGGCACGAAGATCCTTCAGGCCCAGCAGCGGCAGCTTCTGCTGTTCGGCCCAGTGAAAGATCAGCCCGAGCGTGGACTCCTGGGTAGCGTTGAGTCCCAACACCTTTGACAGCAGAATAGGACCGAAGCTGGCGATCGTGGCCCGGACCGGGACACCGATTCCGTTGGTCCCCAGCGACAGGAACTCCACCGGAAAAGCTGCCGGCGCCCAGCTGTCTCCGGTATCCTTTGCGCGCCCGGTGATCCTGTCGCTGGCCGCACCCGGGCGGGCCAGTCCGGACAGGTCACCTTTGATGTCGGCCATCAGCACCGGAACTCCGGCTGCCGACAGCTGCTCGGCGATCAGCTGCAGGGTCTTCGTCTTGCCGGTGCCGGTGGCGCCGGCTACCAGCCCGTGCCTGTTGATGGTGGCCAGCGGGATACGGACCGGTGCGCCCGGCTCGGCGGTACCATCGACGACGACCGTGCCCAGCTCCAGGGCCTGGCCGTCGACGCGGTAGCCGGCCGCGATCTGCCGCGCAGAGGTTGCTGCCGATCCAGCGTCTGGTTTCGACTCGGAGCTCATGGTGCCGCGTCCTTTCGCCAAGTGTGCGGGCAGACCCTGACACTACTTGGCGGGCGCCCGTCCCGGCAGCTGCGAAGGCTAACGTTTGCCTACTGTGAACGCTGTGCATGACGAACTGGTGTGGATCGACTGCGAGATGACCGGGCTGAACCTGCGCTCAGACCGGTTGATCGAGATCGCGGCCCTGGTCACCGATGGTGAGCTGAACATCCTTGGCGAGGGGGTCGACGTGGTGATCCACGTGGAGGACGCTGCGCTGGCGTCGATGATCGACGTCGTCGCCGACATGCACGCCCGCTCGGGCCTGATCGACGAGGTGAAGGCCTCCACCGTCGACCTGGCCACGGCCGAGACGATGGTGCTCGCCTATATCCGCGAGCACGTCAAGCAACCCAAGACCGCCCCGCTGGCGGGCAATTCGATCGCCACCGACCGCGCCTTCATCGCCCGCGATATGCCCGCACTGGACTCGTTTCTGCACTACCGCATGATCGACGTGAGCACGATCAAGGAACTCTGCCGGCGCTGGTATCCGCGGATCTACTATGGGCAGCCGGCGAAGGGACTCGCGCATCGGGCGCTCGCCGACATTCACGAATCCATCCGCGAACTGCAGTTCTACCGGCGCACCGCATTCGTGCCCCCGCCCGGGCCTTCTACCAGCGACATCGCCGCGATCGCCGCCGAACTGGGGGGTGTGGCGGCCACGCCGGACGGGACTGATTCTGCCGCTGAGCGCCCAAGCGGTTAATATCGACGTCGCCGCCCATCGGTACCGGCGAACCGGCCGACCGGCGACCATGGTGAGTGTAGTTCAGTTGGTAGAGCACCAGGTTGTGATCCTGGGTGTCGCGGGTTCGAGTCCCGTCACTCACCCCGACAGGTCGGGGGATTTATACCCTCTGGCCCTTTCCTTTTCCCTCCTTTTCTTCCCTCCTTTTCTTCCTTCCTTTTCCGACGGCTTAGTTGGGGCAAAACCCCTGTTGGTAGGCGCAAACGAACACGTTAGCGTTGCGCTAACCTGGACTTTTCGTTAAGCCTGCGCGTGGCGTTGCGCCAAGCCCGCCTGGATGCCGGGAGCGGGTGATCCCTCACCGAGTGGCCGTAGCGTCGACGCCACGCTGTCCAGGGCTCGCGACTGAGGAATACTGTTTGCCACAGTGGGGAGCGTCGCAGGTATCAGGAAGCGCGGGCGATCCGGACCGGGGCAACCTCTACCCCGGCACAGTTGACCAACAATGGCCACCATCAGGTGCAACGGTTCACCGATCGTGTTGCCAGCGTTGGATAGGTCCACCGCGCGCGCCGGCTGCTTATGCAGTTCGTCGAGGGTGGGCACTGGCGGCGGGTTGATCGTCCAGGACGCGTCCAGATACCAGCGCCCCCCACGCCCGTGGGGATCATCCGGCGCGCGCCTAGTGCACGGCACCGCCCGTATTGGCATTGCCGGCGCGCCACTGTTCCCACGGGATGTTCCAGTCGCCGAGACCCTCGGTTCCGGACAGCGTCGGCCCGACCGTGTTGATGATCTCGACGACGTCACCGCGCTTGGTGTGCTCGTAGAACCACTGCGCGTTGCTGGGGCTGACGTTCAGGCAGCCATGGCTGGTGTTGGTATGGCCCTGGGCGCCCACCGACCATGGCGCCGAGTGCACAAAGACCCCGCCGTAGGAGATCTGGGTGGCCCAGTCGACCTCGGTGCGATACCCGTCGGGCGAGTTGACCGGTACCCCGTAGGTCGACGAATCCATGATCACGTGCTTAAACCGCTCCCCCACAACATAGATGCCGTTGGCGGTAGGAGTCTTGTCCTTGCCCATCGACGTCGGCATCACCTTGACGACCTCACCGTTGATGCGCACGGTGAGCATCTTGGTGGTGTCGTCAGCGGTCGCGATGAACTCGTCCCCGATGGTGAAGTGCGTCTTCACGCTGTCCTCGCCGAACACCCCGTCGCCCAGGTCGACACCATAGGTGTTGACCGCCACGTCCACCGCGGTTCCGGGCTTCCAGAAATGCTCAGGGCGCCAACGCACTTCACGGTTGTTCAGCCAGTAGAACGCGCCCTCCACCGGCGGATTGGCGGTGATGGTGATGGCTTTCTCGGCGGCGGCGCGGTTAGCGATGTTCTCGTCGAACCGGATCGCCACCGACTGGCCGACACCCACCACTTCGCCGTCCTGCGGTATCACGTAGGGCATGGCCAGGTTCTGCGGGGAATGGGTCTGGAAGGTGATCTGGCGGGTGGCCACACCACCTAGCCCGAGCGCCTTCGCGTTCAGCGTGTAGCGCCTGTTGTATCCCAGTGGCTCGGTGGTCGACCAGTGCACGCCATCGGGGCTGAGTTGACCGCTGACCGACCGGCCGTTTTCGTTCACCATGGTCACCGACGCCAAGACACCGTCTTCCGCACTCACCGTCACCGGCGCGTCCACGGCAACACCGACCGCACCGTCAGTGACCGAGGCGGTCAGCTTGGGGACCAGCAGATCAGCAAACGGCGTGGCCTTGTCGGTGATGACCTTCGCCGGTGCGGGGCCGCCGCCGCTGCTGCAGCCGCCCCCACCGAACGCCGCAAACAGCATCAGCGCTGCTAACCAGGCACGACGCTGACGCGGACGGCCCATGAAACCGACCTGCCACATAGTCTTCTTCCACCTCGCGCCTGGGCTGAACCGGTAGACTTGCCGTTAGTGTAGGGGCAAATTGGCAACTGTGCTGTGACGCTCCCCACGGGTGTCGGGTGCGGGGAATTTCGCCCCACCGTGCACCGCCTGTTATTGTCGCAAGCACACCCCAGAAGCATTCAGGCGCCGTTAGCTCAGTTGGTAGAGCAGCTGACTCTTAATCAGCGGGTCCGGGGTTCGAAACCCTGACGGCGCACCACTAGCCCGGCTCAGTGGGTTATCGATTTCTGATCCTGCGGATCACCAGCAACACGGCGACGCCCCCCAGACCGACCAGAGAAATCGCCACCGCGGGCTTCTTGACGAACTCAATCACCCGGGCCTTGACGTCGTCCGCGATCCGGCGGGGATTAGCCCGCTCAGCAAGCAAATCCACGGTCGTCGCCAACTGTTCGCGGGCCTGATCGATCTCCTGTTTGATGGTGTCGGGATCCCGGTCCGCCACTCTTGTCCTCCATGTCCACCGGTACCGGCCTTCGGCGGGGCCGGGTCCGAAGTTGGTGCCTGCCGCACTACCCTAGATCAGCCGGCACCGGTCCAGACGTTCCGGTGAACAGAAAGGGGCCCTCGTTGACCGACACCACACGCCTGCGGCCTGGCGACGCAGCGCCCGGTTTCCGCCTTCCCGACGCCGACGGCAACATGGTCTCACTCGCCGATTACCGGGGTCGTCGGGTGATTGTGTACTTCTACCCGGCAGCCATGACACCGGGATGCACCAAAGAGGCATGCGATTTCCGCGACAATCTGCACGAACTCAACGAGGCCGGCCTCGACGTGATCGGAATATCTCCCGATCCGCCGGCGAAGCTGGCCAAATTCCGTGACGCCGAAGCGTTGACGTTCCCGCTGCTGTCCGATCCTGACCGCAAGGTGCTGACCGCGTGGGGTGCCTACGGGCCTAAACAGATGTACGGCAAAACCGTGCAGGGCGTGATTCGCTCGACGTTCGTGGTCGATGAAAAAGGGAAAATCGCTGTCGCGCAATACAACGTCAAAGCCACCGGCCATGTGGCGAAGCTGCGAAACGAGCTGGCGGTCTAGCGTCGAGCGCGGATTTGCCGGCCTAGCGGCTCGGCGCGGCCAGGTTGGCCAGCAGCAACGCCTCGGCGACGGCCGCGCGTTCCCAAACGCCCAGGTGCAGGCTCTCGTCGACGCTGTGCGCTTGCGTTGCAGGATCCTCGACCCCGGTGATCAGAATCGTCGCCTGCGGAAACGCCGCGACGAACTCGGCGATGAACGGGATCGAGCCGCCCATCCCGATGTCGACCGGCTCAGTTCCCCAAGCTTGGCGCAATGCCGCCCGCGCGGCGTCGTAGACCCGGCCGCCGGCCTCGACGGCGTATGGCTGAGCGATGTCGCCAGGGATGACTTTGACCTGTGCACCCCAGGGCGCATGCTGTTCCAGGTGCGCGCGCAACGCGTCTAGGTGTGCTTTGGCATCCCCGCCGGGCGCGACCCGCATGCTGACCTTGGCCCGCGCCCGCGGTATCAGCGTATTCGACGCCTGAGCAACGGGTGTGGTGTCGAGGCCGATCACCGTAATCGCCGGCTTGGCCCACAGCCGCCGCGTCACCGATCCCGACCCGATTTCTGAAACACCATCCAGCAGACCGGATTCCGCGCGTACCTGCTCGGGTGAGTAATCGACTGCCGGAGCGGTGCTTTCGTGCAAGCCTGGTATCGCCACATTACCGTCGTCGTCGTGCAGGCTGGCCAGCATCCGTACCAGTGCGCTTAGCGCGTCGGGCGCCACGCCGCCCCACAAGCCCGAGTGCAACCCATGGTCGAGGGTGGCGACCTCGACCACACAGTCGGCCAGCCCGCGCAGCGACACCGTCAGCGCCGGGGTCTCGGTGCTCCAGTTGACGGAGTCGGCGATGACGATCACATCGGCCGCCAGCGCCTCGCGGTGAGCGGTCAACAGCCGTCCCAGCGACGGAGACCCCGACTCTTCCTCACCCTCGACGAATACCGTCACTCCTACCGGGGGCCGGCCATCGTGCGCCCGAAACGCCGCCAAATGTGTTGCGATGCCGGCCTTGTCGTCAGCGCTGCCCCGACCGTAAAGTCGGCCGTCGCGTTCCGTCGGCTCGAACGGCGCCGATGTCCATTGCCTCCGGTCACCCTCCGGTTGGACGTCGTGATGGGCGTATAGCAGCACCGTGGGCGCGCCGGGCGGCGCTAAATAGCGGGCGATCACCGCCGGCGCACCTTTCTCACTGACGATGCGCACGTCGGGAAAACCAGCCTGCGACAACAGATCCGCCACCACCCGTGCGCTCCGATCGACCTCGGACCGGCGAGCGGGGTCCGCCGACACCGACTCGATGCGGATCAGGCTGTCCAGGTCCCGCCGCACCGACGGGAGCACCTCGCGGACGCGTGCCACCAGATCGCTCATGGCCTCGAGGTTAGTTAGGCCCCAACCAGGCGCGAGCGTGCACACGTGCGCACGCATCTGCGGCGTGTCGTGTGCAAACACGCACGCTCGCGCTGAGGAGGGGGTTGCAGCTGAGGGGGCGTGCAGCTGAGGGGGTAGTGCAGCCTAGGGAGTTTCCAGAATGGCAACGGCCGCCGCGGTGTCACCCTCATGTGTGAGCGACACGTGGATGGTCACGCCGGCAAGATGCTGAGCGATGGCTCCGGTTAACCGCACGCGGGGCCGGCCCCACATATCGGTGACCACCTCGATGTCGCGGTGGATTCCCTCCGGAAGGACCGGTCGTTGCGCAAATCGCGAGCTCGACCAGGCTTTGATCACCGCCTCTTTCGCGGCCCACCGGGCCGCCAGGTGCCGCGCCGCCGACGAGCTTTTATCGGAGGCGTCGCGCCGCTCACCGGGGGTGAAGGTTTCGGAGAAAACCGTCCCGGGCTGGTCGACCTGTTCGGCGAAATCGGGGATGGAGACCAGGTCGAGCCCCACACCGACAATGCTCATGGGCCGAGACGCCAGCCGAGGCTCACCGGAGGTAGACGCCGCTATCGCCCAGTCGGGCCTGCGGATTCAGCAGCATCGCTGCCTCCTGTTGCTTTTCAGGGACCTGGTGGTCGAAACGACGGTCGGGGGGCCGCTGGTAAAGCGGCGGGCCCCCGGCGATCGCCGACGCCAGTCGGCGTTGTCCGGCCAGCAACCGCGCTTCGGCGCGCCGCTGGTACTGCTCGCGCTGCTGCCGATCCAGACATGCCAAAAACGCCTGTGGGTGCACCAGCGCGATCAACCCGGAGACGTGGCCGAACCCGAGGCTGGTCACCAGCCCGGCCTTGAGCGGAAACTTCCCGCCGAGCCGCAAGGTGTCGCGCACCCATACAAAGTGTGCGGAGGAGGCGAGTTCATCATCGACGCAGTCCAGACTGCGGTTGGGCGGGATGACCCCGTCGCGCAGCATCTGGCACATGCCCATCAGCTGAAACACCGCGGCGCCGCCCTTGGCGTGCCCGGTCAGGCTCTTCTGCGACACCACGAACAGCGGAGCGCCAGGCGAGCGGCCCAGCGCGTCAGCGAGCCGCTCGTGCAGCTCGGTCTCGTTGGGGTCGTTGGCCAGTGTGGAGGTGTCGTGCTTGGAGATCACCGCAATATCGTCAGCGCCCACGCCGAGCCTGGCCAGCGACCGGGCCAGCGGCGAATCCTTACCCCCGCGGGCGGCGCCCAGCGCGCCCAGCCCGGGTGCAGGGATCGAGGTGTGCACCCCGTCACCGAAGGACTGCGCGTAGGCCACCACCGCCAGCACCGGCAGCCCCATCTTGAGCGCGAGATCGCCGCGGGCCAGCAGGATGGTGCCCCCGCCCTGGGCTTCGACGAAGCCCAACCGCCGGCGGTCGTTGGGCCGCGAGAACCGGGCGTCGCTGATGCCCTTGGCGCGCATCATCTCGGTGTCGGCGGTCGCCGCCATATCGCCGAAGCCGATGATGCCCTCCAGCGTCAGGTCGTCCAGCCCGCCGGCCACCACCAGCTCGGCTTTACCAAGCCGGATCTTGTCCACGCCTTCCTCGACTGACACCGCAGCGGTGGCGCACGCGGCGACCGGGTGGATCATCGCGCCGTAGCTGCCGATGTAGGACTGAACCACATGCGCGGCAATGATATTCGGCAACACTTCCTGGAAGATGTCGTTGGGCTTGGCGCGGCCCAGCAAGTTACCGTGATACATGGTCTGCATCGAGGTCCCGCCGCCCATGCCGGTGCCCTGGGTGTTGGCCACCAGCGTCGGGTGCACATAGCGCATCACCTCGGCGGGGGTGAAACCCGCGGACAGGAACGCGTCGACGGTCACCACGATGTTCCACACCGCCAGCCGGTCGATGGAGCTGGCGAGGTCTGCCGGGATTCCCCACACCGTCGGGTCGAACCCGGTCGGGATCTGGCCGCCGACGGTGCGCGACAGCTTGTTCTTGCGCGGAACCCGGATTTCGGTGCCGGCCTTGCGGGTCACCTGCCATTCGGTCGAGTCGGGCACCGCCCGGATGACCGTATGCTCGGGGTCGAAGTGGACGAAAGCCCGCGCCTCGGCCTCGCTGGAGACCTGGAACGTGAAGTCCTTGTCCAAAAAGACGCTCACCAAAAGCGGCGAGGCGTGATCCGGGTCGATCGAGCCGTCGTCGACCCACTCACGGATCCCGACACGCTCCACCACGGTGTCGTGGTAGCGCTCGACGAGCTCGGATTCGTCGACCAGCTCACCGGATTCGGTGTCATACCAACCCGGTTGAGGATCGTCGTGCCAGCGGATCAACCCTGTTGTCCAGGCCAGCTCCAGCACACCGGCAGCCGACAGCTGGTTTTCGACCTCCATTTCGAAACGGGTGCGCGACGAGCCGTAGGGGCCCAGTTCGGCCCCGCCGACGATGACCACCAGGTCGGCCGGGTCGACATCGAGGTCGTCCCATTCCGGAGGCGGCGCGGGGGTGTAGCCGCGCGGCGGGCTGGGCAGCGCCGCAATGGTGCCCGCCGGTGTGCTCTGGTCAGCTAGCGCCTCAGCCGCGACCTGCTCGCGCGCCTTGGCCGCCAGTTCGGCCATGTCCAGCTCGACATCGGCCAGCCCGCCGGTCAAATCAACGGTCATCGGCGCGGCGGCTGCCGCAGCTTTGGATTCCACATCACAAAGCCGCAGCAGCATGGCTGCCATCTCGTCGGTGGAATATGTTGTCACCCCTGCATCCTCGACGGCACTGACGATCGCGTCGTTGTGACCCATCAGCCCGGTTCCCCGTGTCCAGCCGATCAACGCGTGCACCAGGCTGACCCGCTGCGCCCACGACGACTCGGCATGCCAGCGCCCCACCACGGCGTCCAGTGCCGACTTCGCCTCCCCGTAAGCACCGTCGCCGCCGAACATGCCACGGTTGGGTGAACCGGGCAGCACCACATGCAGCCGCGAAGCGATGTCGCGTTCAGCACCGATCTTGGACAGCCCGCCGATGAGCCGCTGCACCGCCCACAGCAGCACTTTCATCTCCATCTCCGAACGCGATCCGGCCTCGGAAAGGTCGCCGGCAACCCGCGGCGCCGCGAAGGGAAACAGCAGTGTGGGAGTCTGCGCGTCTTTGATGTAGATCGATTGCGGCCCAAGGCTTTCAGTTTGCTCGTTTCCGATCCATTCGATCAGGGCGTCGACGTCCGAGTACGAGGCCATATTGGCCGGCACCACCCACAGCGTCGCGCCGAAACGGGCATGATCGCGATATAGCGTGCGGTAGAAAGCGAGCCGCTCGTCGTCGAGCTTGGACGTGGTGGCGATGACGGTGGCGCCGCCGCCGAGAAGCCGCGCCACGACGGAGGCTGCGATCGACCCTCTCGACGCCCCGGTCACCACCGCGACTTCGTCGCCGTAGCAACCTTTGTCGGGGTTTTCTGCACCGCCGGCGATCCGGGCATACAGTGCCGCGTGGACAGTGCGGCCGGCAGCCAGGGACTTGCCCTGCCACCAGGTGGCCTGGGTGGCGACGACATGGCCGGCGCCCTCAAATCGCTCGGACAGCCGCGCCCATTCCGCGTCGATCTCGTCCTCGTCGGCCAACCACAGCTTGACCAAATCCTCGCGGGCACTGGCCCACCGATCGTCGAAGAGCACCGCTTTTCTGGCATCGAACACCGGCGCCACCAACCGTGGCCAGTCCGCGCCGAGTTCAGCGGTGACCAAGTCGATCAGCTCGGAGTCGGCGGCCGCCGGCGGTGTGGTGACTGGATCGTCCAGCCCCAGCTGGTTCAGCACCAGGCGCGCAGCCGATGCGAGCACGCCGTCGCGGCCGGTAATTTGTTGGGTGAACTCGTTCAGCGCGGCCACGTCGACGGTAGCGCCGCCGCCAGCGGACGGCAGCGTCACCGAAACGCCGCGCCGCGCGGCCACTGAGGTCACCGCGGCGTCGATGACCTGATCCACCGCGGCCGCGTCGGCCAGCGCCCCCTCATGCAAGTGACCCAGCGCTCCGCCGCGAACGCTGGCGCCCTCACGGGTGCCCAGCGCGACCTCGGCGATGACGTGTTTGGCCCACCCGTCACCGAGCTGCCAAACCTTCTTGACCCGCTCGCCGATAGCGGTGGGGCGCTTTCCCGACGGTCCGAAAACTGTCCGCAGCTGATCGTTGATCGCTTCGGAAAGCACTGGGCCGTAAGGCTTGTACGTGCGCGCCAATTTGGTGACCTGCGACCTCAGCGACGCCAGGTCGGCCTCAGCCGCCCCGTCGATGGCGCCCAGACCCAGCTCAGACCCCAGATCCACTAACAACTGGTTGCGCCGCGACGACGCGCCGTCGGTGATCGATTCGATAGAGTCCAGCGGTTCGATCTGGTCGACGCGCATCTTGGCCGACAGTGCGATCAGCGCCAGTGTGGCGTCGGCGGCGTCGAAGGGGATGTCGTCGGGACGGGGGCCAGTGGGCGCCGCCGCCGGCGCCGGTCCGGCAGAGGTGGCGGCCGCCGCGTCAGGGGCAGCCGGTTCAGCGGGTGTCGCCTCGGCGTCGACTTCGGGCTCCGGTTCGGGATCGGTGTCCCTCGCGAACAGCACGTCGGCGTCACGCTCGGCGTTGAGCACTTCGACGGTGCTGTGGGCGTATTCGGGAAGTTTGAGGGTGTTGGCGGCCAATCCGGCAACGGTAGGCGAGGACTTCACCCCGACCTCGACGAACCGTTCCACACCCAGCCCGCCGGCCGCCTCTTCGGTGAACAGCAGATCCTGAGTCTCGATCCAGCGCACCGGGCTGGCGAACTGCCAGGCCAGCAATTCGATAAAGACGGTGCGCGCCATCTCACGCGGCCGCTCACGGCGCCAGGTGTCGTAGTCGGCCAGGATCGGGTCCAGCGGCTCAGCGGGCACCAGATCCCGGATTTCCTGGATGAACTCACGGTCGAGGGAGAACGGCCGTGGCACCAAGTTGGGGATGTAGCGCCCGATGATCAAGTCGGGATCCTTGTCCCGCGGCATGACCCGGTCCAGTGAGCGGCGGAATTCGGCGACGCCGACCCGCAGTACCCGCGAGTGGAAAGGCACGTCGATGCCAGGCACAAAAATGAAAGATCTTCTGCCGCCGGTAATTTCACGACGACGCTCCACCTCGGCCTCGAGCGCTTCCAGGCCGCGGACCGTGCCGGCGACTGCGTACTGCGAGCCGCGCAGGTTATAGTTGACGATCTCCAGGAATTCCCCAGTGCGCTCGGCGATCTCGGCGACAAATGCGGGAACGTCTGCGTCGGCCACGTCGATCTGCGACGGCCGGATCGCAGCCAGCCGGTAGTTGGACCGGCCCAGCTCGTCGCGAGGCACGATGTCGTGCATCTTCGACCCGCGCTGAAACACCATTTCCAACAGTGTTTCCAGCTCGTAGATACCGGTGACGCAGGCCAGCGCGGTGTACTCCCCGACCGAGTGGCCGCACGCGATCGCACCTTCGACAAAGGCACCTTGTTCACGCATCTCGGCGACCTGGGCCGCCGCGACGGTAGCCATCGCCACCTGGGTGAACTGTGTCAGGTAGAGCACCCCGTCGGGATGGTGATAGTGCACGCCGGAGGCGATGATGCTGGTGGGGTTGTCGCGCACCACATGCAGCACCGAGAAGCCCAGCGTTTCGCGGGTGAACTTGTCTGCCGAGTCCCACACCTTGCGGGCCGCCTTGGACCGCGCCCGCACCTCCATACCCATGCCCTTGTGCTGGATGCCCTGGCCGGGGAACGCGTAGACCGTCTTCGGCGCGGCCAGTCTCGCGGTCGCCGACATCACCAGATCCGACCCCACGCGCGCGGTCACTTCCACAATTTCGGCGCCCTGGTCGATTCCCACGCGGTCGACGCGGAAGTCCACCTGATCGCCAGGGCGCACCATGCCGAGAAACCGGGCGGTCCAGCCGATGAGCCGCGCCGGTGGCCGGGCTTGACCGTCGGTGGCGGTCACCACATGCTGGGCTGCGGCCGATAACCACATGCCGTGCACGATCGGCGAGTCCAGACCGGCGAGCAGGGCCGCCGCGCGGTCGGTGTGGATCGGGTTGTGGTCGCCGGACACCATTGCGAACGGGCGCATGTCGACCGGCGCGGTGAGTGTGACATCGCGGCGGCGGCGCCGCGGGGTCTCGGTGGCATTGGCAGAGATCGCGCCCCCGGCGCGAACCGGATCGGTGGCCTCGGCGGTGCCGGTGCGTCCCAGGATCGCGAAGCGCTCTTCCAGGTTGGCCACGACCGCACCGTCTGGCTGCGCCACCGTGACCAAGACCGGCACGATCCGGCCCAACTCGGTGTCGGTCGCGGTAGAAACCGTTGCTTCGACAATTAATTCGGTTGGAACGCGCGGTAGCGGGTCGATCAGGCGCGCAGCGTGGTCGAGGTGCACCAGGTTCAGCAGGCCCTCGATCACCGGGACGCCGGCGGGGGTGACCGCGGAGCCGATGGCCGCGAACACCGCGGGCCAGCACAGGCCGACGACTGCGTCGGGCACGGTGGATAGCCCGGGGGCCAGTGGTTCGCCGAAGGTGGCGGTCACCCCGGTGTGGTCGGCGACCCGTTCGGGGTTCCACTGCACGGTCACGGTAGCGGTCCCCTCATGCACCTCCGGCAGCGCCGCTGGGTTGTCGACACCGGCGGCGATGGCCAGCACAGAACGCATGGCGGTTGCGGCATCCGGTGTGCTGACAACCGGAATACCACCGTCAATAGTGTTGGCGGGCAGTGTAATCGGGATTTCTACCCAGGTGCCTGACACCGGAACGCTCAGCAGAACCTGCTCGGCAGATCTGACCTGCAGGCGGGCCCCGGTGGAGGAGTGTGTGGCTGTGCGGTTTTCGTGAACCTGCCAGTCGCCGGGATCAGCGATGCGGTGCACAGGGTTGGTCGTGGTACGGCCCGCCCACAGCACATCGGGAGCGTCGAGCACGATGGCCAGCGGACCGGTCACATCAGCGCGGCCCAGCCGGCGCGAGGTCACCGGCTCGGGTTCGGCTCCGGCCGCGAGCAGTTCGTCGATGGCGGCCTGTTCGAAGCGGTCCAGCAGTTCGCCGACCGGCTCGTCGACGCGGGTGATACCGGCGACCGACGCCGGGCCCGGGATGATGCACACCTGGTCGGCGTCGTAGCGAGCGTCGTGCGCCTGCCACAGGGAATCGCTACGCCACCAACGCCGGACGTCTTTGTCGATGACCGGTACGAAGTTGACCGGCTTGCCCGGCGTCTGGCACAGCGTGACAAAAAACGACACATCGGCGGGGTGCAGCTGCACGGTCTCGGCGTCGGGATAGTGCTGCACCAACGCGGCAATGGCTGCGTCGGGGTTCTCCAGGAGCCGCACACCAGCCTCGTCGGACCTGGAGAACAACGTGGTGATCCGGCCGTGATCCTGTGGGTGCAGCCGGGCTTCGGCGCGCTGCAGCATCTTTTCGAAGCGGTCGCGCCAGGTGTCGGCCAGCCACGGGCTGTGCGGTGAGACCGTATCGGCGGTGGAATTACCCTCGCCGACGGTCAACTCAACGTAGCGGCGCAACCACTGCGCGTAGGTCATTTCGCCGGCATCGCCGAAGTACGGTTTGGCGGTGGCGGCCATCGCGGCGATGATCTCGTCGCGGCGGGCCGCGACTGCCTCGGCGTCACCGGCCACCTCGTCGAGCAGCCGACCGCACCGGGAGGCGGCGTTGTCGATCTCGTGAATGTCGGCACCGAGCTGGCTGCGGCTGGAGGCCATGCCGCCCTGGGCTTTTCCGGCACTGATCCACTGGTCGGTGCCGCGGGTCTCCACCAGCATCCGCTTGACCGACGGTGACGTGGTGGATTCCTTGGTCGCCATCGCTGCGGTACCGACCAAAATGCCGTCGACAGGCATCAGCGGGAAGCCGTGCCGCTCAGCCCAGCGCCCGGACAGGTATTCGGCGGCCCGCTCGGGTGTACCGATGCCGCCGCCGACACAGACGGTGATGTTGGGCCGCGACCGCAGCTCGGAGTAGGTCGCCAGCAGCAGATCGTCGAGATCTTCCCAGGAATGGTGGCCGCCGGCGCGTCCGCCCTCGATATGCATGATCACCGGTTTGGTGGGCACCTCGGTGGCGATGCGGATCACCGAGCGGATCTGTTCAACCGTGCCGGGTTTGAAAACCACGTGGCTGATCCCGACGCCGTTGAGCTCGTCGATCAACTCCACGGCCTCTTCCAGCTCCGGGATGCCGGCGCTGATAACCACGCCGTCGATCGGCGCACCGGACTGGCGGGCCTTCTGCACCAACCGTTTTCCGCCGACCTGCAGCTTCCACAGGTACGGGTCGAGGAATAGCGCGTTGAACTCGAAGGTGCGCCCGGGCTCGAGGAGCCCCCTCAGCTCCTCGAGCCGATTCGTGAAGATTTCTTCGGTGACCTGCCCGCCGCCGGCCAGCTCAGCCCAGTGGCCGGCGTTGGCGGCGGCGGCGACGATCTTGGCGTCGACGGTGGTGGGCGTCATACCGGCCAGCAAAATCGGCGACCGCCCGGTCAACCGAGAGAATTTCGTCGAGAGTTTGATCCTGCCGTCCGGCAGCCGCACCACCGCGGGGGCATAACTCGACCACGGCCGGGCCACCTCGGGGATGGCGCCGGCGGTAAACAGATTGCGCTGCCCGCCGCGGGTGGCCGCGGCCACAATACCCACACCCAGCCCTCGAATCACCGGCGCGGTCAACCGGGTCAAGATATCGCCGGGCCCCAGATCGAGAATCCAGCGCGCCCCTGCTTCGTGCAGCCTGCTGACTTCGTCCACCCAGTCGACCTGCCGCACCAGGATGGCTTCGGTCATGGCCCGAGCCAACCCGACGTCGAGGCCGACCTTTTCGGCCCACCCACCGACGAGGTCGACCCCGTCGGCAAGACGCGGGGTGTGGAAACCAACTTCGACTTGAACAGGTTCGAAAACCGGGGCGAACACGGCGCCACCGCGCACCTTGTTCTTGCGATCGGCCTCTTCCTGCTCCGAAATCTGCTTGCAGTACAGCGCGAAACGCGACAGTTGCTCAGGTGTTCCGGTGATGACCACCGCGCGCCGACCGTTGCGGATGGACAGCACCGGCGGCAGGACGGTACGGACATCCCGGGCGAACTCGTCGAGTAGCCCGCGGATGCGCTCCGGATCGGCGTTGGTGACCGACACCATCGGCGGGCGGTCACCGAGGATCGATATTCCTCGCCGGCGGGCCACCAGCGTGCCGGCCGCGCCGATCAGTTGCGCCAGGGCCAGCAGCTCGACATCGCGGGTGCCTGCGGCGTGCAGGGACTCGACTGCGAGCACACCCTGCGAATGGCCGGCAACCGCCACCGGCGGTACAGCCACCAGATCCATACCCTGGCGCGCCAACGCCCGCATGGCCGCGATCTGGGTGAGCAGCACGCCCGGGACTGACACCGCCGCCGAGGTCAGCTGCTTGGACGACGGAACGGCATCCTCCGCCGCCAGCGCGCGCACCCACTGGAGCGGCTCAAAACCGATCGGGCGCACGACGACCAATTCTTTGGCGACCGGCTCGAGCAGCAGATCCGCCTCACCGACCAAGGTGGTCAGCTCGGCTTCGATGCCCGCGGAAGACACCAGTTCTTCCAGGGTTTCCAGCCAGGCGCTGCCTTGCCCCCCGAACGCGACGGCATAGGGCTCGCCGCCGGACAGGCGATCGACCAGAGCCTGGGTATGCCTGACCTCGGGGGGAGTCCCGTCGCGGTCAGCGGACACCCTGTCGTGCTCGTTGATCGTCACCGTGCGTATCTCCCTGTAGTGCTTCTGCTGTGTCTCGCTTCGCTCCGCGTGTCAGACCTTCGCTGCCCAGCGGGTGTGCTCACATGCCCACCCACTCCCCGTCGAGTCGGCCGAATCCGGACCGATCCCGTTTCGAGGAAGGTCCGAGAGGCCGGGCGCGGGTTGGTCGGCTGCAATAAGACTGGCATAAGAACCAGCAGGGTTTTTGTGTGCTGATCGGTTACTGGCGGGTTCTACGCGCGGGTAACAGTGCCCTGGGTAACACAGCACTGAACTGCAGCCGGAGACCTCCGGAACAAACGTCCTGCATGCAGGTGGTTACGGTCGAGTAGCCACAACAGCGCAGATCAAAGCAGTATTGTTATCAAATCGTTATGTTCTAAATTCGGCGTGCGGCGCGGATCCGGCGCCGCGTGTGCTGATGCATGACGCCACGGGCGCTAGCCACTGCGCTGCGCGACACGGTCTGGGGAGTTTGCTGGGAACGGCTGCATGCCGCTCCACGGTCGGGTTAACCGGCCCGCTCTGTCATGGCGCCCAGATCCTGCCGGCCTGCCAGCGATGCGACGGGCCGGTGGCGTCAGCTCTTTTTCGCGCTCGCGTGTGTTGTGGGTGATCAGCTACCCCATCACGCCCCCGCGGCACAACGTCGTCTGCAGTGGCGTAGCTGGCCGGCCGGTCTTCTGGTGGTCAACGTTATTCCCACTGCCCGAATTGGGGTTTGAGGATGTGGTTGACGTCGACGCCGACACCCGCAACAGTGCGTTTGTCGATCTCGACTTGGTGGAGATGGGCGGCGGGGTGCGTGAAGCCTTTGGGGGATCCCCAGTTGTGCTGCCAGAAGTAGGAGCCCAAACCATCTTGCAGCGCCCAATCGATCGTCCTGGCGTTGGCATACACCCCGACGCGTTGGTGTCCAAGCACCGACTCCCAGCCCCGTAAATAGGGAGCGACCTGCTGTTTGTACTGCTCGTATGACGGGTTGTCGTCAATCGAGGCGTAGATCGGGGCACTGGCCGGACCACCCGCGGCGGTATGCAACTGCCAGCCGCGTTGGGCATGTGTGACTCCGGCGCTCTGCCCGCCCAGCCAGTCGGCCGTGTCCTGCTTGCCGTATTGATAACAGGAGACGATCTTGAGCCCATTACTGTGCAAATCACGAGCTTCCGCCAGCTGGATGGGCTTGCCCAGCATCCACGCACCGCCCGGTCGTCGATCGGAAACATACCGGATTGCTCCCACAGCACCGGCGGCCTTGATGTCGCTGGCGGGGATAACACCGGCTGAGTAGTCCAACAAGATCCCAAGCGGGCTCGCCGAGGCCAAGGCGGGACTCAGCAATGATGCCGCGGCGCCGGCACCGAGCCAGGCGGGGGTAGCGCCCACGAATTTGAGCGCCGTGCGGCGGGAGACTAACACATGTCACAGAGTAGGGTAACAGCACCAATGGTCGCACTAACTCCACCAGTCACTCCTGTCATAAAAGGCCCCGAGGATCACTGGTCACTGCGCACCCGCGCAAACTGGGGACGCCACCGGGCGGACGCGCGCCGGCCTGGCACTGCTATCACGACAGCCTGGCGCAAAACGCCGGGGTAATGCATGCACCGCAGCGAATCACATCGGTAGGATTCGCACATGCCGTTGCCCAACGACACAATTTGTGCTGGATTCCGAATACTTCGGCATCTGGGGTCGGGGGCGATGGGTGAGGTCTACCTGGCGGAGCACCCACGCCTGCCGCGGCGCGAGGCGCTCAAGGTCCTCCCAGCCGACGTGTCGGCTGACCCGGAATTTCGTGAACGGTTCAACCGCGAAGCCGACCTCGCGGCGATGTTATGGCACCCGCACATCGTCGGAATCCACGACCGTGGCGAGTTCGACGGCCAGCTGTGGATTTCAATGGACTACGTCGACGGTCTCGATGCGGGCAAGTTACTGCACGACAAGTATCCCGGGGGGATGCCGCCCGACGACGTCCTCGAGATCATCACGGCGATCGCCGAAGCGCTCGACTACGCCCATGACAGTGGGCTGCTGCACCGCGATGTGAAGCCGAGCAATATTCTTGTCGCACAAGCCCCGTCTGGCGTGCGGCGCATATTGCTGGCGGACTTCGGTATCGCACGCCACATCGATGACATCAGCGGTTTGACGGCCACCAACATGGCTGTCGGCACAGTCGCCTATGCTGCGCCCGAGCAGCTCATGGACGCTCCGATCGACGGGCGAGCCGACCAGTATTCCTTGGCCGCCACCGCATTTCATCTTCTGACCGGATCACCGCCGTTCAAACATGCGAACCCCACCGTAGTCATCAGCCAGCATCTCAACGGCACACCACCCCGGATAGGCGACATCAGGCCGGAACTGGCCCGCTTCGACGCGCCGCTGGCCCGCGCATTGGCCAAGGACCCCGCCGATCGATTCGCGCGATGCGGAGAATTCGCCTCAGCGCTGAACGCCGGTCGTGACAGAAAGTTCCGACTCAGAGTCACAAAGCTCAGGTGCGCGAAGTCCGGCGCACCGGGCTCACCGGCACCGCCCTGGAGAGCGTCCGGGCAGCCGCGATCGCCGGTTCGTCATGCCCTTGCAACCGCCGCGGCGGTCATCCCTATGACCGTCGCCCTGATGATGACGGGATCGGTCGCCACCCTTGGCAGTCATTCGACCGGCCCCTACAAGCCTGCCGCCGCAAGCGCCCGGTCCGCCGGTATCGCCGCCGTTTCGCCGACGGAAAGCACTGATTCGTCACCGCGCAGCGATGGCACCGATGCCGCTCCGGCCGCGTTCGCCGTGGGCTCACCATGTACTCGCGACCAAATGAATACCACCACGACATCGACGGCTAACACACCGATTCGGTGCGTGCGCGTGCACGGCGGGTACGCATGGCAGCCCAACGCCGAAGTAGAGCGGATGTATCCCCTCATCGCAGGCGAATCGGGTTGGCGTAACTGCCTCAAGGAATTCCCGCGCCACAAATGCGAAGACGCCGCAGCGGTATTGGCGGGCACCCCGGGCTCGCCCGGCCCGTTCATCCCACCGGGGACGTACGCTGTCCCCGCGGAGATGGAGCCGGGACTCTACTCGGCAACGAGCGGTGTTACCGGAGCGGGCTGTTCCTGGTACACCTACGACGAGGCGGGTAATCTGCTGGCCGCCGGCACCGACGCTGACGATGTCAGGATCGGGCCCTACGTCGCGCGCTTCACCACCGCCGGGTGCACACCATGGGTCCGCAACCCTGCACCGCGAAACTCCGAGAGCCAATTAGCTTGGGAGCGTTGACTACCTGCCCGGTTCATGCGTGCAGACGTCCGTCGTTGGTCACTGCACCCGGACCGGGCCCGACCGCCGCGCTGTTATGGCGGTAGCACGATGACGCTGACGGCCTGCACCCCGCGGCGAGCGGTCTCGCGGGCCATCTCGTCGAGAAAGTGCGCCGCCGCCGGGGCTATCGACGCTGCCCAGGTCCGAAAGCCCTGCACAATGACCGGATCGTGTTCCAGCAGCGGTCGCACACGTTTCAGTACGGCGACCACGTCGTCGGGTAGCGGATCGGCCATCTGTTCATCGATCCAGGTGCGGACGAGCTGGGTTGCGGCGTCGTAATTTTCGCCGAGCCCGACAACTTCACTGGCGAGTCGGCGCAGTCGGTCGAATAGCACTGTACGCCCTGGCATCTCAGCGATTTCCTCGAGCAGCGTACTGGCCGCTTCGGGCAGAACCATCTGGCCGAACAGCGCCGGCACGGGTAGCTGCCACTCGTCGAACAACGCGGCGTACATCGCGGCCGCCGGCGGCGACAGCGGGGTACTGAGCCTGCCGATCACACCGATGCTGTCGCGGTGCGACGTCGCCAGCCGCCGCAGGATCCGCTCGTTGTCGTTGCCGTCGGCATCTGCACACCGGATCGCCAACCCGCTGTCGGTGGCGGCGTCGATCGCGGCGATTAATCGGTCCAACCGGTCCCGCTGTCGTACCAGCATCGCACGGTGCTGGGCCAAGACATCCCCGAGACTGCTCTGCTGACTTTCCAGTAACCGGCGAATGTCCTTGATGCTGATGCCGAGGCTTCGCAACAAATCGATCCGCAACAGGTCGAGAACCTGGGCGATGCCGAAGACCCGATAACCGTTGCTGAGGTGCTCTGCACGCAGCAGCCCGAGTTTTTCATAGTGGCGGATGCGGCCTGACGCAATCCCGGTCAGGGCGGTGACCTCGCCGATCAGCAATTGCTCAGCCACGCCTTGACCTTACAACCGTGACAAGGTGTACAAACTCACCTGGATTTTTGCGGAGGGATGCTGATGGACCGTGAGCAGCTTATCGATTTGACCCGGCGTGCCGTGAAGCTTGCCCGCGACAAGACCACCGACCTGGCGCCCAGCCAGTACACGGTCAACGCGCGTGAGTACACCTCGGTCGAGCGGCACGAACGCGATAAAACCATGTTGCTGACCAGTCCCCAGCTGGTGGGGTATGCCTCCGAGCTACCCAAGCCGGGGGCGTATTGCACCAAGATGGTGATGGAGCGATCGATCCTGCTGACCAGAACGGCCGACGGATCGGTCAAGGCGTTCAACAATGTGTGCCTGCACCGGCAATCGCAGGTAGCGACAGGGTGCGGCACCGCAAAACGGTTCAGCTGCCCCTACCACGCCTGGACCTACGACAACACCGGACGGTTGGTCTCAGTTCCCGGCGCCGAGGGCTTTCCCGGCGTGACCCTTGATGCCGATGGCCTGACGGAGTTGCCGGCCGCCGAGTTCGCCGGGTTCCTTTGGGTGGCACTCAATCCCGAAGCCACGCTGGACATCGTCGCGCACTTGGGCCCACTGGCCGATGAACTCGCCTCTTGGGGCATCGGAAATTGGTCTCCGCTGGGCGAGAAGGTTCTCGATGTCCCGATCAACTGGAAGCTGGCTGTAGACACCTTCGCGGAGAATTACCATTTCGCCACCGTGCACCGACGGACCTTCGCGCTGATTGCGCGCAGCAACTGCGCGGTGTTCGACTCGCTCGGCCCACATCACCGGCTGGTCTTTCCGCTCAATTCGATTCTCGAGTTGAACAATGTTCCCGAAGAGCAATGGGATCCATTCCAGCACATGGTGGTCATCTACGCATTGTTCCCCAACATCGTACTGTCAGTGACGATCGCCAACGGTGAGCTGTTTCGGATTTACCCCGGCGACACCCCGGGCAGGTCCATCACCGTTCACCAGAACTCGACACCGTTGGATCTCTCCGACGAAACCGTGGCCGCCGGGGCCCAGAAGGTGTTCGACTACGCGCACACCACGGTTCGAGACGAGGACTATCGGCTGGCTGAGACGTTGCAAGCTAACTTGGCGTCCGGGGCGCGCGATCAGCTGGTGTTCGGCCGCAACGAACCCGGGCTGCAGCATCGCCACCGGGCCTGGTCGCAGGCGCTGGACGCACTGGATGCCGCCGGATCGAGCGATCGCCGATGACTCACGCCGACAGAGCGGCGATCAGGTCGTCGAGAACCTGGGTGCAGGCCGAACGAGCCTGCGGGGCCGCCAGTATCGGCCGGATCGCGGTCTGCAAAATCTGCAATGCTTCACCGCGGCGACCGGAAGACACCAGCGACCGCATCTGGCCGATTAGCGTGTTCAGTTGCGGTTCAGAGGTTTTTCGATCGGCGACCGTGGCGTTGAGCACGTCGATCAGCTCCCAGTCCCGGTAAAGCGCCAGTGACCTTTCATAAAAGGCGAATCCGCTCACCGGTTCGCCGCGCAGGGTTCCGCGGTAGTGATACGGGCCTTCCATGTACTCGATCGGCAGCGCATGCGCCGGCGCGGCCACCAGCGGCTCGCCGGCGAGGTCCAGTCGCAGCGTGGCGCTGCTGATCAGATGCCGGTCGGGCATGTACCGGGCACTGGCGGGTGGCGGAATGAGCGGCCGCACCGAATCCGGCCATCGGACATAGCTAGTGACGGTGACCTCAACGTCTTCAACACACTCTGCTGGTGTCTGTGGATTGGGGTAGCTCGTCGTGATTCCCGAAAAAGGCTGCCGCCCATTGCGGCTGGTACGGTCGAACTGTTGCCAAATGCTCAAGTCGACACCGTTGTCCAAACTGATGGTGCGCCACTCGTGAGACCGGGCCCGCGGATCCCCTCCGGTTCCCCCACCGCCCGCGTATTTGGGAAACCACTGCCGGTCCACATGCCCGCTGGTCCCGGCGACCCGCTCACGCGTCTCGCCCCAGCGGAGGGTTCCGGTCATCGCCATGCTGCTCTGGAAGTACGAATAGGTCTCGTTTTGACCGAAGCAGGCGATTTTGCCGTTATACGCCGATGCCCCAACGGGAACCGGCGCCCGTGTCGGCGTCACCGTGAGCTCGAGGTTCATCGGTTGCCCTGTCTGGTCCACACCGGTCAGGCTGACGCGATAGGTGAAGGGCCGCAATTCGCCGTCACCGCCGCGGCAGGTCGTCCACGACGCCGTGCCCGCAGTGCCCTCGTATCGCAGGTCCAGGTGCCCCGCGGCGGCGCGCAACTTGGGTCGCGCACCCGGCTGCACGCTGAGGGGTGGCATGTCGTAGTCGGTGTAGGTGCCGTACCCGCCGGTATCGAGATCGAATAGTGCCATCGTGTAAAAGTCCGCGACCACCGATCCGCCGGGACGATTCTTGTTGACGATAGCCAGGAAAGCAAACGACCGACCACTGGCAGCATCGAGTGGCCCGGCGAGAAACCATGTATCGGACTCGTAGCCGGCGTGCTCACCTTCGGCAGCGGGAAACTCCAGCAAGCTGTCGCCGGGTACCAGCTGAAAAGGGTAACGCCACCGGCCCGTTATCTTCGCGTCAGACATTGTGTGGTGAGTCGTCTCCGGTAGCGGCTGAGCCGATCTGCTATTTTTTGCTATGTTAGCATTAATAGCGTTTCTCGCCTTTCCTCGAGGTGATGCGCGATGACAGCAGGGTCTGGCCACCGCTGGTATGACGAACTCTTCATCGGAGGGCGTTGGCGCAGACCCGCTACCCCGGCGAGGCTTACCGTTATCTGTCCGCACTCCGAAGAGCCTTTCGGTGAAGCGGCGGTGGCCGACCGCCGCGATGTTGACGAGGCCGTCACCCTCGCCAGGCACGCCTTCGACCACGGACCGTGGCCGCGGCTTGATCCCAGTGAGCGCATGGCGAAAATCGAGCAGCTGGCCGCTGTCTATGCCGGCCATATTGACGAGATGGCTGACCTCATTACCGCTGAAATGGGTTCGCCCCGCAGCTTCAGCAGATTAGGTCAGGCCGCGGGCGCGGCATCGATGATGCATCTCGCGCTGGCTACCGCCCGAGAATTCCCCTGGACGGAGCGCCGCCGGGGGGTACTCGGCGAAGCACAGCTGCGCCGGACCCCGGTGGGCGTGGTCGGCGCGATCGTGCCATGGAATGTCCCGCAGTGTCTGATCATGCCCAAGCTGATTCCGGCACTCATCGCCGGATGTGCTGTCATCCTGAAACCGGCACCCGAAACCCCTTTGGATGCTTTGTGGTTAGCCGAAATGATCGAGGAGGTCGGCCTGCCTGAAGGGGTGGTCTCGGTGCTCACTGGCGGACCAGAAATCGGCGAGGCACTGGTCTGCCATCCCGGCGTGGACAAGATCGCGTTTACCGGATCCAGCGCTACCGGCCGCCGGATCGCTGCGCTGTGCGGTCAACAGCTCAAACGGGTGAGCCTCGAGCTGGGCGGCAAGTCGGCCGCGATCATCCTCGATGACGCCGATGTCGACAAGACCGTGGCCGGCCTGAAAACCGCGGGCCTGATGAACAACGGACAAGCCTGCGTCGCGCAAACCCGCATTCTAGTCGGCCGGCGACGCCACGACGAACTCGTCGATGCGCTGGCCGAGATGATGTCGGGGCTGCGTGTCGGCGATCCCACCGACGACACGACCGACATCGGGCCGCTTGTCTCGCAACGCCAGCAGCAGCGCGTGCAGGACTACATCCGCTGCGGAGTGCGGGAGGGCGCGCGTATCGTGGTCGGCGGCGATAGCGCACCAGCCCCGCGCGGGTGGTATGTGCAACCGACGTTATTCACTGATGCTGCCAACGACATGCGCATCGCGCGGGAAGAGATATTCGGCCCGGTCTTGACCGTGCTCACCTACTCCGATGAGGACGAAGCAGTTCGCATCGCCAACGACAGCGACTATGGCCTGGCGGGTTCGGTGTGGACCGCCGATGTCGCCCACGGCCTAGAGATCGCTGCCCAGGTGCGCACCGGCACCTACGGGATCAACATGTACATGCTCGATATCGGTATCCCGTTCGGGGGTTTCAAACACTCTGGTATTGGGCGCGAGTTCGGCCCCGAAGGCCTCAATGAATACGTCGAGCTACAGACAATCATGTGCAGCGGCGCGCGCCCACCAGCTGCCCGCTGAGCCGGTGTCACTGCGGCAGCTGCAGCGTGAGCTCGGCCGGGCAGCACAGCTCACCCCGCTGGTTGGTCACCGCGACCTGCAGGTCGACGAGGTAGCGGGGCGGGTCGACTGAGGTGTCGCAGCGCTTGGCTACCACTCGTCCCCGGCCCACCATGGTGTCACCGGCGTAAATCGACCCCGCCAGCCTCATTTTGCGACGTATGACCCGACTGCTCGGGCCGGCCCAGTCGGTGGCGACGCGGTCGACGAATCCAGCCACATGCATCGTGTTGACAAAGATCGTCGGGTGGCCGTGGCTTTGGGCGTACGCCGGGTCGTAGTGACCCGGAAAGTAGTCCCATGTCGCGCCGCTGTTCATCACTACCCGTTGGTAATCGATCTCATCGACCACCTCGGGCAGGTCGGTCGGGACACTTAGCTTTCCCCACTCCACAGTCACAGCGACGCACCGGGGGTGAAGCGGAACAACGTGTTTCGATTCCTCGCCACCACCACACCATCTTGGCGAGTGTACGTTTCGATGGTTTCGACGAAATGCCCGACGCCCAGCCGGGTCTGCTTCGCCGGTGACACTGAGACCACCTGCTCGACTACGGTGAGGCGATCACCTTCGACGATGGGCAGCAGAAATTCGGCGTCATTCGCGGCGTTGATGAAAGCAGTGCCGGGCAGCGGGACCTGCAGCGCGATCGAGGTTACCCGGGGACAATCTGTCGGCACCCACGGCGGAGGTATCAGCCAGCCCATGAGAAGAGCAGGGGGAGCGAGCAGGCCGCCCCACGTCTTCCGGGCGAATTCGGTATCCCAATACGATGGATTACCGTCGCGAACCATCGCGGCGAACAGCTGGATGCGCGCCGCACTGACCACTGTTCCCGCAGTCCGGGGTTCCCGGGACACACCGACCATCCGCAGCGCATCCTCATAGCTGCCATAAGCAAGTTCGGTTCCCTCAGCCATCACATCATGAGCGGATGGCCGGTGGGCACCGAATCCCACCGGAGCTCGCGGGAAGCGAAGTACCAGCTGCCGCGTTCGTAGACAAGCTGGTCTCGATACACGCCAGTGGCTCGCAGAGTTGTGAGGCCAGCGTCGTCGACGGCGAACAGTAGGCCGATGCATCGCTGACTCGCGTTGATGCCGTCGACGCTGATCTCGTGATCGACGGTGACCAGCCGTTGCTGAGCACCACCGTCGAAAGCAGCCCGCAGATCGGTAAACACCTTGCCGTCACGCACGAAACGCGCGCCCGAGTGACGGAATGTCGCGACCCAGCCGTCGCGGTCGCCGTCGGAATAGCACCGGTTGTGCCGCGCCGTCAGATCGAGGATGGCAGCGCGTCCGCGTACAGCATCGAGCATGTATTGCTGCTGGTATGTCATTGACATATCTGGTGCCTCCCGTCGAACCGACTCGCCAAACGCCTCTTACCGAACGACGACGTATCCATGGCTCTCGCGGTCCCACGCGGTCGGCGCCACACCCCGGGCACGAAGAAGGTCCTTGCGCACCCGACCGATAACGTTTTTCGGCAGTTCACTCATGATCTCGACATAGCGTGGTACGCAAAAGTACGGCATGTGTGCGGCACAGAAGTCCAGTAAATCGGCGTAATCCACGCGGCAGTTCGGCCGCAGCGTCACGACCAACAGGATGTCATCTTCGCCCAGCTCACTGGGGACCCCGACCGCTGCGGCCTCGGCCACCGCTGGGTGGCGCATGACGGTGTTTTCCACCTCCACTGAGGAGATATTTTCTCCGCGCCGGCGCAGCGAGTCCTTGACACGGTCGACGAACGTCAAATTGCCCTCGTCGTCGAGCATCCCCAGATCACCGGTGCGGAACCATTGCGGATGTGGATCGACCTGCAGGCCAGGAGATCCCGTGTCTGCGACGTATCCTTCGCTCATGACGTGAGGGTATCGGGCCCGGCAGACGATCTCCCCGACCGCCCCCGTCGGCAGCGAATTGCCCTCCGTGTCGACGACGTGCACATCGAAGTTCGGATTCGTTCGGCCCGACGTTCCGGGCACCCCTTGGTCGCTGACTGCTTTCACGGCGATGGGAAAGGCCTCGGTCAGACCATACATCGTGACAATACGGCACTTGTAACGCTTTTCGATGTCGCGATAGATCGCAGCGTCAATAGGAGCTGCCGAGATGAAACGCAGCGGCAGCTGCGCGTCGCGGGAATCCGGCGGTAGGTTCCACAACATCGTCACCATCGCACCGGCACCTACGAAGCCGATGGCGCCGCAGCCGCGCACCTCGTCCCATACTGCCCCGGGATGAAAGGCACCAGCCAGCACGGTTGTCCCTCCCACCAGCATCGGAGCCAGAACGCTCGGCGCTGCGCTGAGGTGAAACAGCGGCATGGCGGTCCACAACACCTCCCCCGCTCTGAATTGCCAGGCCGCCGCGGCGGTGGCAGCGACTGAAAAGAGGTAGTGCCACGATGTGGCAACCGCTTTCGACGGACCCGTGGTGCCGGAGGTGAAGAACAGCGACCCCACCTGCCCGGGTTGGGCGGGGTTGTCGACCAGTGCATGCGCCGCCCCGCGGCTCAGCGTTACGTCGAGCCAATCTCCTTGTCCCACAACGGCGGTTTCCACGCTCAGCCGGTCGGCGAGCTCTGCTACCCGGGGGCGGCGTTCGGCGTCGGTGATGACCACCTTCGCCCGCGACAATCGCAATGCGTGCAGCAGGAAGTCACCCTTGTTCGCCGCGTTGACGGCCGCGCTTAGCGCGCCGATGCGCGCGGCTCCCAACCAGAAGTAAACCCATTCCGGGCACGTCGCGGTGAACAGTGCGACGCAGTCGCCCCGGTTGATACCCAGTTCGAGCAGCACATTGGCCGCTGCGCAGGACCGCTGCCGCATCTGCTCGAACGTCACCGGGGTGCCGGCAACCGACATCATCACCCTCCCGGGGTGCTGCTCGGCGCGGCGGTCCAGCACAGCCGGCACGCTGAATTCGGCCACATCGAAATCAGCGGGTCCGAGGGGCCCGGGGCACATCAGGCGTGCGCGGCAGCCGGGTCGGGCTGACCGTCGGGGGTGTAGCCGAAATCTGTGGGCGACGGTTGCTCACCCGGGTAGAAACGGTGCGCCCAGCGGCGCAGGGCCGCATAGTCGCGGGCCTCTTCGGGCGCGAGGTTGGGCTTCTCCAGGTATTTCATGTTTTCCCAGGTGAAGAAGTCCTGTTTGACAACCTCTTGCTGCAGCGCCAAGAACCTTGCCGCGCGTCCGGTGGGCATGTCTCCGGTGTCGCCGGGCTCACGAACCGAGGCCTGGGTGTAGAAGTAGTCGGTGTAGTCCTCGTCGACAGGGGTCTGTCCGGTGACCTGGATGGTGGCCACCAGCTCACTGGGGAATCGGACGATCCCCAGCCCCAACGAGTAGTTGTCGTAGATGATCTTGGCGTCCACCGGCCCGTTCGGGGTCAGCCAGGTTCGCTCACGACCGCCTCCGAAATTCGCGTTGACCGTGGCGTGCAGGTGATAACCGGAAACCTCGAACGAGGCAGTAGTAGCCGGGTTGGCGGCCTTGTGCACGTACTGGACATGGTAGGGATCGGCCGCATTCTCGATGATCATCTGGGCGTGTACCTTGACCCGGTTGAGCATGCGGCTATGCGGGTGCAGCGGGTAGTACTCACCGGTCTCGAGTTCGGGCAGCACCGGTGGTTGCCAATACGGCAGTCGGCCGTGGCGTTCGTGCCAGACCAGGATAAAGCCGTACCACTCCATACTGGGGTAGCTGCGAATGCGGACATTCTGCTTACAGCCGATCTTGCTGTACGGGATCAGGGCGTTGGTCCCGTCGCCGCGCCAGTGCCAGCCGTGCCAGGGGCAGACGATCTGCTCACCTTCTACCCTGCCGCCCACACCCAAGTTGGCGCCCAAATGCTGACAATAGGCATCCAACGCGTGCACCCGGCCCGACTCGGTGCGGAACAGCACCAATTCCTCACCGAAGTAATGCACCCGCTTGACCTCGCCAGCGCCAAGATCCGAGGCGAAGGCGACGATGAACCATCCCGTCGGGAAGCGGTACTTCGGCAGCGCGATGCCGGCCGGACCGAACTCGCGGTCGGACGGATCGATGGTCGGATCCGGAACCGTCTGCGTCACTATCTCTCCGTTTCCCCGCGGGCCAGCGGCGGGAGTGCATCTTGCCAGTCCACAGCAGACTTACGCTTATTTTTACTATTTTAAAAATTCAACGTCAACTCACGACGTCGGCCACCCGCCTGCACAGCGGATCAGTGCCGGGCATTGGGTCAGACAAAGTCCGACCCGCCGTCGACATTCACCGTCGCACCCGTGACGTACCCATTGCGCCGCGAGGCCAGATAGGCGGTGATGGATGCGACTTCCTCAGGCAGACCGGCACGGCCGAGATCGCACGGCTGATGGAAATTGCTGTCGATCCAGCTCATCACGTCGTAGGGGTTTTCAGCGTCGAGTCCGTCAGCGGCGAGCACATCTTTGAGGACCTCGGTGAAACTTGCTGTGACGATGGTTCCCGGGCACACGCAGTTCACCAGGATGCCGTCTTGGGCCAGGCTCTTCGACAAGTTCTTGGTGATGCTGGCAAGAGCCGCTTTCGAGGCGGTGTAGGCGACGATACGCGGATTCTGTCGTTGTATTGAGTGTGCCGAAAATGTCACGATTCGACCCCATTCGGCGGCTCGCAGCAGCGGCAGAGCGGCGCGGATCGACCGCACCGCTGACATCGTGCCGAGAGTGAAGGCCGCATCCCAATCCGAGTCGGTCATCTCCTCGAAATAGCCGTCCGCCGGGCCGATCGTGTGGACCAGGCTGTTGAGTTCGCCCCAGCGCTCTGCGACCATCGCAAACCCGGCGGCGATTGACGCGGCATCGCACATATCCGCGCTGATACCCAGCGCGTCGGGCGCCCCCGCCGCTTTCAAAGATTCCACCGCCGCATCCAGCGCAGAGTGGTTCCTTGCCATCACGGCGACGCTGGCGCCCTCCGCGGCAAGGGTCTCGGCTACGGCCAGACCCATCCCTTTGCTCCCGCCTGTGACAACGGCTTTCGAGCCGGCGAACCCCAAATCCATCGTTGCTCCTCTAGCTGACGACGTGGCCGTATCAGCGATGTGTGATGACCGCCGCGATCATGTGCTCCGGGGCGCCTAGCCCACTCAGGCAGAAACGCAACACTGCATCCCGGGCTTTGGCCCGGTCGCAGTTTCCGGTAGCCCATTGCTGCTCGACAACCGCCCAGACTGCTCCGTGCAACAACTCGGCGACGGTTGGTGGATCGATCTCTGCGAAGATTCCTTGCTTATTGCCGAGTTCCAGCTGCTGAAGAAGCGGATTGAGCAGCTCACGGTATGCCGGGCCCACCACCTCAGGTGCCGCAAACATCTGGGACTGGGCTTCCAGCGACAGGTTCCGTAGATCAGACCGGACGGACGCGTCGAAGGCAAGGTCGAGCCGCCCGTCGATCCATGCCGCGACCGCTTCGACCGGATTCGACGCGCGGGCCAGTTTCCGGCGCAACCGCCGCACCTCGGCCCGTGCCATCTCCAGGAAAACCGATTGAACCAGTTGATCTTTCGAGTCAAAGTGTCGATAGAAGGCGCGGGTGCCCAGTTTTGTGCGGCTTAGCACATCGGCCACCGTCAACGCGCCGACCCCCTGCTCCCGGACGATACTGGACGCCGCGGACACCAATACGGCACGCGTGACCGGGTCGGGCCGATGCTTGGCTCGTCGTCGTGTCACCGCCGGCCTGGTCACAGACTGAGTCACGTCAACCCGTGGCATCGTAGGCGGCAAGATAGTCGCTGAACTGTTCCCGGACACTGTCTGGTGTCAGCCCATAATCGGATAACGAATATTCGTGTGCTCCGCGTGACCCCGGCTGATGACCACTTGCCCAGTGCTGCACCGAGCGGCGTGTCTCGTCGGTGAAGGTCAGGCCAAGCCGCTCATAACTTGTTCCGAGGGTGATGACCGGATCGATTTGCAGCTCTGCGAAAGAAACATCGGCGAACCGTTCGTCACCAAAGCGCACCCTCACGGGTGCCCCAACCCGATCTATCATGCTTAAATAGCAAAGATAGCGGCTTTGGCACGTTAGGCCTGGATGGTCGCTACGCACGAACCGAAGGCGGGCGCATGACGACTGCGGCAGTAGACCTTTCCGATTTCTCTCTGTGGCGCAAAGGTTTTCCGGATGAACTGTTTGCGCAACTGCGGCGCACCAGGCCACTGTTCCGGCACGACCGCACTCCTGGGGTCGCAAAGACCGGCGTGCAGCGCGATTTCTGGATCACTACCAAGCACCGGTACGCAGTGCGCCTGCACCGCGACGCCGATTCGTTCACGGCGGTCGACGGCCCACTGATCCAGCCCATCGACACGGTTTTGTCCTACCCGACGATTATTGACATGGATCCGCCGGAGCTGAACAGGCGCCGCAAACTGATCTCGAGTGCGTTTACGCCGCGAGCGATCGCCAAGCTGCAAGACGGTATCCGGGCACGGGCCGCGCGAATGATCGACCGGCTGATCAGCCAAGGCGGCGGAGACTGGATCGGAGATGTGGCCGACCAGCTGCCCATGAGCGTTATCGGCGACATCATCGGAATGCCGGAGGAACACCGGCCGCGAATCTTTAGCGTCTTCGACCGAATCCTGACCGCGCGCTCGCCGCATGCGCGCCTGCGCCGACAGGAGGAAGCCGAGCTCTACGCCACCATCTTCAGCTACGCACTCGAGCTCACCGAAGCCAAACGACGCAACCCCGCCGACGACATCTGGAGCACGTTGGCCACCGCCGAAATCACGGGCGACGACGGTGAGCCGTTCAGGCTGCCGGCCAACGAACTGGAGATCTTCTTTTTCGTGCTGGCCTTCGCCGGCAGCGATACCACCAAGAACGCCCTGGCGATCGGATTGCAGGCGTTCGTGGGAAACCCCGAGCAAATCGAGCGGTATCGCGAGGAGGAAGCGCTGCGAGCCAGCGCCGTCGAAGAAGTGCTGCGCTGGGCGACTCCGGTGGCCTACTGGACCCGCACCGCCAAGGTCGACGTCGAAATGGACGGGCAGCACATCCCCAGGGGGGACCGAGTGGTATCCATGCTGCGCTCGGCCAATCGCGACGAGGAGGTCTTCGACGATCCGTTCACTTTCGACATCAGCCGCCAACCCAACCCGCACGTCGCGTTTGGCGGTGGCGGACCGCACCACTGCCTGGGCGCCATGCTGGCGCGCGCGGAGATTCGGGCCGTTTTCGACGAATTGCTGCTGCGCTGCGACGATATCAGGATCGGGCCGGCCAAGGTGGCCCATCCCAGCCTGATCACCAACATGTCGATCTATGACACGATGGCGATCTCGCTGAGGGCGCGCTGATCCCGGCGGGGCCGCTGCCGCTTGTGCTCCCGGGCCAGCCGCGGCCGGAATCTCCTGTCCGGCCCGGCTGGGCACCGCTCAATCAACGATTCGCAACGCGGCCTTCGGACACTGGTCGACCGCGGTGCGGACATCGATCTCCAGCCGGGCCGGGATCGGGCCGTCGGCGATTCGCACCACATCGGCGTCGCCCAGGCTGAATACGTCTGGAGCCAGCGATTCACAAATCCCGTTGGCCTCACATAGCGTTTCGTCAACGATCACCCGCATATCGAGATGCTCCCTTCGCGTCTCTGCGTTCCTCGGTGGCCGCGGCGCCGGGCTTTTTACAGGCCACTGGGGCGGGTCCCGATCACACCGCTTTCGGCCAGCCGGGCGATATCAGTGTCGGTCAACCCACACAGGTCCGCCAATATCTCTTCGTTGTGCTCACCGAGGGTGGGCGGTGGGCGGACGAGCCATCTGCGCTGCCCGGCGAGCGGAGCGAACGGCGGCCGCGGGTACAGGCCAGCACCCGTCCGCGGATGCTCCAGCGGCTCGAAGAACCCGCGAGCCAGCAGCTGGGGGTTCTCGGTTACCAAAGACGGCGACACCACCGGCGCGGCGGGAACATGCGCCTCGGCGAGGCGCTGCACAGCGGTGTCGAGCTGCTGGGCGGCAAACCACTCCTGTAGTCGGCGATCGATCTCGTCGGCCCGCTGGCGCCGTCCTGCCGCCGTGGACAAACCCTCATCGCCGGTCCACGCCGGTCGACCCATGAGCTCCACCAGGGCACACCACTGGTCGTCGCTGGCTACCGTGACCGCGATCCAGTCGTCCTGGCCCGCGCAGCGATAAAGATTCTGCACCGCCAGGCCGTGACCACGGTTGCCTTGGCGGGTCAGCGTCACCCCGAACACCTCGAATTCCATCGGCTGGATCGCGGTGGCGTTGAGCACCGCCTCGATCATCGGTAATTCAACGAGTTGTCCCAGCCCCGTGCGTGCGGCGAAGTGCAACGCGGCCAGCACCGCGAACGCGGCGTGCACACCGGCCAAGGGGTCACACGCTCCGCGCGGAGCGACAGGCGGACCGTCCGGCAATCCGGTCATCCAGGCCAGACCAGCGATCTGCTCCATGGTCGGGGCGAAACCGACGCGGTCGCGCCACGAGCCGTCCAGACCGAAGGCGGGCATCCGGGCGACGACAAGTTTGGGGTTTATCGCCAGCAGCGCCTCGGCGGTCAGCCCGAAATGATCCATCACCCGCGGCGAGAAATTCTCGATGACGACGTCGGCGTCGGCTGCGAGAACGCTGAACAGTCGGCGACCTTCGGCAGATCCCAGATCGAGAGTGACCGACCGTTTGTTGGTGTTCATGGCGTGAAACAACCAGCCGTACTCCCACCAGTCGTCGACATCGGTGCGCATTCCGCCCGAGTAGCGGATGCCATCAGGCCGCTGAATCGACTCCACCTTGATGACGTCGGCGCCGAACGCCGCCAGCAGGTGAGTCGCCGCCGGCCCGGCCCAAAAGGCGGTCAAGTCGATCACGCGCACACCTTCGAGCGGTAGCCGCCGTAGCCCGGATGGCGATGCCGATTCCCTCCGCCGCCAAGGAGGTTCGCTGTTGGCTTCGCCGATCCTGGGCGCCGCGCGCAGTGGTGCGGGAAGGCACTTTGACATCAGCCAGGGCGGGCGGGGCTGATGGAAGCCAGCCGGATTGCGGACGAACACACCACGCTCGCGCATGTAAGGCATCTCGCGGATCGTTGCTCCAGTGCCCACGGGTGCGATCGGCAAGCGGAAGAGTTGCCCGAGTTCGACGATCTCGTCAACGGTGCGTTCGGCCAACCAGGGCCCGATCAGTTCACGGATCAGGTCGCGATATTCCCAGCGGCCGATCTGAAAACGCAGCTGGGGAATCTCGGTCAGCTCAGGCCGCTCGACCATGGCAGCGAAGTCAAGCCATTGCTGACCGGTGACCATGGTGATCCCGACATAACCGTCTTTGGCCCGCTCAATCGAGGGGACCTCGAGGGTGCGGCTGATCGGCGGGACCCGCAACAGTTGCGAATGCAGCCACTCACTGCTCTGCATCAGCGTGATCGCTTCGAGCATCGACAGATCCAAATGCTCTCCCGGGCCGCCCTGTTCGATGCGGCGGCGCACCGCCAGCACCCCGAAGGCGGCGAACGCACCCCCCATGTACTCCCCCAGATCGCCGCCGATGGCGATGGGCGGTCCCGCGGGATCTCCGCGAAAGCCGGTGCACCCGGACCACGCCTGCAGGGTGAACTCGCTGGCGGCGCGGTCGGTGTAGGGGCCGCTCCAACCGAAATCGGAAATTGTCACCACCACTGCCTGGGGTGACGACGCTAACAGCCGCTGCGGATCGACCCCGAGGCCGGATGCCTGGGACCGGGTTGCGGTGACGACCACGATGTCGGCAGCTTCCAGCTCCGCGCGGTAGCGCTCGTCAGCCGGAGTTGCCATCACGCTGCGTTTGCCGGCGTTGAGGTAGCTGAACAGCGGCGCATCCGCGCCGTTCGGCAGCGGCGAACAGCTGGCGGTGAATCGGCGCAGCGGATCTCCTTGCGGCGGCTCAATTTTGCGCACATCAGCACCCGCGTCGACCAACAGTTTGCCGCAGTAACTGCCGGCTATCCGGTCGCTGATCTCCACGACACGCAACGTGTCAAGCAGCGGGGTGCGGCAATCCTGGTTCACTGTATCCATCCGGATGTCCTTATTCGGCGGCAACCCATAGCGCACACCGGCAGCACAGCTATTATCACAATTACTGCTAAGATAGCTAAGCAGGTGAGCTCGTGGGTCAGTGCCCGCGGGCGCTTTCCTGTTTAGTTGGTGGTTTAGTTGGTGGCTTAGTTGGTGGCTTGGTTGGTGGCTTGGTTCGTGGTGTAGGTCGTGGTGAGGATCGGATGACGACGCTGGGAATCGGCCCGGATGCGCGCCGCCGGTTATCGGCGCCGCGCATCGCCGAGATCGTCGCCGACGAGTTACGCCGTCAGATCATCGACGGAGAACTCGCCGACGGCGACCTGTTGCCGCGTCAGGAAGTTCTCGTCGAGCAGTTCAACGTCAGCCTGGTTTCCCTGCGCGAAGCGCTACGGATTTTGGAAACCGAGGGGCTGGTGTCGGTGCGGCGTGGCAACCAGGGCGGTGCTGTCGTCCATGCCCCGGCGAAGACCAGCGCGGCCTATATGCTCGGCCTGCTGCTACAGAGCGAGAACGTCGGTCTCGCCGATCTGGGCGTGGCGCTGCGTGAACTCGAGCCGGTGTGCGCGGCATTGGGCGCGCAAAGACCCGACCGGGACGACACATTGGTGTCTGAGCTCAAGCGGATTAACAAAGCCATGGCCCAACACCTCGACGACGGTCGGCAATTCACCGAAATCGGCCGCCAGTTCCACAATCTACTCGTCCGTGGCTGCGGGAACCACACGATGATCGCGGTCGTCGGCAGCCTGGAGACGCTGTGGAGCAGCCACGAGCAGCAGTGGGCCAACGAGAGCGCCGCACAGGGCACCTATCCCTCACTGGCCAAACGCCGCGCTGTGCTCAATACGCACATCAAATTGACCGAATCGATCGAAGCGGGGGACGTGGACCGGGCTCGCCGCATTGCCGCCCGCCATGTCGCCGACACTCAGACGTATGTGCTGTCGGGCCGGCGCGACCAACGGATCTATGCGCTGTCACCGCAGGCGCTGGCACGTCCGCGTGACAGCCGCCATCTGTAAACTCTGACACCCCGGACCTGCGGTGAAACAACAGCAGCACGCGAGAACCGCGTTGGTCACCGGCGGCAGCGGTGGAATCGGGAAAGCGTGCGGGCGCAAGCTGTGCGAGCGGGGCTACGATGTGGTGCTTGCGGCGCGCCGCGAGGGCCCGCTGCGCGCTGCCGCCGAGGAGATCGGCGCCCGCCATATCGTGGCCGACGCCTCCGATCCGATCGGCTTTGCCCGCGCGATAGCCCCATTGGAGACAATCGATTTCGTCGTGCACGCGGCCGGCGTACTTGGTGGAACTTACGCACGCAAGCAGACATTCGAGCAGTGGCGCGAGATCATGTCCGCCAATTTGGACTCCTGCTTCGTGGTTACTTCCGCGGTCCTGCCGCGGATGCACGCGGGTTCGCGGCTGGTGTTCATCTCCTCCTCGGCGGCGCACGAGCCCATGATGGCCCGGACCGCCTATTCGGCAACCAAGGCTGGCATGAACGCGTTCGCCCGGGCGTTGGCGCTGGAGGTGGACCGGGACGGGATCAGCGTACACATCGTCACCCCGGGTCCCGTGGAAACGGAGATGCTGCAGGATGTTCCGTTCGAAATGTACGCAATCCAGGTGGCCGATGTCGCCGACGCGGTAGCCTGGCTGGACACCGTGGACCCGTCGGTAGATCTGCCCGAGATCCGGCTCAATGCCGTGCGCCGTGGTCCGTTCGCACGTCCCCCGGTCGTGCCCACCGAAGCTCGGCGACGGGCTGAGCAGCGCCGGTAATCAGGTCCGCGCTTGATTACTATTTTTGCTATGTTAGGTGCCTTATGGATGTCGGGCTGAATTCCGGGCAACTTGCGCTGCGTGAGACCGTGCACGGGGTCCTGTGCACCGAGTGCCCACCGGATGTCGCACGTCAGGCGCTGACCGACCCGGAACGCTGGCGCACCCTGTGGAAGACCGTCGTCGACCTCGGCTGGACCGAACTCGCTGCCCCCGCAGACGACTACGGGACGCTTGACCTGGCGGTGGTACTGGAAGAATGCGGAGCCGCCATCGCCCCTATCCCGCTGCTCAGCAGCGTCGGTCTGGCCGCAGGCGTGCTACGGGCCGCCGGTGTGGGGGTAGACGCATTGCTGCGCGACCTCACCCGCGGCGTGGTCGCCACCCTCGCCGCTCATCCGCCCGGCTGCCGGCTTCCGGGTATTGCCATGACACTGCAGCACGGCCGTGTGCGTGGACGCGCCGTCGCGGTTCCGGGGGTGACTCGTGCGGAACTCATCGTCACCCTTGCCACATCAGCCGATGGACCCGTGGCAACGGTGGTGCGCAGCGGCGACGGTGTCGTCGTCCAGCCGGGCGAGAGCATCGACCCCGCACAGCCCGTAGCTGACATCGAAGTCGATGCCGAACCGGTGATCGGCGTACCGGTCGACCTCGACTCAGCCTTGGCCGCGTCGCTGGTCGCCGCCGCTGCTGACCTGGTCGGGGTGGCGGGAGCCGTGCTCTCCCGCTCGGTGGAGCACGCCAAATCCCGGCAGCAGTTCGGCAAGCCGATCGGCGCCTTCCAGGGGGTCAAACACGCCCTGGCTGACAACTACGTCTGTCTGGAACGCGCGCGCAGTCTCACCTACGCAGCCGCGGCCCGTCTCGACGATCCCGCGACCACGCCCACCGACGCGTGGATGGTCGCGGCCATGGCCAAAGCCGCGGCCAGCGACGCGGCGGTCGGCTGCGCGCGCACCGCGGTGCAGGTGCACGGCGCCATCGCCCAGACCTGGGAACACGACATGCACCTCTATCTGCGCCACGCCTGGCAGGGTGCCGCGCTGCTGGGAGACAGCCGCGCGCTTTACTACGCGGTGGGCCGCCGCTTCGCGGGAGGCGCATCGTGACGCCAGCCGACACCCGTTCGGAGGTGGCGGCTGAGTTTGCCGCCTGGCTGACCGCATTCCTGCCCGCCGACTACTACGGGGAACGCTATCGCCACTACCGCTGGGATCTGGGGCTGCGGCGCGATTATCAACGAGCCGCCTTCGAGGCCGGCTGGCTGCAGCCCACCTGGCCTCCTGAGCACGGCGGCCGGTCGCTGGGTCTGCGAGAGGCGATGGAAATCCGGCTGGAGGCAGCGCTGCGGTCGGCACCCAAACTGCCCAATATCGCCGGTCCCAACGTCGTTGCGCCCGCGATCCGGCAGTTCGGCACACCTGAGCAGATCGACCGGCTGCTGGTGCCCTTGCTGCGCGGCGACGAGTGGTGGGCACTGGGCATGTCCGAACCGGAAGCCGGATCGGATTTCGCCGGCTTGCGCACCCGCGCCGAGCTGGACGCCCCGGATAGCACAGTGTTCCGGGTCAACGGCCACAAGATCTGGACCACGCAGGCCCACCTGTCACGGTGGTGCACCCTGTATGCCCGGACTGATCCCGCCGCGCCCAAACACCGCGGCATCTCCTGCCTTATCCTCGACCTGAATTCGCCTGGGGTGACAATCACACCCATTCGCATGGCATCGATTTCCGACGAGACCTTCTGCGAGATCTTCCTTGACGACGTGGAGATCCCGGTGACCAACCTGCTGGGCCCATACCACGGTGGCTGGCAGGTCGCGTTGTCGTCGCTGCGGCATGAACGCCAGATGATCTGGATCATGAACTGGGTCGAAATCCACCGCGGTCTCGACTCGATCCGGCGCATGCGCGAGCGTGCGTGTTTGCACGCCAACACGCCGAGCGGTGCGGTACAAATGCGCACTCTCGCCGACGAAGTGACTACCGGCGAGGACATCTTCGCTGAGCTGGGTTCGCTGCTGGCAGACGCCGAAGCTTTGCGGGCCACCGGTTACCGCGCGCTGCACAACGAGCTCGCCGGCCGGCCCGCACCAGAAGCCGACATCCTCAAATTGCTCGGATCAGTGACTCTGCAGCGAGTTTGGGAGTTGAGCGCTGTGGCAGCGGGACCGGATTCGGTCGCCGATCCGGATCTTTTGTTCGAACGTCAGGACGCACTGGCCGCAACCATCTACGGCGGCACATCGGAAATCCAGCGCAACATCATCGGTGAGCGGGTGCTCGGGCTGCCGAAAGGGTGACGACGATGGACTATGACCTCGGCGCTGATGCCGGTCAACTGCGCAAACGTTTACGACAGTTGATTACCGCTCACATCCCCGCAGGCTTCCTGGGCGCATGCACCGACGATCCGCAGGATCTGGCGACCACCGAGTCGTTTTGCAAGCTGTTGGCATCCGAAGGTCTGCTCGCGCTGGCGTGGCCCAAAGAATATGGCGGCGGTGGTGGTTCGATCTGGCAGCAGACCGTGCTGCGCGAGGAAATGTGGGCACACCATGAGCCCCGCGGCCCACAGTACATGGGGATCAACTGGGTGGGGCCGGCGGTGATGCGTTACGGCACCCCCGAGCAGAAGGCCCAGCACCTCTCAGCTATTGCCGCCGGCGAAGTCATTTGGTGTCAGGGGTTTTCCGAGCCGGAAGCCGGAACGGACCTGGCGTCGTTACGTACCCGCGCGGTCCCCGACGGTGACGGCTGGCGGATCACCGGCCAGAAGGTCTGGACGTCCTACGCACAAATGGCATCGTGGTGTGTGCTGGCGGCCTGTACGGACCCGGATGCCCCGAAACCGCGACGGCTCACCCTTTTCCTGATTCCGATGGACCGGCCTGGCATCACTGTCCGCCCTATTCGGTCGATGTTGGGACCGCACCATCTCAACGAGGTCTTCCTCGACGGCGTGCAGGCATTTCCCGGCGAAGTGCTCGGCGAGGTCGGCGACGGGTGGCGGGTGATGCGGGAAGCGCTCGCTTTCGAGCGTGTCGGTATCGCGCGCTATGCGCGCTGCGAATCGCTGCTCGAGCGTGTACGCGCCGAACTCGGCACCAGCTGGGACAGCCTGCCCGAGTCGATCCGCACTCGGTGGGTGCGGGCATTGGCCGACCTAAGGGTGGCGCGGCTGCTGGCCTATCGCTCCGTGTCGCTGTTAGACGATCCGTCGGCGGGGGCAGCGGCCAGCGCCGCCCGCATCGCCGCCACCACCTGTGATCAGCAGGTCGCCGAGCTGCTATTCGATGTGCTGGGTCCGACGGCGCTGGACAGCGGCGTCTCGGCCCCGCTGGACGGGGCGATCGAAGACCATTGGCGCTACGCGCAAGCGGCCACGGTCGCGTCGGGCACCATCGAAGTGCAAAAGATGTTGGTGGCACGTGACGTCTTGGGAGAACACAGGTGAATACCGCGCTGCCTGAAGACACCGCTGAATTCGCCGCCGTCGCCGCTAAACGGCTGGCCCGGGTGGGTGGGCCGCAGGCAGCTTTGCGGGCTGAAACCGAGGAGGCGCCGCGTGCCGAGGCGCGGGCTGCGCTGGCCGAGATCGGCGCATTCGATCTCGACGTGCGATCTGGCCCCGACGACCTGCTGGCAGCCGCGGTGCTCTGCCAGGCTGCCGGAGCCACGGCGCTGCCTTATCCGCTGGTCGAAGAACTGCTGAGGATCGACGGCGAGCGCCTTACCCTGGTCAACCCCCGAGCCGCGCGAGTCGACCACGGAGACCTGAGCGGTGGCTGGGTCGCCGCCGACCTCGACGGCACCCGCTACCATCCGCGCATGGGCACGCGAACGCACGCCAAGCTGGGCCCGTTTCTGGTGCCCGCCACCCTGAGTGAACCTGACGGCACCGTGCCCTCAGCCGACGTCGACGTGCATCTGGTGCTGGGCTCGTGGCGGATTCTGGGTGCGATGCAACGCGCCCTGGAGATCGTCACCGAGCATGTGCGCTCGCGGATCCAATTCGGCAGGCCGCTCGCGGACTTTCAGGCCGTCAAGTTCGCCACCGCCGACGCATCGGTGGCGGTGCGCGGTCTTCACGAACTTGCCAAGTACACCGTGTGGCGGTTGGGAACCGCACCGGCGCAGGCACGTTCAGCCGATGCGCTGGTGCTGCGGCTCAAAGCCGCTGACACGGCCCGACAGGTGCTGCGGACTTCGCACCAGTTGCTGGGTGCACTGGGTTTTTGCGACGAATCCGATATCAGTGTTCTGGACCGGCACACCCAACCGCTGATCCGGCTGCCAGCGAGCAGCGAAGAACTCGCCCAGCGCCTGATACCTGCCGTGCGCAATGGGTGCTTGGAGACCCTGTTCACCGAATTCGCCGCAGAACCCGCATGAGCGCCGGGCCAATTGCCGCCGGAGTGCCGCTCGGCCAGGCAGGCGGCGGAATCCCCTTCGGGGCCAGGCTCACCGACCTCGCCGCCGAACGTCGCGACGAGCTGGCCGTCGTCACGGTGGCCCGCGACGGCACGGCTCGTGCGCTGACATTCAGCGAGCTCGACACCCGCGCCAACCAGTGGGGGCGGGCGCTCGCCGAAGCCGGTGCCCAGACCGGTTCGCTGGTCGCCCTTGCGATTCCCAACTCACAGCACCTGGTGCTGGCCGCGCTGGGCTGCTGGAAAATCGGTGCCGTTCCGATCCCCATGCACTGGGATCTGCCCGACTGGGAGCGCTCCCGGGTGCTCGAGGTGATCAACCCCGTCGTCACCGTTGACGAACACCACGTGCAGACGTTTGCCGCGCACGCGGCACGTCAGTCCGGAGCCCCGCTGCCCGTCGCCGTGTCACCTATGGTCAACGGGATATGCAGCAGCGGTTCGACTGGGCTGCCCAAAGTGATCCTCAACCTGGCGCAAGCGTTGTGGACACCCGAGCACAGCGTTCCGTTCATGGCGGCCTGGTCACCGGTGCCGCAACCGCAGACGATTCTGGTGCCGGGGCCGATGTATCACACCAACGGCTTTGCTCCACTCAACAACCTGTTGGGTGGGGACCGTTTGGTAATCCTGGAAAAATTCGACGCGGCAATGGTCCTCGACGCGATCGAGCGGTATCGGATCACCAACTTCACCGCCACACCCACGATGCTGGCGCGTATTGCCGCGCTGCCCGATATTGGCCGCCGAGACTTCTCCAGTGTTGTTTGGATTTTGCAGGGAGCCGCGGTGATGCCGCCTGCGCTGCTGCACACCTGGTTCGATCTGCTCAGTCCCGAGCAGATTCTGATGGCTTACGGGATGACCGAAAACCTTGGGCTTACCGCACTGCGGGGCGACGAGTGGCTGACCCATCCGGGCAGTGTGGGCCGTGGCTTCCGGGGAACCGAGATCCGCATCTTAGATGCACATGGAAATCCGGTAGGTCCTGGTGAACTCGGCGACATCTACTTGCGCGCACCGATGAGCAGCGGGTATCGCTACTTGGGCGGGGCACCGCCGCTACCGTCGACGGCCGACGGATTCCGCTCCGCCGGCGATATCGGTCACCTCGACGACGAGGGGTACCTCTACCTCGTCGACCGCCGTGCCGACATGATCGTCACCGGCGGCGCCAATGTCTATCCCGCCGAGGTGGAATGCGCGCTGGCCGAACATCCCGGCATCGCTGACGTGGTGGTCATCGGACTCGCTGACCCGCAGTGGGGGCGCCGGGTGCATGCCGTGGTCCAGCGCGCGGAGTCGGGGCCGCCGCTGACCGAACAGCAGGTGATCCGGTACGCGAAGAGCCGCCTCGCCGGCTACAAAGTGCCCAAGACCGTCGAGTTCGTCGACCAGATTCCCCGCACGGCCGCGACCAAGGTCAACCGCTCGGCGATGATCGCGGCCCGAGGCGGGTGATCGAATCGTGTTCACGCTATCGGCTAAATACGGCAACCGTAGCTCGGCGTCGTGAGCCCCGTCCGCGTCACAGTGCAAATGCGCACCGGTCACGTCTCAGCTGAATTCCCCTCATCCAGAGGGTTCATCGGTCAACGCCTCGCCCCTCTGCCAACCTTTCGCGCAAACTCTTAGGCCGTATATCGGTCCAATTCTGTTCAATGTAGTCCAGGCAGGCCGCTCGGTCTGCTTCGCCGTAAACTACCCGCCACCCGGCGGGAACAGCGGCGAAGGTCGGCCACAGGCTGTGTTGCTCTTCGTCGTTGACTAGTACGAAAAACCTGCCGTTGTCATCGTCGAACGGATTGACGCTCACCGCTTCCCCAATTCTCGCGTATCGGACATGTCTGACTTGCGGGACAGCGCAACGTGTCGCCGGCGGTCGTGGTATCGCGGCGTGCGCCGCTTACCTAGGTTTAACACTCGGGTCGCCGAGCACCCCGGGCGAGGGTGGGCTAGCCGCGGTAACGGGGCGAATAGCGGGCAGCAAAACCACCCTCGTTGTCGAACGGGTTGACGGGCCGGGATTCTCCTGGCCGTACCGTCTCCTCGACTTGACTCCATCTCATCCACCCCATACTGAAGACCTCCGGGCGGCTCCGGGGGCCGGGAAGGCGGGAAGGCTCCTGACAAGCCTCACGCCGCAGTTCAGGTTAAAGCTGCAGCCGGGTCCGGGGTGCATTTTTCGCGTTAGTGGAGATCGACGCAAGCCAACTACCACATCGAACCACCACCGCAGCCGCGGTAAGCGCGGCTGCGCGATCAACGGTCGTCCCTCTGCAGCGGGCCGCCCAGTGACGCCAATTAGGCTTGCGACGAGAAAGACGCGGTGGGGACTGGATGCCAGCGGTGTTTGCTCGATCACGTCGGCGGCATCATGGCAGCAGCACGTCGTCATCTCGACACCTTGCCTCGATCCACGTCGTGCTCGAGGTGGCGGCGGCCTCGCCAGGCATGGGGCAACGCCGTTCCAGGCTGTCGGCGACCGCTGCCACACGTGGGTACAGCGTCTGTTTCATGATCTGTTTCGTGGGCAGATGGCAGAAGCCGGACTCGGCCAGCGCCGACGGTAAGGACACGACGTGCTCGGCGGCCTGAATAGCCAGACGACGGTCTCACGCGTTGACGCAGCCGGTATGCATTACGATCGCATACCGCGCGCAAGGGAACCAACATGGGTGCACAACCGGCATGGTTTACTCGTCGAGATCTGGTCACGTTGCTTAGGTGTGTGCCGCACGGTTGAGGTGACCGTCACCCGGTTCGCCGGGGACGCCGCCTGCGTCCACGCGGTGCAGTCGTCTGGCATGCCGTTGCCCGAGGGGTAGTTGCATTGGTCGAGCGGCTGAAATGACGCCGGTCTGGAAACGGGCGGAGGGGATTAGCGATTTTCAGGGTTCTCAGGCGATTATGGATTCCACTGGTCATACTAATTGTGATCGGTGCCGGAGGACTGGCTGTGGCGCGGTTGCACGGCATCTTCGGCTCTGAGAAACGCCCCTCATATGCCGACACGAAAATTAACGACACTCAACCGTTTAACCCCAAACAGTTGACATATGAAGTTTTCGGGCCGCCCGGAACCGTGGCCGACATCAGCTATTTCGACGTCAATGCCGACCCGCAACTTGTTGAGGGAGCACGTTTGCCATGGTCGGTCAAGTTTGCGACCACCCAGGCGGCAGTGGTGGGAAGTATTGTGGCGCAAGGCGATAGTGACAGCATCGGCTGCCGCATCGTCGTTGACGGTGAAGTAAAGGCTGAACACGTATCGCACGAAGTAAACGCATTTACCTTCTGTCTGCTGAAGGCTGCATGAGCGACCAACACGACGACGACCGCCACCCCGGGCCGTCACTGATTGCCCAAACAATCCACCGATTTTCGGTGCCCATCATCTTGATCTGGTTGGCGGTCGCCATCATCGTCAGTATCGGCGTGCCGTCCCTGGAACAGGTCGAAAAAGAGCATTCGGTATCGCTGAGTCCCGCAGATGCGCCCGCGTTCAAGGCAATGAAGCGCATGGGCCAAGATTTCCACGAATCTGATTCCGAAAGCGTGGCGATGCTCGTGCTGGAGGGTCAACGCCCGTTGGGCGACGACGCTCACAAATACTACGACCGGTTGATTCGTAACCTCGAAAGCGACTCCAAACATGTCCAGCACATCAACAATTTCTGGGGTGATCCACTCACCGCGGGCGCTGCGCAAAGCGCCGATGGTAAGGCCGCGTATGCTCAACTGAACCTCGCCGGCGATCTGAGTCAGACCTTAGGGAATGAGTCGGCCGAAGCTGTGCGGGACATCGTGGCGCACACACCGCCACCGCCGGGGTTGAAGGTGTATGTCACGGGTCCGGCGGCGTTCGCTGCAGACGTGGCTCACAGCGGCGACAGGACCGTCATCACGATCACAGCCGTCAGCGTTGCAGTGATATTCAGCATGCTGCTTCTGGTATACCGCTCGGTTATCACCGTAATTCTCTTGTTGCTGATGGTCGGAATAGAATTGCAGGTGGCCCGCGGTCTTGTCGCATTCCTTGGCGATCATCAGCTGGTCGGCTTGACTACCTACGCGGTCAATCTCTTGACATCCATCGGCATCGCGGCGGGAACGGACTACGGAATATTCTTCATCGGGCGATATCACGAGGCCCGTCAGGCCGGTGAAGACCGGGACACAGCCTACTACACGACATATCGCGGAGTCGCACGCGTTGTGTTGGCCTCTGGTTTGACTATCGCGGGAGCGGTTTTCTGCCTGGCCTTTACTCGGCTACCCGCATTCCAGCCTTTAGGCGTCCCCTGTGCGGTGGGCATTTCCGTCGCAGTTGCGGTGGCCCTGACGCTGGTTCCGGCAGTTCTCAGTGCTGGAAGCCGTTATGGTTTATTCGAACCCAAGCGGCAAGCGAAAGCGCGGGGATGGCGCCGGATCGGCGCAGCGATCGTCCGGTGGCCGGCTCCGATTCTCGCCACCACATTAGCGGTCGCGCTCGTCGGCCTGTTGACATTGTCGGGGTACAAACCCAGCTATAACGACGGTGACTATATCCCCAAAGATATTCCCGCCAACCTGGGATATACGGCAGCCGAACGTCATTTTCCGAAGGCGCGAATGATGACGCCCGAGATCTTGTTGGTCGAGGCCGACCATGATCTGCGTAATCCAGCAGATTTTCTCGTCTTGAATAAACTGGCCAAGGGTATCTTCGCTGTTCCGGGTATTTCCATGGTTCAGGCCATAACCCGACCCGAGGGCACGCCAATCCAACACACTTCGATACCGTTTATGATCAGCATGTCAAACGCCAGCCAGCTACAAAATCTAAAGTTTCAGAAAGACCGTATGAACGATATGCTCAGGCAGGCAGACGAGCTGGCGAGAACTATCAACTTGATGCAGCGTCTGTATGACCTCATGCAACAGCTCACCAACACTACCCACCACATGGTCGGAGAAACTCACGACATGGTGGTGATCACGGACGAGCTGCGGGATCACCTCGCCGATTTCGAAGATTTTTGGCGGCCGATCCGCAGCTACTTCTACTGGGAGAAGCACTGCTACGACATTCCAATCTGCTGGTCGTTTCGGTCCATTTTTGATTCACTTGACGGTGTCGACGCGATCAGCGATGAGCTGCAGGCTCTCGTCAAAGATCTCGATCACTTCGACCTGCTGATGCCACAGTTGCTCACGCAGTTCCCGCCGATGATCGCCACTATGCAAAACATGCGGACCATGGTGCTGACCATGCATAGCACCATGACCGGGATATTTAGTCAGATGGAGGATGCGAGCGACAACGCGACGGCTATGGGGAAGGCTTTCGACGACGCCAAAAACGACGACTCCTTCTACCTGCCCCCAGACGTTTTCAAAAACAAAGACTTCAAACGGGCAATGAACGTCTTCCTATCTCCGGATGGGAAAGCCGTCCGCATGCTCATTTCTCAACGGGGCGACCCTGCGACACGCGAAGGTATTTCGCGGGTCGACGCGATACAAACGGCAGCCGAGGAGGCGCTCAAAGGCACGCCGTTAGAGGATGCAAAAATCTACCTGACGGGTACCGCGGCGATGACGAAAGACCTCGTCGAAGGTTCCAAATATGATCTTTTGATCGCAGGCGTCGCTGCACTTTGTCTTATTTTCATTATCATGCTCGTCATTACACAGAGTTTGATCGCCGCTCTGGTTATCGTCGGTACCGTCGGACTTTCGCTCGGCGCTTCCTTCGGACTGTCTGTGCTCGTCTGGCAATATATTCTTGGAATACAAATGCACTGGGTGGTACTGGCAATGTCGGTGATCGTCTTGTTGGCGGTGGGATCTGACTACAACCTGTTGTTGGTATCACGCATGAAAGAGGAACTAGCCGGCGGGATAAACACAGGCATCATCCGCGCGATGGGTGGCACCGGCAAAGTGGTGACGTCCGCTGGCCTGGTGTTCGCTTTCACCATGGCGTCGATGCTGGTGAGCGACCTGCGCATCATCGGTCAGGTCGGCACCACCATCGGTCTCGGCCTGGTGTTCGACACATTGGTAGTGCGTGCGTTCATGATGCCCTCGATTGCCGCGCTGCTCGGACGCTGGTTCTGGTGGCCCCAACGAGTGCGCCCCCGCCCTGCGAGCGCCCTGCTTCGGCCGGTTGGCCCGCGTCCAGTCGTCCGTTCGTTGCTGCTCAGGAGCTAGCGGGTTTGCCGAAAGCCGCGTTATGAGCACCCAACGCTTTGAGCCGCCCGTCATACCGCGGACAATTCGCAGGTTTGCGTTGCTGATCATCCTCGCCTGGATAGCGCTGACTCTGATTGTCACCCTGGCAGTTCCGTCGCTGGAACGAGTGGGCCAAGAGCATTCGGTGTCGCTCAGTCCCAAAGATGCCCCGTCGGTGCAGGCCATGGCCCGCATGGGCAGAGACTTCAAAGAATCCGACTCAGACAGTTTCGCGATGATTGTGCTGGAGGGTCAGCAGCCGCTGGGCGACGATGCTCACACGTACTATGCCGACTTGGTCCGTCAGTTAAGAGACGATCCGAAGCATGTCGAGCACGTTCAGGATTTATGGGGAGATCCGCTCACCGCCTCGGGCGTACAAAGTTCCGACGGCAAGGCCGCGTATGTGCAATTGAATCTCGCCGGGAATCAGGGCACCACCTTGGGAGAAGAATCCGTGGCGGCTGTCCAGGATATTGTCACGCGGACTTCGCCACCTGCCGGAGTCAAGGTCTATGTCACCGGCCCGGCGCCGCTGGTTACCGAGATGCACCACAGCGGTAACAAATCGATTCTAAAGATCACCTTGGTTACGGTCGTGATGATCTTCACCATGCTATTGGTCATCTACCGTTCGGTGATTACCGTGGTGCTGCTGCTCACCACGGTCGGAATCGAATTAGCAGCAGCCCGGGGAATTGTCGCGTTTATGGGGCATCACAATGTCCTTGTGCTCTCGACGTTCGCCATTAACCTGCTGGTTTCTCTCGCTATCGCAGCCGGAACCGATTACGGGATATTTTTCTTCGGTCGATATCAAGAGGCACGTCAGGCCGGCGAGGATCCGGACATCGCATTCTCTACCACATATCGTGGGGTGGCGCCTGTTGTGCTCGGCTCCGGTTTAACTATCGCGGGAGCTATCTTCTGCCTCAGTTTCACCCGGATGCCTTATTTCCAGACTCTGGGCATCCCGTGTTCAGTGGGCATGCTCGTCACGGTCGCGGTGGCCCTGACCCTCGTTCCGGCAGTTCTTGCTGCGGGAAGCCGTTTCGGCCTGTTCGACCCCACGCGCAGGATCGGGGTTCGCGGCTGGCGGCGGATTGGTACGACAATCGTCCGGTGGCCCGCGCCTATTTTCGCTGCCACGTGCGCGATCGCGCTGATAGGCCTCCTGACACTTCCGGGTTATAAAACGAGCTACAACGATCGACTTTACACTCCTAAAGACATTCCAGCCAATTTAGGCTATGCGGCTGCTGACCGTCATTTCTCACAGGCGCGGATGATGCCAGAGCTTCTGCTGATCGAATCAGATCACGATATGCGTAATCCCGCAGATTTTCTGATCTTAAACAAACTAGCCAAAGGAATTTTTCGCGTTCCCGGGATTTCACGAGTCCAAGGGGTGACTCGCCCCGAAGGAACACCAATTGAGCACACTTCGATACCTTTTCTGCTGAGCCTGCAGAGTGCCACCCAGCTACAAAATCTGAAGTTTCAGAAAAAGCGCATGAATGATATGCTCAGGCAAGCGGACGAGCTGGCGGAGACGATCAACTTAATGCAGCGCATGTATGGCCTCATGCAGCAGCTTTACACTACTACCCATCACATGGTGGGCGAGACGCATGATGTGGAAGTCATCACGGACGAGCTGCGGGGTCACCTCGCTGATTTCGAAGATTTTTGGCGGCCCATTCGGAGCTACTTCTACTGGGAAAAACACTGCTACGACATTCCGATCTGCTGGTCGCTGCGATCCATATTCGAGTCGCTTGACGGTGTCGACGAGGTTAGCGACAAACTTCGTGATCTCGTGAACGATATGGACCAGCTGGACATCATCACGCCGCAGATGCTGCAGCAGTACCTGCCAATGATCGCAAGTATGCAAAAAATCCGGACCATGATGCTAGCCATGCACAGCACCATGTCCGGTCTGTTTGGTGAGATGGATGAATTAACTAAGGACGCCACCGCCATGGGAAAGGCGTTCGACGCCGCGAGAAATGATGATTCCTTTTATCTGCCGCCGGCGGTTTTCCAGAACAAAGACTTCCAGCACGCGATGGGCTCCTTCCTATCTCCTGACGGGAAAGCAGCTCGATTCATCATTTCGCATCGGGGCGATCCCGCCACGCCCGAGGGGGTGGCACGTATCGACCAGCTAAAGACGGCGGCCGAGGAGGCGATCAAAGGGACACCTCTCGCGAATGCCAAGATCTATGTCGCGGGGACTGCATCGACCTTCAAGGACTGGCGCGATGGTTCAAAATACGATCTTTTAATCGCGGGCATTGCTTCACTCTGCCTTATTTTCATCATCATGCTAATTATCACCCGCAGTTTTGTTGCCGCTCTGGTTATCGTCGGCACAGTGGCAATTTCGCTGGGCGCATCGTTTGGACTGTCAGTGCTGGTCTGGCAATATCTTCTGGGTATCAAACTGCACTGGATGGTGCTGGCGATGTCGGTGATTATTCTTTTAGCGGTTGGGTCGGACTACAACCTGTTGTTGGTTTCCCGGTTTAAAGAGGAGATTTCTGCGGGGATAAACACGGGCATCATCCGGGCAATGGGCGGTACCGGTAAGGTCGTCACGTCGGCAGGGTTGGTGTTTGCTTTTACCATGGCGTCGATGGTGGTCAGCGAACTGCGGATAATCGGTCAGGTCGGTACGACCATCGGCCTCGGCCTATTATTCGACACGCTGGTCGTGCGGGCGTTTATGACACCGTCCATCGCCGCTTTGCTCGGTCGTTGGTTCTGGTGGCCGCAACAGGTGCGCCCGCGCCCCGCCAGTCAATTGCTCCGGGCCTGTGGACCGCGCCCGTTGGTCAGATCGTTGCTGTTGCGGGAAGACGACTGCGACGACACGGCCACCATCGAGCTTCCCAAGCCTGTGGTGCAGTAGTGCTCGCCGTCAGGCCTGCGGCGAGCTGTCAGCCTCGTCCCCGCATTACCATCCTGTGATCGATCGATGACCGGGCGTGGGCTCTCGGATGCCTCGCCGGGGTGGCCCGTCGCTGGTCTCCGAATATCCGGGCGGATGCCCCGGCCCGCAGCCATCCGCGGTAATCTCATTCTCGGAGCGCCGGGTGGTGCGGCAGAAAAGGAGCGGCTGAAAAGGAGAAACCGCCCATGACAGGTCCGGACGGTGATGCCGAAATCACGCGCGCCGAGCGCTTCATCAAAACCGCCGTCGCGGTACTGGGCGAAACCGGGCGCACCGACTTCACGGTGCAGGAAATCGTCGCCCGGTCTAAAACCTCGTTGCGAGCCTTCTACCAGCATTTTTCCAGCAAGGATGAGTTGCTGCTGGCGCTATTCGAACGAACCATGGTGCAGTCGGCGCAGACGTGGCGGGCCGAGACCAGCGGCCTGGACAGCACCGCCGCGTTGAAGTTGGTGATCGACCGTATCAGCGCCCAACCGGAATCGAGCACCCAGGACAGCCTGAACCGCGCGCTGAGCCTGTATAACCAGCATCTGGCTGAAACCCGGCCCCGGGACTACGCACGGGTCCTCGCACCGCTGCACCAACTGATTTGCGACATCATTGGCCGTGGAATCACCGAGGGCGTCTTCCGGCCGGAACTCGATGTCGGGGCCGCGGCCGCCATCGTCATGCAGACCGTGTTGGGCGCGTCGCGACTGCACTGGCTGGGCACCGAACTCACTGGAGCACCCATCGATGGGGGGCACCTCTACGACTTCTGCAATCGGGCCCTCGGTGCAACCAACGGCGAGGCCCGGTCGGCGACGTCATCTCTGGCCGAACTGTTCGCCCAGGTTGGTTTGCGCGAGACTAGCCGCGACGGTGAATTCGTCATGGAACTGCCGGTCAGCCCGCGTGTCGTCAACACCGCCGGTGCGCTGCAAGGCGGCATGATCGCCACACTCGCTGACGTGGCAGGCGGACGCCTTGGCCTCGACTATCTGCAGCCGGCTACCGGCATTACCACCGCTGACCTCTTCATCCGCTACCTGCGGCCGATCACCGAGGGTTTCGCGCGGGCGGTGCCACGGATTCTGCGCGCCGGCCGTCGCTCCGTCATCGCGCAGGTCGAGATATTCCGCAGCAGTGACGGCGAACTCGCTGCAACGGCCACCGTGAATTTCTCCGTTGTCAAGCGCGACGATGTCCGCGCAATCGACCCGCAATAAATCAGCCCGACGGCCCTATTACATGACGACCTCAACAGTGGTAACGTCATTACCGCCGATAGTGAGCATCATTGCGACAAGGAGAGCACCATGCCGTCACGCCAACTTGCGTTTCCCGTGTTCGATGCCGACAACCACATGTATGAAACCCAGGAGGCGCTGACCAAGTTCTTGCCGGACAACCGCAAGCACGTCATCGACTATGTGCAGGTTCGTGGGCGCACCAAGATCGTGGTGCGCGGCCACATCAGCGAGTACATCCCCAACCCGACGTTTGAGGTGGTGGCCCGCCCCGGGGCGCAGGAGGAGTACTTCCGCCACGGCAGCGGCGGCAAGAGTTATCGGGAAGTAATGGGGGAGCCCATGAAGGCCATCCCCGCGTTCCGGGAACCCGGGCCGCGGCTGGAGGTGATGGATGAGCTCGGTGTCGACTATGCGCTGATGTTCCCGACGCTGGCCAGCTTGGTCGAGGAGCGGATGAAAGACGACCCGGAGTTGACCCACGATGTCATCCACGCGCTCAACCGATGGATGTATGAGACGTGGTCGTTCAACTACAAGGAGCGCATCTTCGCCACCCCGGTGATCACCCTGCCGATCGTCGAGCGGGCGCTGGAAGAACTGGAATGGTGCCTGGAGCGGGGCGCGCGTACCGTGCTGGTCCGACCGGCTCCGGTGCCCGGCTATCGGGGCAGCCGCTCATTCGGTTTCGAGGAATTCGACCCGTTCTGGCAGGCGTGTATCAAAGCCGGAATCCCGGTGTCGATGCACGCTTCCGACAGCGGTTACGCCGACTTCGCGAACGTGTGGGAACCTGGCGACGAGTTCCTGCCCTTCCGCCCGACCGCGTTCCGGATGCTGGTGATGGGCCATCGGCCGATCGAAGACGCGATGGGTGCGTTGATCTGCCACGGCGCGCTCTCGCGCAACCCCGAGCTGCGGATCCTATCCATCGAAAATGGCGCCGAGTGGGTGCCGCACCTGTTCAAAGCGCTCAAGAGTGTCTACAAGAAGATGCCGAACGCGTTCAGCGAAGATCCCATCGAAGCTTTCAAGCGATGCATCTACATCAGCCCCTTCTGGGAGGACAACTTCGTCGATATCGTCAAGATGGTGGGTTCGGACCGGGTGGTATTCGGCTCGGACTGGCCGCATCCAGAAGGACTCGCCGACCCGCTGACCTTCGTCGACGAACTCGCCGGCCTCAGCCAAGACGACGTCGCGAAAATCATGGGCGGCAACATGATGCAACTGATGAAGGTTTCGCAACCGGCAAAGCAGGTCAGCGCCTGAGCCTCGTTCCAACAGCCGTCAAGCCCCCCATCGAATGGGGGGCTTGACGGGTTGACCGCTGAGCCGTCGCTGTGAACCCGGTGTTCCCGGCGTCAACTGGACGGCACGAGCGTCTCTTCCGAAGGCGTTGTTGCCCTGACAAATTGGGATCTGCCAACACCAGCGCAAGTACGGGACACCGACAAACGCTGCCCCAGGCCGGGCGCTCGTCAACCTCGACAGGCCCACCACGGCAACCTCAGTTCACCGCGACTGACCGCGACGCACCTGATTGAAGGGCACACCGCGGTCGGCGGCGTATTCGCGCGGAAAGTTCAGTACCCGCTCGCCGATGACATTGCGGGCCATCTCGGTAGTGCCGCCGCCCAGGCACACCGTCTGACGCGACAGGTAACGCAGCCCGTTTTCCAGACCCGCGCCTTGCTTCCCCACGACTCCGGCTGTGCCCGCGATCGCCAGCGCAGTGTCCATGTCCAGTGTCACCGCCTCAGCATGAAACAACCGGATCAGCGTCCCACCGGCCGGCGGCAAAGTGCCGTCCCTGACACTTCGATACACATGGTCGACCAGTTGCTCGGCCACCGCGCGGTGCACCAGCACCCGGCCGGCCATCTCGCGGACACGCTCGTTGCCAACCTGGCCCGTCGTCGCCAGCAACGTCACGTAGTCCACCGGCGTCGACCGGCCGCCCTCACTACCGGAACCGCTGGCGAACTCCGAACCCTGCCCGACCGCGCGTCGTTCGTGATACAGCAGCCGCGACGCCACCGCCCAGCCGTTATTCACCTCGCCCACCACGGCATCGTCACCGACATCGACGTTGTCGAAAAATTCTTCGCAGAACTCGGTGGAGCCGTTGAGCTGGGTGATACGCCGCAGCGTGATCCCCGGGTGGGCGATCGGCACCAGGAACATGGTCAGGCCCTCGTGTTTGGGCACATCCCAGTTGGTGCGCGCCAGACACAAACCGTAGTCGGCGGCGAACGCGCTGGTGCTCCAGGTCTTGGCGCCGTTGATCACCCACCGCTCCCCGCGCCGCTCGGCGCGGGTGATCACACCCGCCAGATCCGATCCGCCGCTGGGCTCGCTGAGCAGTTGCACCAGCACTTCGTCACCGCGCAATGCGGCGGCGATGTGCTGCTTTTTTTGTTCTTCACTGCCGGTATCGAGCAACGTCGCACAGCAAATGGTGAACGTCGGCGTATTGAGGATCAGCGGCATCTCATAGGTGAGAGTTTCCTCGTCAAACGCCTTCTGGTAGTCGTAATCCAGGCCGAGGCCGCCGTACTCACGGGGAAAGCAGATACCGGCGAATCCGCCCTCATAGAGCCGCTTTTGCAGCTCACGCGCCCGCCTCCAGCTGCGTTCGTCGTCGCGATACGCGGCTGGTGGGGATGCGGGGTCGATGCGTGGCATGTTGTCGGCCAGCCACGCTCGGGCCCGGGCACGGAACTGCTCAACCGTTTCGGCGGTCATCGCCGCGCCGCCTCCTGCCACGCGTATACCCGCAAGTTGTGCTCCTCGGGAGTGCCGAACATGGAGCGGTACAACACAACCCGCCGCAGGTACAGGTGCAGATCGTGTTCCCAGGTGACACCGATACCGCCGTGCATTTGCACACAATCCTGCACGATCTGACCGGCTACTTCGCCCACGTAAGATTTCGCAATACTGGCCGATAGCGCAGCATCGGGTGCACGGGCGGCCACTGCTGCAACCGCCGCGGCCGTCGTCGCACGACATGCTTCCAGTCGCATCTTCATGTCGGCGAAGCGATGTTTGAGCGCCTGGTAGGACGCCAGCGAGCGACCGAAGGTGTGCCGGTCCAACGCCCACTGGACGGTGAAGTCGAACACCGTCTGCAGGATTCCGACCACCTCAGCGCACTGCAGCACCTGTGCGATTTGGCTCTGCCGATCGATCAGCGCAGCGCTCTCGTCCACCGTGCCGACGGCCGCCGACGGCTCCACCCTGACACCGTCGAAGCTGACCCGCGCGTATTGCTTGACCAGGTCCACCGACTCTTGAGGTTCGATCCGGACACCCGGCGCGTCCGTCGGGACCAAAAACTGTCGCACCCCCCCGTCACCGCGAGCCACCACCAGGAGCACACCACTTTGTGCGCCGGCCTCGACCCGGTCTTTGACACCGTCGATGCGGTAGCCGGAATCGGTTGGTGTGACGGTAACTGACGGTTGGTGCGGCGCCCAACCCGCGCCTGGCTCGTACACGGCCCACGACGCCACGGTTTCACCGGCGACCAGCGATCCGATCAGGGCGGTGTGGGTTTGGCGCTGCGCACAGTCGACCAGCCCGGCGAGCACGGTGCTGACCGGGTACAGCGGCCCGGGTGCGACGGTCTTGCCGATCTGTTCGGCGACCATGGCCAGGTCGGCCAGACCGCTTTCCGAGACGCTGCCGCCGCCCAGCTCCTCGGGAACCAGCAAGCCCGTCCATCCCAGCTCGGCGGCGCGCCGCCACCAGGCCGGATCGAACGAAAGTCCCGCAGCATGCAGTTCGCGCACGTAGGTCAGCGGTGCCTCTTTGTGCAGAAACGCTTGGCTGGTGGAGGCAAAGAGTATCTTTTCGGGTGAGTCGACAGCGGTCATGAGGCCGGCCCGGACCTTCCTTCACCGTGACGTGTGCAGTATGGGTGAGAGGGGGTGTGGCTGATCATCCGCCTGATCGGTCCTCGTCGGAGTGCGCTGGCGTTTCCGATGGTAGCAATGAGCAATACCGTAAGAGATACCGGAGTCCAGTCGATAATGATGCTGACAACTGAGCACCATGGCTGAGCGCGACGAGCGCCCGGCTGATTCTGCTAGGGCAAGGGCCGAGGCGCTAGCTTTGGCCGAGCTAGCCGAGGCCGAAGCCGCGGAAGCCGAAGCGGTGGCCGCCGCGGCGCGCGCCCGTGCGCGCGCTCTGCGGCTCCGGCGTGAGGCGGAGGCACAAGCCGCAGTCGAAAAGTCCAACGCCACCGCGGTCGAGAACCCGGCGCAGACCGGCGACGTCACGGCGGCCACCGAACCCTCTGAGTCCGATGATGTCACCAAAGCCGCTCACATTGAGGACAGCGCCGAAATCGAGGCCGGGGCTGCGCCGTCTGCGCTCGAGCGGTCCGGGTGGCGACGCTGGTTACCCCGGCCGTCGGTGTCTGCGCTCGCCAAAACGGCAACGCTCATCGCCATTCTCGGTTTCCTCGCGGTGAGCGGCTATATGCTGTGGTATCACAACGACACCATCGAGCGCCAGCAGCGAACCGCAGCGTTCGCAGCCGCAGCCCGACAAGGCGTGATCAACCTGACCTCCTTCGATTTCAAGCACGCCAAGCAAGATGTCCAACGGGTGCTCGACAGCTCCACCGGCGAATTCAAAGACGATTTCCAACAACGGGCCAACGATTTCACGACAGTGGTCGAACAGTCCAAGGTGGTCACTGAAGGGAAAGTGAACTCAGCGGCCGTCGAATCAATGGGTAAGGATTCGGCCGTCGTCTTGGTGTCGGCGACATCGCATGTCACCAATGTCACCGGCGCCAAAGAGGAACCGCGGGAGTGGCGGCTTCGGGTCACGGTAGCCGACGAAGGCGGGCAGATGAAGATGTCGAAAGTCGAGTTCGTGCCATGACCATTAACGACAAGACCGACCAGCCCACCGGCAGCAGCGCCGAGACCGGCACTGTGACAACCGAAGTCACCGACGTGTCCACCGCCACAGCGCAGGCTGAGCGATCCCGGCCGATAGATAGCGTGGTACGCCGGCTGCGCCGTGTGAAAATTAGCCCCGTCGTTCTGATCCTGTTGCTGGCGGTCTCCGCTGGACTGGCAACCTGGCTCTACTTCCACGAATACCGGCCCGACCGCCAGACCGATCAGAGTGTTGCCCGGGCGGTGTGCCGTGCCGCGTCCGACGGAACCGTCGCGCTGCTGTCTTACGCACCTGAGAGTCTCGACCGCGACTTTGCCACCGCGAAATCCCATCTGACCGGCGATTTCCTGTCCTATTACGACCAGTTCACCCAGCAGATCGTCGCTCCGGCGGCCAAACAGAAGTCGCTGAAAACTACCGCTCACGTCATGCGGGCCGCAGTGGCTGAGTTGCACCCGAACTCGGCGGTCGTTTTGGTTTTCGTCGACCAGAGCACCACCAGCAAAGACAATCCCGATCCGTCGATGGCGGCGAGCAGCGTGCTTGTCACCCTGACCAAGATCAACGGTTCCTGGCTGATCACCAAGTTCGACCCGGTATAAGCTTCCCTGGCACAGCTGGATCGCATTTACTCCTAAACTGATGTCGTTGCAGCGGTTGCACTTTCGCGACGATTCCCGGTTCTGCCAAGGTTTTCATATCGCGAACGCCCGGCACAAAACTTGAGTGTGCAAGGCACGGTTTTCTTGGGAGACAACCCAATCCGGCACGATTGAGTCAAAACCGTGAAATGTCGCTGCGAATACGTGCAGTTCGGTGTGGACATAGGCGTGCAAAAGCCGATTGGCATAGTCGATCGCCTCGTCGCGGCTCGGATCGATCTCGGCGCAGCTGATAAAAGTCGGCGCCAGCCCCTCCAAATTCGCCCGGTGCGCAGGAACATGGTGAGCGGTTCCTGCGTTATGGCCCAAATAATGTCCCCACGCCCGGCTCACAGCAGGACCATTAAGACCCGGCGTGCGCTGAAACTCCCGTCGTGACGGTGTGGAATCGCAATCGAGCATGGGCTGGTGCAGGATCTGAACCAGGATCGGCGGTCCCTCTTGGTCGAAGACGCGCTGCGCCAACCCGGCGGCCAATGCAGCACCCGCGTCCCGGCCCATCACCGCGATACGGCTCGTGTCCGCGTCGAGAGCGGCGCAGTTTTCGACGGCGTAGCGGAAGGCCGCTTCGACGTCCTCGAGAGCCGCGGGGCACGGGTGTTCCGGCGCAAGCCGGTAATCAACCGACACGACCAGGCAGGCTGCACCGCGGGCGAGCTCCACGCACTGGGCATGGTCGGTATCGAGGTTGCCGGTCACGAACGCGCCGCCGTGGGCGTAGATCACCAGCGGTGCAGCCGCACCACTGCAGCCACGGTAAAGACGAAGATCCAGCCGTTGGCCGCCCGGACCGGTGATGGACTGTGACTCGACCACGACACCGGCGGTATCGACGGCCGCGGCGCGCTCAGCAGCCTTTCGGTCGACACGATCACGCTCAGCCGGCAGCGTCTCAAGGCGGAATTCGGCGATCTCCAGGCCGGCAGCAACATCACGCAACGCCGGGTCGATGCGGCCAAGACCTTGCGGCCGAGCGAGATTCGTGTCGGTTACCATAGCTTTTCATCCTCCACACGGGCTCGTTGCGCGTCTTTGGAATCACCCTGCAATTCTGACAACCAAGTCGCCGCCGACTGTGAGTCGCCCTGACTACGGCAGGCGGTAGAGCCATCGTTGCACGCCGGGCCCGTCGTCGAGCAGCCTCATCGCGCCTCGTTACAACTCGGCGGGACGCACCCGAATCGGCATTTCGGCACAGGGCCGCACCCCGAAACGCCGATACTGTTTCCATTACGGTAAAGGCCACCACCCGTTGGGATTCGTTGCTATTTATATTATGATAGCGATGTTCGGCTCGGACAGTTCGCTGCCCAGACCGCGGGATCGGGCTGCACGACTGCCACTACGGGTGTTCAGGAGGACTCTGATGTCGATCAGCACCGATCCGGACGGTCAAGCCGTCACACTCGATTTCGCGGGCCAAACCAGCCCGTATCCGTTCTTCAACTACAAGCGGCGCACTGAGCCGGTTTGGCACGGCTCTCTCACCGACCAGTCGCAGTTGCCGCCGGAGCTGATGCCCGACGACGAATGGGTGCTGTTCGGCTACGACGACGTGTTCCGGGCCTTCCGCGACGACCAGGTGTTCAGTTCACACGCCTACGACCAGACCATCGGGCTGGTCATCGGGCACACCATCCTGGCAATGGGCGGTAAGGAGCATCACGACCACCGCAACCTGGTGGCCAAGGCCTTCCGCGCCACCGCGCTCGAACGTTGGGAACCGTCGGTGATCGGACCGATCTGTGATCAGCTGATCGACGAGATCAAAAATGACGGGTCGGCCGACCTGGTCAAGGCGGTGACATTCGAATTCCCCACCCGGATCATCGCAACACTGCTCGGACTTCCCCGCGATGACCTCGATCTGTTCCGGCGGCTGTCTTTTGACCTCATCTCCATCCAGGTCGATATCGAGGCGGGTTTGCGCGCATCGGCCGAACTGCACGATTACTTCCTCGAGCAGGTTGAGCAGCGGCGTCGCAAAACCACCGACGACATCATCGGCGATCTGGTCAGCGCCGAGATCGACGGCGAAAAGCTCAGCGACGAGGCCATCATCTCGTTCTTGCGGCTGCTGCTGCCGGCCGGCCTGGAAACCACCTACCGCTCGTCAGGCAATCTGCTGTATCTGCTGCTCACCCATCCCGAACAGCTGGCGATGGTCTATCAGGACCGCACCTTGATACCCGCCGCGATCGAAGAAGGCCTGCGGTGCGAGACACCGCTCACCACGGTGATACGGACCACCACCCAGGACGTTGAAATCGGGGGCAAGACGATACCGTCTGGGGCGCAGGTCGATTTGTGCATGGGCTCGGCGAATCACGATGAAACCCGTTGGACCGACCCCGACACGTTCGACATCTTCCGGCCGCGCCAAGCACATATCGCATTCGCCGGCGGGATCCACATGTGCCTGGGTATGCACCTGGCACGGCTGGAAACCCGGGTGATGCTCAACAGCCTGTTCGACCGGGTTACCAACCTGGCACTGGTGCCCGACAACGACGCCCGTATCATCGGACTCACCTTCCGCTCCCCCACCAAACTTCCGGTTACCTTCACCCCTGCGTCATGAAAAGCCGGGCCGCCATCCTGCACGATGTCGGCGGGCCGTGGTCGGTCGAGGAATTCGAGCTGGATCCACCCCGCGCCGGCGAAGTGCTGGTCGAAATGGCCGCGGCCGGGTTGTGTCACTCCGACGAACACATCCTGACGGGCGATCTGTCGGCGCCCAACGCGGTCCTGCGATCGTTGGGACTGCCAACCATGTTCCCCACGATCGGCGGCCACGAGGGCTCGGGAACAGTCCTGCAAGTCGGCGCCGGCGTCACCGATTTCGAAACAGGTGATCACGTGGTGACGTCGTTCGTGGCCGTCTGCGGCCATTGCCGATGGTGCGCAACCGGTATGGAGTACCTCTGTGACGCGGGTATCGGCACCCTGACCCCGGGGATGCCCACCGACGGGACATTTCGTCACCACACCGTCGATGGCCGACCGCTCGGCCATCTCTCCAAGATCGGTGCTTTCGCCGAACACACTGTGGTGGCTGCGAATTCGCTTGTCAAGATCGAGCCGCATCTTCCGCTGGTGCCAAGTGCGCTGCTGTCGTGCGCCATTCCCACCGGGTACGGTTCGGTTGCACATCGAGCCGGTGTGCGCGGCGGCGATGTCGTCGTCGTCATCGGCGCCGGCGGCATCGGCACCGCCGCGATCCAGGGCGCGCGGATCAACGGCGCCGCGCGGATCGTCGCTGTCGACCCGGTGGAGTTCAAACAGAAATCGGCGCTGCAGTTCGGTGCTACACACAGCGTCGCAACGGTTTCCGAGGCCCTGGACCTGGTATCTGGCCTGACCTACGGGGTGATGGCCGACGCCGTCGTGGTATCACCCTCGCTGATCGGCGCCGACGACGTCCGCAGCGCGCTGCAGCTCACCCGCAAAGGTGGCACCTGTGTGCTCACCGGCATGACCGCGCAGACCACCCGGTCGATCACGGTCGATCTGCAGGACTTCATCCTGATGAACAAGACTCTGGCGGGCACCGTGTTCGGCTCGTGCAACCCCCGCGCGGATATCTCCCGGCTGGCCAAACTCTACGAAACCGGTCAGTTGCTGCTCGACGAGATGATCACCAAACGTTATCGCCTCGACGACATCAACGACGCCTACCATGATCTGCGCAGCGGCGCAATCATTCGGGGCGTCATCGATTTCGGTACCGGTTAGGCTGGCGCAGTCGCTGCATCTGGCCGTACGCGTCAATCGGGCTGTGCAGTGCCAAACCCCCGTCGGCGTGCACGACTTGACCTGTCACCCAAGATAGTTCGAGGATACCGACAATGGCGTCGGCCACGTCGGCGGCTTCCCCCAGCCGTCCCAGCGCGGTCCGCTCGCACAGTCCGTCCACCCAGCCGGGAAGCCTTTCCACGTCTGCCAACATCGGGGTCCGGGTGACACCAGGGCCGACGGCGTTGACCCGGATGCCGTAGCCGCCCCACTCCGCGGCGGCGACCTTGACCAGCATGTCCACCCCGGCTTTAGACACGCAGTAGGCGCCCATATCCCGGTCGGCAAGCCTGCCGCTGATACTGGAGACCGCGACAATCGACCCGCCGACCCCGGCATCGACCATGGTCTGCGCGGCGGCCCGCATGGTCAGCCAGGTGCCGGTGAGGTTCACCGCCAGCACCCGATTCCACTGCTCAGGTGAGTGCTCCAGCAGCAGCCCCGAGGCGCCGATGCCGGCGCATGCCACCATCCGGGTGGGCACCCCGTGCTCGCGCACGGTCCGATCGATGGCTGCCGCCACTGCCTCGGGATCGCTGATATCGCACTCAATATCGCCGCCGGCTTGATCCCACACCACGACGTCATGCCCGCTGCTGCGCAACCGGGCGGCGACTTCGCGACCGATTCCGGATGCGCCGCCGGTCACCACCGCGCTCATGCGGGTGGTCCGATCAGCTCGACCAATACCCCGTCGGGCGCGGTGATGACCGCCATCGGCACCGCTTTGCCATCTGGGGTCGGCATGCTGATGCGGCGAACACCGTCGGTGAACCCCAAGGCGGCCAGGGTCGACAGTGTCGCGTCTACGTCGCGCTGCAAAGACAGCAGGAAAAATCCGTGCCGCGGTTCCGCCGATGGGGCCGGCGCGTGGCCGGCGCGGTCGAAGACCACCAGTTCGACGATGCCGGTGTCCGGGGTCTGCGGATCACCCAGAAAGATCGATCGCAGCCGATCGGTCTTGGCGCCGAACAATTCCGGCCAATCGCCGGTGAAGGTCTGGTCGAACAGTTCGGTCAGTCCCAGACCGTCGCGCCAAAACCTTATCGACCGGTCGACATCGGCGGTGCATATCGCCGCGTGATGAACACCTCGCACGCGTTTCCTCGTCTTCCGTGTGTCGACCCGCACGGTCAGTCGCCGCGCCGGAGCAGCATCGCTCGACCACGAGCGGTGCATCTTTATAATGTTGCAGTTTGAGGATTTTGGGTAGAGGTGGGGAGAAGAGTCCTGTGCTGCCCGCGCTGGTTCTCATTCATGGGGGTGAGCACTCAGCCGACTGCTGGGATCTGACTGTCGCCGAATTGCACCGGCAGGCACCGGGATTACCGGTGTTGGCGGTGGATCTGCCCGGCCACGGTGCAACCCCCGGGGAGCTGGCCACCGTCACCGTCGCCGATTGGGTGCGGTCGACGGTGGCACAGATCGAGGCTGCCGGCCTCGATGAGGTAATCCTGGTCGGTCACTCACTGGCCGGGCTGACCGTTCCAGGCGTGGCAGCCACGCTGGGTTCGCCGCGCGTACGGGAGATGATTTTCGCAGCATGCTCGGTTCCCGTGCAGGGACGGGCGATCGTCGACACGCTCAGCGGGCCGTTGGCCTGGTATGTACGGCGGGCCGTCCGGCTTGGAAAGCCCCCGGCCACGACGCCGAACCTGGTTGCCGCCTGGTTGTTCTGCAACGGCATGACCCGCGCGCAGCGGCGATTCGCGTTGTCGAGGATTCACCCCGAGTCGCCGTCGGTCATTGTCGAACCTGCCGATCGCAGCGACCTGCCCGACGATATCCCGCGGACGTGGATCATGACCTTGCGCGACCGTCCGCTGTCTGTGCGTGCGCAGTATCGCAGCATCGCTGCGCTGGGGGGTGTGCGCACGCTGATTCCCGTCGACACCTGCCACGATCTGATGATCAGCGAACCGGCTCTGCTGGCCACGATCCTCATCGAGCGCTGCCGGCTGGCCGGGCGAGCGCGGTCGGCCAGACAAGCCCGCCGATAGCGCGGATGACGTGACTGGTCCGGCAGGCGCTGCGTGGGCTTGCAATGCGTGTCGTCCGGTTATACGAGCGAGTAGCGAACCGGCAAATGCTTGAGACCGCCGACGAACGTGGTGGCGACGAATTGCGGGTCACCGGCCAGCTCAATGGATTTCAGCCGGGGCAGTAGCTCGGTGAAAAAGCTGGTGACCTCCATTCGGGCCAGCGCGGCACCGAGACAAAAATGCACACCGTAACCGAACGCCAGGTGCTTGTTGGGGTCGCGGCCGACGTCGAAGCGGAACGGGTCGCCGAAGACGTCCTCGTCGCGGTTGGCGGACACATATGACAGCAGCACCGATTCTCCGGCCGCGATCGGCACCCCCCGCACGGTGGTGTCCGCGGCGGCGGTGCGCATGAACGCCTTGACCGGAGTGACCCAGCGGATCATTTCCTCGGTCGCCAACGGCATCAGACTCGGATCCTCGCGCAAACGCCCTAGCTGATCGCGGTTTTCGATGAGCGCCAACAACCCGCCGGAAATGGTTGCGCTGGTGGTGTCGTGTCCGGCGGTGGCGACGATGAGGTAGTACGACACCGTGTCGATATCGGACAGCGGCTGGCCGTCGACACGAGCGTTGGCGATCGCCGACGCCAGATCCTCGGTGGGGTGTTGGCGCCGTGCGGCGGTGACGCCGTTGAAGTACTGAAACATATCGAGCAGCGCCGGCAGCTGGTCCTCATTGCTGGTGCCGCGTTTGAACTCAGCGTCGTCGCTGCCGAACAGTTCCTGGGTGAGTGTGAGCATCCGCGGGAAGTCCGATTCCGGCAACCCCAGCAGCGACATGATGACGTAGAGCGGATAGTTCACCGCGATCTCCTGCGCGAAATCGCATTCCGGCCCGGCGGCCATCATCTTGTCGACGTAGATCGCGGCCAGCTCGTCGACACGCACCTTGAGTGCCCGCATGGCCTTGGGGCGGAACCAGTCCGCCCCGATCGCCCGCACCACCCGGTGCTGCGGGTCGTCCATGTGGATCAGCGTGCGCACCCCGGAGGCAGCCTGCAGCTCATCGCCCTCAGCGGTCGTCAGCACCGGGCGCGGCCAGTTGGTGAACAGCATGTTGTCGCGTTCGATGTCGAGGATGTCGGCGTGTTTGGTGATCGCCCAGAACGGCCGATAGTTCGGTACCTCGACCCACGACACCGGCGCGTGGGCACGCAAATGAGCCAGCCCCGCATGCAGTTTCGGCTCGTCGGTATACGCCATGGGATCGGCCAGCAGCTTGGCGGCCTCATCCATCGTACGAGTACTCACGGGCGGCTCCTCACCTCGGTTGTGCCCGCAACTCGTGCAGCACGGCGCTGACAGCGGTCTCGGAGAGCTGGGCGGGAAGGCTCGGCAGAACGCGGTCGATGACACCATCGCAGCGATCTCTGATCTTGGCGGCCAGCTCACCGAGATCAGCCACGACCGCGAACGCCTCCAGCATCTCATCGTCGATCAGCGAACCCATGGTCTCCCACTGGCCGCGCAGCGACAGTTCATGCAGCTCGGTTTGCAGGTCGCCCCACCCATGCAGTTCGAGAACCTTGCGGTAGGCGGGCGTTGATCCGTAGAAGGCGATCTGTTTGCGGGTGCCGTCGGCGGCGGCCTGCGACTCGGCGTCGTTGGTGCCGGTAACCACGAAAAGTGGGCAGCTGAGCTGAAACTCGCTGCGGTCGCGATCGGCGCGCCGCATTCCGCGCTGTAGGGCCGGCATCGTCACCTCGTCCAGGTAGCGCTTGGTGGTGAACGCGTGAGCCAGCATGCCGTCGGCGACCTCACCGCACATCTCGGTCATCGCTTCGCCGACCGCGGCGACGAAAACTCTCGGAAACCCGTAGGGCTGTGGCTCCGGGGTGAACATCGGCGTCATCAGCTTGTGGGTGTAGAACTCACCCTCGAAACGCAATGGTGTGCCGTCCCGCCAGGCCGACCAGATTGCCTGCAGTGCGCCGATGAACTCACGCATCCGGCGCACCGGATGACTCCACGGCATGCTGAACCGTTTCTCGACGTGCGCCTGTATCTGCGACCCGAGGCCGAGAATGAACCGGCCCCCCGAGTAGGCCTGCAGGTCCCAGCCGATGTGGGCCACAGTCATCGGATTGCGGGCGAATGCGACGGCGATACTGGTTCCGAGCTCGATTGTGGAGGTGTGCTCGGCGGCCAGCACCAGCGGCAGGAACGGATCGTGGTTGACTTCAGCCGTCCAGCAACCGTCATAACCCTGCCGCTCCAGCCTGGCCGCGGCCTGTGGCACGCGAGCCAGGTGGCTGGAAATTCCTGCGTCGACCTTGAGGTTCGACATCGCCGTGGCGCTCATTCGCCGGCGCCCCCCGGCACATCACTCATATGAGGGAAGCTACAGTAAGCGATTCGGTAGGGTCAACGTGTTCGGATCATGTCCGCCCCATGGTGATCCGGGCGTTGTCCCATGTCAGGATGCGCTCGTCGGGTACGAAACGCAGAAACACTTCGTCGGCGTAGTAGGCCCGGGTGGCTGAAGGCAGTTTGTCGAGTTGGGGACGAAACGCGGCGTACTTGGCAGTGAGCGCGTCGTCGATGCGGGACTTGGCATCGGGATCGTCGACAACCTCGACACGCCCGGTGAAATGAACACCGCGCAGCTCGGCCCAACGCTTACCCGATTCGACCAGAAACGACGCCCGGGGATCATGGCGGATCCGCGCGATCTTCTTGGTGCCGGCCGGTGTCATCAATGCGATCGTGCGGTGCTCGGCCACGAACCACACCGGCAAGCTGATCGGCATCCCGTCGCGACGCAGGGTGGTCAGAATTCCGGTGTGTGCATCCGCGACCACTTCCCAGGCCTGGTCGGTCGTCAAGCGGATCGTCACAGCGCTCCCTTCTCCGGTGTGCTCCTGCGGCCGATGACCGGACACCTTGCCGCAGACGCTACAGTAAGCAGTTCAGTACTTTAGGCTCCCAACCTGATGGTGACGAGTAAGGACGAGAGCATGACCAACGCCCAGGACTGGGAGGCAACGCTCGACGACCTGCACCGTCGCCGTGAACACGCGCGCGCGATGGGGGGCCCGGAGCGGCTGGCCAAGCACCGCGAACAGGGCAAGCTCGACGCCCGCGCACGCATCGACCGGCTCCTGGACCCCGGCACCTTCCGTGAGCTGGGCACCCTGGTCGGGGGCGAGGTTGCGGCCGACGCGATCGTGGCCGGCTCTGGGCGTATCAACGGATCACCGGTGATGGTGGGCGCCGAGGACTTCACCACGATGGCGGGCAGCATCGGCCCGGGCGGCAACTCCAAACGCTACCGCATCGCCGAATTGGCGTTGCGCGACAAGATTCCGCTGGTGATGCTGCTGGACGGGGCCGGCTTCCGCCCCACCGGCGCGCACTATGGGCGTACTCCGACCGACCTGCTCGCCCAGACACAGTGTTCGGGCCGGGTTCCGACCGTGGCGGCGGTCCTCGGGCCTTCCGCCGGGCATGGGGCACTCGTCGCTCCGGTGTGCGACTTCCGGATCATGAGCCACCGGGGCGCCATCTTCACCGCGGGCCCGCCCGTCGTCAAAGAGTCGACCGGCGAAGACGTCTCCAAGGAAGACCTGGGCGGGCCGGACGTCGCGCTGGCCAGCGGGGTGGTGCACAATGTCGCCGACGACGACGAAGCGGTGCTCGCCGCGATCCGGCGCTATCTGGCGTATTTTCCGCCCAGCGCGTGGTCGTATCCGCCGTCGCTGCCGGCCGGCGAAGCTGCCGGACCACGGCCGACGCCGGAATTGCTCGACATCGTCTCGCGCGATAACCGTCGCATCTACGACATGCGCGCCGTGCTCGACGTCGTGTTCGACCGTCCCGACTGGTTCGAGGTTCAGCCCAAGTTCGGTCCGGCGATCATATGCGCGCTCGCCCATCTCGGTGGCCACCCGGTGGCGGTGATCGCTAACCAGCCCAAGGTGCTGGCGGGCTCCATCGATGCCGACGCCGCCGACAAGGCAGCACATTTCATCATGGTGGCCGACTCGTTTCACCTGCCGATCGTCTTCCTCGCCGACAACCCGGGCATGCTGCCCGGCAGCCGCTCCGAGCGCCACGGTGTGCTGCGTGCCGGCGCGCGAATGTTCGCCGCGCAGACGGTGGCGACGACCCTCAAACTGCACCTCACGCTGCGCAAGGCCTACGGGTTCGGTTCGATGGTGATGTCATTGATCGGGTTCGACAACCAAGTGGCCACTTTCGCCTACCCGGGCGCGACGATGGGCGCGATGAGCGCTGCTGCGTTGAGCCGCGCGTCGCACGCCGGTGAAGACCTTTCCGTCAGGCTGCGCAATGCCGAACTGCAGGCCTCGTATCGGTCGGCCGAGCATATGGGCTTCGACGAGCTCATCGATCCCCGCGAGACACGTGACGCGCTGCTTGGTGCGCTGCAACGCGGCCTGCACAGCCGCCAAGCCGCACCGAAGCCGGTGACGCGTACGGCGATCGTGCCGTGACGTTTCCACCGCGAGCGTGCGTGTTCGCACACGACACGCCGGCATGACGCGTCATTCTGTGCACGCTCGCGCCCTGCTGGCGGCCATCACGACGACCGATGAGCTGCTCAGCGTCGGAAACAGCCATACCGACACCGCCTCCACATTTGTTTCAGCCACAATGGCGGGCTTCGACGGCACCCAGCTCACCACAGCCCCCGGGTTCATGATTCGATTATTTTCGCACCAGCCATGAGCTGATTGAGCTCACCACCACTGGAGAGGGGATGTCGGAAACTCTCGACGAGGCAGCGACACCCACCGCTGCAACCCAATTCACAGTTCCGGCCGTCGCCGACGCCGTTGCCGCCGCGCTTCCCGATCGAGAATTCGTTATCCAGGGTGAACGGCGATATACCTACGCACAGATCGTCGAGCGTTCCAAACGGCTGGCCGGGTACCTGCACTCCCGCGGGCTCGGCTGTCACACCGAGCGGTCCAAGCTCGCCGGCCATGAAGTGGGCCAGGATTTACTGGGCATCTACGCCTACAACGGAAACGAATTTGTCGAGGCGCTGCTTGGCGCCTTCTGGGCGCGGGTCGCGCCGTTCAACGTCAACTTCCGTTACGTCAAAAACGAACTGCGCTATTTGCTTGCCGACGCGGGCGCGAGCGCGCTGATCTACCACGCGGCTTTCGCGCCGCGAGTAGCTGAGGTCCTGCCGGAGCTTCCCCAGCTCCGCGTTCTCATCCAGATCGCCGACGATTCGGGCAATGACCTGATCTACGGGGCGGTGGACTACGAAAGCGTCATCGCGTCCAGTTCGCCGACACCACCGCCGGTAGAGCCTTCCCCCGACGACGTGTATGTCCTCTACACGGGTGGAACAACCGGAATGCCGAAGGGTGTGCTGTGGCGCCAGCACGACATTTTCATGACGTCTTTCGGTGGCCGCAATCTCTACACCGGCCAGCCGGTGGGCTCCTACGAGGAGATCGCGGCACGGGCAGCCGCCGTACCGGCAACCAAGGTCATGATTCTGCCACCGCTGATACACGGTGCCGCCCAGTGGACCGTTATGACCGCCATGACAACCGGGCAGTCGGTTGTCTTTCCCAGCGTGGTCGACCACCTGGATGCCGATGACGCCGTCCGCACGATCGAGCGGGAGAAGGTGTCAGCCGTCACCGTCGTCGGCGACGCGATGGCCCGACCCCTCGTGGCAGCAATCGACAAGCGCATAGCCGATGTGTCGTCGTTGACGGTGGTGGCCAATGGCGGCGCAGTGTTGACTCCCCACGTCAAGGAACGCCTGATTCAAGCGCGTCCCGGCCTTGTCGTCTTCGACGCCGTGGGCGCCTCGGAGTCCGGCGCCCAGATGCACCACTTCTCCACCCCGGGAGCGGCGTCGAGCGGCACGTTCGCCCCCGGACCAGACACTTGCGTGATCGCAGAAGACCTTAGTCATGTCCTCGAACCGGGCCACGAGGGCGTTGGCTGGCTGGCCCAACGCGGCTACGTGCCACTCGGCTACAAGGGGGATGCAGCGAAAACCGCTGCAACCTTCCCCCTCATCGACAACGTGCGCTACGCGATACCCGGCGACCGCGCGCGCCATCTCGCCGACGGCAGCATCGAGTTGCTTGGCCGCGACTCGGTGACGATCAACTCCGGTGGCGAGAAGATCTTTGCCGAAGAGGTGGAAGCCGCGATCGCGTCGCATCCCGCAGTGGCCGACGTGGTCGTGGCCGCGCGGCCCAGTGAGCGGTGGGGCCAGGAGGTCGTCGCCGTCGTCGCGCTAGCCGATGGCGCTCAGGCCAGCGAGCGCGAATTGATCGAGCACGCCGCCGGTTCCATCGCGCGCTACAAACTACCCAAGGCGATCGTGTTTCGCCCGGTGATCGAGCGCAGCCCGTCTGGTAAGGCTGACTACCGGTGGGCTCGTGAACAGGTGCTCAGCGAGGGCTGACCCGCTAACCGCTGCGTCTTGTGGGCCTGAGCTCGCCGAGCGTGCAATTACGGCGCCGACACGCCGAGAAGGGCTGCCGCAGATGCACGTTCGACGTTCAGGATGTTTTCGGGGGCGCGTACGCCGGCTTTCCCAGCCCGAGCACGTGCTGGGCGATCATGTTGCGAAACACTTCCAGCGTGCCGCCGTAGATGCCGACGAGCGGCGCGAACCGGTAGCAGTATTCGGCGCTTCCGTCATCGACGGCGCCCTCGGTTCCCTTCGGTAAGGCCGACGCGGCGCCCAGCAGGTCCATCAGGTCAGGCGAAATATCGCGCATCGTCTGCGCGATGGCGACACGCCCGAAAATGCCCGGAGTGGACAGCGCCGCCTCCATCCGGGCGATGCTGCGGCCAAGCCGATACGCCACCGACTCGTCATCGAGCAGACGCCGGCCGCCGGCATCGGGCTGCGCCACCTGCGCCGCGGCCCTGTCAACAGCCTCGGCCAGGTACCCGGCCTGGTGCATCATGATCGACGTGTCCTGCAGCCCGTCGGGAGCGGCCGCAACCGCGCCATGCTCGACGTTGAGCGGCTCGCGTAACACCGTCCAGCCCGCATTCACCTCGCCCAGCCGATATTTGTCGGGAACGCGCACATCGCTGTAATAGACGATGTTGGTGCGATCACCGTCCACAGTGCGGATGCCCTGGATGTCGATGCCCGCTGAGTTGAGCGGAACCAGAAACATGGTCAGGCTCTTGTGTTTCGGCGCATCCGGGTTGGTGTTGGTGATGAGGAAGACGTACTGACAGTTGTGCGCGCCGGTGGTGAACATCTTGGACCCGTTGATAATCCAGTCCTCACCGTCACGCACTGCCCGGGTCTTACAGGTGGCCACGTCAGACCCGCCTTCGGGTTCGGTATAGCCCAGACACATCCGGATGTGGCCGGTGAAGACCCCGGGCAACACCTCGTCTTGCAGTTCGCGCGAACCGAACTTCGCCACCGACCGGGCCACCATGGCGGTGGTGCCCCAGGTTACCCACGGCGCATGAAACCGGCGCTTCTCCAGTTCCCAGATACGGCGCCGCACCCGGCTGAAACCACCTTGAGACTCCGGCTTCCACTCGGCGGCCAGATATCCCGCGGCGCCCATCGCCAAGTGCACACCTTCGTCGAAGTTGTCCCCCGTTTCACGATCACGGCGTCTGACCTCATCGGTGACATGCGTCGCCAGGAACGCCCGTGCCTCGTCCAGGAAAGCCTTGTCCGCATCGGACAGTTCGACCCGTGAGAAGTCCATCGGTGTGGTTCTCCGTTCTAGCATTGGTTCGCCGCTGGCGAATTGATTTCGCGAGCCGCAACGATTTCCGCGATCTGTTTTGCGCTGGCGGCCGGATCCCCACCAGCCAGCGGCCATCCCCTGGCGCGCACCAGGTAGGCTGTTGCAGCCGCCTCCGCTGACACGCCCAGACCGCCCTGAATGTGCACCGCCATGGTGGCGGCTTTGGCGGCCTCCTCGGCCATGAACAGGAACGCCGACAGCGCCAACTCGGGGCGCTCATCGGGTTCGTTGTCGAGGAACCATGCGGCGCGGTGGACGAGGTTGCGTCCGCTCTGGACGGTGATCGCCATATTCGCCAGCGGATGCGAGATGGCCTGCAACGTCGAGATGGGCACGCCCAGCGTGTACCGCGTCTTAGCGAACTCCGCGGCGATGGTCATGGCCTCCTCGACCAGGCCGACCAGCGCAGCCGCGGTGAGCAGGCGCCACTCATCAAGCGCCCGCCGGTAATTCGTCAACGCGCCGGTCCCGCCGGCCACGACGGTACGGGTGTCCGCGGCAGCCGGGTCGACCCATGCCATCGGCAGCCGGCCGACATTGTCGACCTTGGCCGGTCGGGAGGCAAACGTCAGGCGTATGATCGCATCACCGTCGCGCATGATGACGTGATCGGCGATCGAGCCGGTCGGGATAAGCCTGGGCCCGTCACCTGGTTCGATGTGCGGGTCCAGCGCGGCAAGTTGCGTTCCGTGCACCAGGTCGTCGGCGTTTGCCCGCAGTGCCCCCAGCCGCGCGAGCAGCCGAGTGGCACACACATGGTCGATCCACGGAACCGGGGCCAGCGACCGGCCGATCTCCTCGGCCACCAGGGTCAGGTCGACCAGCGTCGCTTCATCTCCGCCGCAGGACTCCGGCAGCGCCATCGTCGTCGCGCCCATTGCGCACAACCGCTCCCACAGGTTCTTGTCGAAGCCGGAAGGCTCGGCGGCACGGACGGTTTCGATGGGGCAGTGGGTTTTGAAAAACTGTCTGTATGTGGTCTGCAAAGCCACATGGTCCTCGGACAAGCTATAGTCGAGCCTGCGCAACTCGTAGCGGTCCATCGTCAATGCTCCTGTTCCTGGCCGCGATCGTCACCGAAGAAGAATCGGTGGGCATTGTTGTAGAGGTAGTTCTCCAGGATTTCGGGCGGTAAATCGAGCGCACAGGCTTCGGGCACCACCCGCCGCATCCGCAGCACCGGCCAGTCCGACGCGAAGATCACTTTGCCGGGGCCGCGAGTCCGCATGTAGTGCAGCAGACTTTCAGGCAGCCGCTTCGGTGACCAGGCTGACGTCATCAGCCGTAGGTTGTCGTACTTGATCAGCAGCCGGATCGCGACATCCCACCACGGATCGGCCCCGTGAATCATGCACAGCCGAAGTTCGGGAAAGCGCACGCACACCCGGTCCAGATGCATCGGGTGCTGCACGTCGCCAGGTATGGGTGGACCCGGGATACCGGTGTTGACACACAACGGCAGGTCAAGCTCGGCGCATTTGGTGTACAGCGGATAGTAAACGGCATCGCTGGGGGGATACTGGCCGTCACCCCAAAAGCTCGGTCCCACCACGGCGTACACGACCGGAAGATCATTGGCGACGGCGTTGAGTTCCCGCAGCGACGGCATCGGGCGCAGCAGGTTGATACCGCCCATCGCCAGCGCGAAACGCTCCGGCTTGGCGTCAGCGAACTTGCGCGCAGTAGTAGAGGGCGTGCTGAGCGAATCCATGAGAATGGCCTTCTGCACGCCTTGTTCGTCCATCTCGTCGAGAAGGGCGGTCAACTCGACCGGCGCGAACATCGACTCGGGGCCTTTGAAGTAGTCGTCCCTGACCTTGAGCATCCATGTCGGCTGCGCGTCGGATTCCCCGAAGTGCACATTGACCAGACAGTCAATCACCCTATGAGTCATACGGTCCCTCGAGTACAGTCGAATTCGGTATCTGTTGACTAGCAGCCTGTTTTGCCCAGCGGTAGTCAGGTTTGCCGTTGCCCAGGCGCCGAACTTCGTCGACGAACAAAAAAGCCTTGGGTGTTTTGAAACGGGCCAGCTGCGACATGCACACCGCACGGAGCGCGGTGTCGTCGACGTCGGCACCCGGATGCCGCGCCACCAGGGCAACGACTTCTTGGCCCCACCGCTCACTGGGGCGGCCGACCACCAGCGCGTCGGCTACGCCGGGATGTGCGCGCAGCACCTCCTCGACTTCCTCGGCGAAGACCTTCTCGCCACCGGTGTTTACAACCTGGGAATCGCGACCGTACAGGCGAATTGTGCCGTCTTTCTCGAGGGATGCCCGGTCGCCGGGAATCACCACGCGCTGACCCGCGATTTCTGGAAAGGTTCGTTCGGTGGCCTCGGGGTCGTCGAAGTAGCCGAGTGGAATACGCCCGGTTCTGGCCACCCAACCGATCTCAGGCTCACCGGGATGCAGGAACCGGCTTCGGTCCGCCGAGACGACGGCCCCTCCGGGTCTGAGTGCGAACGTATCGCTGACGGTCCCACACCGACTGTGCCCGAACCCCGCATTGCCGGACTCCGAGGAGCCGTATCCGTCGATGACGGTAATCTTCGGCAAGCACTCCATCAGTGCGCGCTTGTACTTCGGGTTGGTGGCCGCGCCTCCGGTGCCGATGGCAGACAGCGACGACAGGTCGTAGGAACCTCGCTGAAGTTCCGCCACCAGCGGACTCGCGTAGGCGTCACCGACCATGGTGAGCATGCCCACCTTTTCGCGCTCCGCGGTTTTCCACACCGACTTCGCCTCGAACCCATCCCGGTCGTCGTAGAGCACCACCGTCAAACCGTTGAGGACGGCCGAGAACGCCGTCCACATGCCGGCCGCATGCATGAGAGGTGAGACCGCGAACCACGGCCGGCCTTCGTTGCGCACCTTCTGGTGGATCTCGTCGACGCTCGCGTGGTCAGCTCCAGTCATCGACGCGACGTACATATCGCTTTGGCGCCATAACACCCCCCTTGGACGGCCGGTCGTGCCGCCGGTGCACATCATGATCAGGTCGTCTGGTGAACCTGGTAGATAGTCGGTATCCCCTTGGGAAACCGCGTCATCCAGCGACACAGCGCCTGGCAGACGGGGGGCGCTACTGCCATCCTCAATTGACACCAGCACGTCGGCGCCAGCAGGTGGCAGCACCTCCGCGAAACGGTTGCCCAGCGACCGGTGATAGATGATGCCCCGCGGCCGCAGATAGTCAAGCAACTCGTGGACCTCGCGTGGCGAGTAGTGGTGGTTGACATTAACCGGGACCACGCGGGCCTTCAGGCAGGCTATCACCATGTCCGGGTAAAGGTCGTTGTACATGATGAGCGCCACCCGGTCCTGCCCGCATTCCCAGCGGTCCAGCTCCTCGCGCGGACGATGGACACCAAACCCTTGCCGGCTCAGGAAACTCGCAAGCCGGCTGGTCCGCTCCGCTGTTTCGGCGAAAGTGCTTCGGCGGTCACCGCACACCGTCATGAGGCGGTCGGGAACGACGTCCGCGATGGCATCGAGCACCGCGCCGATCGTCCATTCGGGCATGATCTCAGGCCGCCGACGCGACCTTGACACCTAACAAGTTCAATGCATTGTCGCGCATGATTTTTCGAATGTCTTCGTCGCTGAATCCAACTAGTTCGTCGGTGAATGACAGCGGATCTTCGAGACCTTCGCCATGTGGCCAGTCCGATCCGAACACAATTTTGTCGACGCCGATGACGTCAGCCAGAGCCGACAAGTCATCCTCGTAATAGGGAGCGATCCACACGTTGTTACGCAGCTGCTCTACCGGATCTTCGGGGAATAGGTGCGGATGATTGTTGGCCGCCTTCTTTAGCCGTTTGATCAACCGGTATACGAAGTAAGAGCCGTTCTCAATGCTGACCACCTTCAGGCGCGGATGGCGGGTGAACACCCCATGCACGATCATCGAGGCCATGGTGTCGTGAATCGCGCGGTCGTCGACGAGAATCTGGTCCAACGGGTCGGGCTTGGACCCGAACGGCTCGAACGTGGATTTACCGCCCCACATCGCGGCCAGTTGTAAATAGCCGCTATCGCTTAAGTGGAAACCCACCGGAACCCCGGCTTCTGCCAACCTAGCCCATATCGGATCATGGACGGGATCGCCCAGCGAACGCGGCTTGACCACGCCGGGCACCGGCGCAGGGCGTACCAACACGAGCTTCGCTCCGCGCGCCAATACGAACTCGACCTCCTCGAGGGCCTTCTCCGGGTCGGCCAGCGAGATGACCGGTGCGGCGATAATCCGGTGATCGGGCCGGTCGAAGCCCCAATCCTCATCGAGCCACAGGTTGAACGCGTGCAGCGACGCCATTGTGGCCTCGATATCGCGTTTGAGTGCTTCTTCGACCCCGCAGGCGAAAGTAGGCAACATCAAGACCATCTCGATACCCTGGGTGTCCATCACCGTGATGCGGGCGTCCCGATTCTGGTATTCGGGATGCTTCTCGAGCCGCTCGACCTTCATCAGCGACGCCGGGTCCACACCCTCGGGAACCGCGCCGCGAAACAGTAAGTCCAGACAGCCCGGCACGATGATCGGATCGAAGGTGGGATTGGGGATGAAACGATTGACACGGTCTCCGATGATCGCCAGAGTGTGCTTTCCGTCGCTGACCATCTGCACACCGCGCCGTTTGAACTTCTTGTCCAGATGGCGGGTGAAGGCATCGAGCGGCTCGTAGTAGTGGTTGTCGACGTCAATCGCCTTGTAGCTCAAATTGGCCATGATCATCCCTTCCGGTACCGCAAGCTGCTGCCGGTTCGTTAGTCCGGCGCCGTCAGCTCCGGGAAATTCGGCGCGCGTTTTTCGAGGAAGCTCGTGATGCCCTCGATGACGTCAGGTCGCTGCAGTGACTGCTGCAGCAGCGTCTCGGCGAGCGCAGTGGCTTCCTCCACGGTGCGACGGGCGTCACCATATGCTTGGCACTTGATAACGGCCAGGGACGCGGGCGAGCAATTGCGTGCAATGTCTTCCGCGTAGTCCAGGGTACGCTGCAAAAGTTGTTCGGGCGCAACGACTTCCTTGATCAGTCCCAGCTGTAGGGCTTCGTCGGCAAGGAAAGTGCGGCCGCTCAGCAGCAAATCGAGCGCAACACCCCAGCCCGTCAAGCGCGGTAGTATCCATGAAACCCCGTATTCGGCGACCAGCCCGCGGCGCGCGAATGACGCAGCGAACTTAGCACCGGCGGCGGCGAATCGAACGTCACACATCAACGCCACGGTCAGGCCGATACCCACACACGCCCCGTTGATAGCCGCGATCACCGGTTTGCGCAGCGTGGTCAGAAAATGGGGTTGCCGGTCGCCGACCAGTTCGCTCAGATTCCGCTGCTCGATGTTGTCCAGCGATTCGCCGACTGCCGCCATGGCGCCCAGCTGAGCACCGGCGCAAAATGCCTTGCCGCGACCGGTCACCACGATCACCCGAACCGCCGGGTCTGCGTCGGCGCGCTCAAGGCTCGAGTAAAAGGCACCGGCAACATCGCCGCCCCACGTGTTGAGGCGTTCCGGTCGATTCAACGTGAGCACCGCGACGCCACTGGCCGTGGTCTCAACGAGCACCGCGTCGTCTTGACCTGCGTTCGACTCAGCCGCGCCGGCGGTGCTCATCGGAGGGTCCTCCTCGTGGCTGGCCGCTGATTCCAGCATCTCCGGTTCCATACTGTATACCTATCGGTACAGCATTCCGCAACTGTCGTCGCAGCCTCTCGGAACCCGCTAAGAGCAGGCTAAACCCGCCACCGGCGTGATGGTTACCCAGGCCTTCCCGGCCCGGCTAGGCCTCGATGAGCCCGAGGCGGTGATATGCCTGTTTGATCCGATCTCTGGTCGCAGCGGGTAGCTCGGCTTGAGGAGGCCGAGAATGCGGATAGGCACCCACCGGCAGACCAAGTAACGACGCGGCGTATTTGAACGCACCGCCCCAGTGCGTGAAATAGTCGGGCCGAGCGGGATAGCAGGTGAAGCACGACCCCAGGTCGATGTCGAATTGGTCCAGACCCGAATCGCGTCCATAGTCCATGGCCTCAACTAGTTTGTCGCGCAACACCAAATCCCAGTATTCGGTCAGCAAACGCCGCTGCGGGGTTTCGTAAAGGTATCCGGCGGTGCCGAGCTGTGCCGGACAGACTATGCCGGCGCGCAACCATCCGGCGCGATACACCGTTGTGTCACATTCCCAGATCACCAGGCCCGGCGCCATGTCATGCAGGAGACGGCTGCTGGCAGGCCGGAAGGCGCCCTCCTTGGTGGCGCAGACCGCAGGCACCTCGTCGTAGATCCGCGCGCTTTCTTCCGGGGTCAACACATAGCCGGAAGACGGTGAATTGAACATTCCCAGAGCAATGTCGGTACGGTCGGCGATGTACCGGAAAAACCGCAGCACACCCTCGCCGCCGTGTGTTTCCATCATCGGCGTCTGGATGTAGGCGATGTCAGCACCGGCCTGCTGGGCGTGCAGGGTCAACTCCAGGCAGTCCTTGGCCGACATGGCTGCCGTGCAGGCCTGCACCACGACGCCCGGGTTGACCGCGCGTGCTTCCTCGATCGCCACCTCCAGCAGGCGCTTGCGTTCGTCGAGCGTCAATGACCAGAACTCCCCAATCCCACTGGTACACCACAACATCGGGTGCCCCAGATCGCCGACGCAATAGCGCACCAACGTTCGGTAGGCGTCCCAATCGATGTCGTCACCGTCCATACCGCAAAACGGTGTATAGAGCGAGTCACCGATTCCCCGCAGCGCGTTGCGGGCCCACTCACGCGCCTCCCGTGCCGTCGCCACCATCCACTCCTTCCCAAGCCCTGAGGGTCATGTGTCCGTCTGCTTGCCCATGCGGTTGCGGCCGGCAGGGTCGCCGCAGGCGGGGTCACGTGAAATCCGAACCGCCGTCGACGTTGACGTTCGCCCCGGTCATATATGAGTTTCGCCGCGACGCCAGAAACGCGACAACGGGCCCGATTTCGTCTGGTAGTCCCGCCCGGGGCAGATGAGCCGGGTGCCCGAAGTGTTTGGTGATGGCACCCATCAGCTGATAGGGGTCCTCGCCGTCGACGCCGACCGACTTGGCCCAGCCGATCAGCGACTCGGATGCGATGCTGCCCGGCGACACCACATTCACCAGGATCTCGTCCTTGGCGAGCAGCAACGAGAGATTTTTGGAGATGCTGGTCAACGCCGCCTTGGCGGCGGTGTAGGCGGGCAGCACCGTACTTTGCCGCTGCGTCGAGTGCGCCGAGAAGTTGACGATCCGCGCCCACGCCGCCTTGCGCAGCAGCGGCAGTGCCGACCTGACGCAGCGCACCATACCCATCACACCTTCGTCGAAGGCTCGGCGCCACTGGTCATCGGTCAAGTCCTCGAAACTACCCACCACACCGGGCCCAACGGCGTTGATCAGCACGTTGAGTTCGCCGTCCCATCGCTCATGGAGCTCAGCAAACACCCTGTCGACCTGTGCGCCATCGCAGATATCGGCGACAAGTCCGATCGCGTCCGGGCTGCCGCGGCGGACCAACTCGTCGGCGGCGCGGTCGACATCGGACCGGGAGCGGGCGACAATGGCGACTCGGGCACCGTCTTCGGCCAGGCAGCGTGCGGTGGCTAACCCCATGCCGCGTCCGCCGCCGACCACCGCCGCGGTGGCGTTACTCAGTCCAAGATCCATGGTGTGCGCCCAGTTACGCTTCGGCCGGCCCGTGAGCTACCAAAAACCCTACGATAGGCATTACAGTAGCAGAAGCGCGGCGGCGATACGTCTGCGTAGCAGCAGTTCAGGCGGCAGCTGCCGGTACATTCGGTTTCCTGGCCGCGCAACGCGGACTGTATGCGTGGTGTTGATCGTGATGGAGGTGCCCGTAGTGGCAAGGCAGGCTACCGTCGACAAGCGTCAGCGACGCGAACGCGGGTCCATCAATCCCGACGACATTATCAGCGGCGCGTTCGAGCTCGCCGAGCAGGTATCGATAGACAACCTGAGCATGCCGCTGCTCGGTAAACACCTCGGAGTGGGCGTCACCAGCATCTACTGGTACTTCCGCAAGAAGGACGACCTACTCAACGCAATGACGGATCGGGCTTTGCGCAAGTACGTGTTCGACACGCCCTACGTTGAAGCCAGCAACTGGCGCGAGACGCTGCGAAATCACGCCCGATCGATGCGCAAGACGTTTCTGGGCAACCCAATACTGTGTGACCTGATTCTGATTCGTTCCGCGCTCAGCCCGAAAGCCGCCCGGGTGGGAGCGCAGGAGATCGAGAAGGCGATCACCGGCCTGGTAGAAGCGGGGTTGTCGCCGGAAGAAGCTTTCGACACCTATTCGGCGATATCGGTTCATGTCCGGGGATCGGTGGTGCTGCACCGGCTCCAGGAAAAGAACAGGGCAACCGAGAACGGAGCGCGCACATTCGAGGAAGCCATGGTCATCGATCCCCATTCCGCGCCGCTGCTCGCTCAAATGACCGCGAAGGGCCACCACATCGGGGCGGCCGACGAGGCCAATTTCGAATACGGCCTTGAATGCATTCTCGACCATGCGGCCCGGCTCATCGAGCAGAGGACCAAGCACAACAAGCCAGCCGCATCGCAACGTAAGCCGGCCACCGCAACCGGGGCGCAACGTCAAGCACACAAGCCGGCTTCGCGGCCACAACGAAAATCAGCCAATCCGGTCACAGCCCGCGGGCGGGCCAAGTCGGCCCGTTCGTAGCATTTTGCGCACGCAGCGAGACGACGAAACCGGGTTCCGAAATCGCCTTGCCGTTATCGTGTCTTCGGCTCAGGTACGTCAAAGTGTTCGTCTCGCAACCGGAATGCTTCTTTGGTTCCATACTGTGCGCGCGTTTTGATCTCGGTCTCCCCGATACGGAGGCGGGCAGATCGCGGCCGCGGTCGTGGTCGTCGACGATCAAGATCGGTTCGTGGCGCATCGCACACGCCTGAAGGCGGAGCTGCCGGCCTCCAAGATCTCCAGAAGGTTCGCCGCGTTGCGCGCCCAGAGTTGCCGATACTGGCGAGGGGCAAAGTCGATGTGCACGCGCCCCGGTGACGGGGCGTTGTATTACACCACACTCCCAACGCTGCGCCACATCCGGCCTGACAAACAGTTGGCGCAAGTCACCGCGAGCCATTCAGCGATCGTGGATGAACTCGCCTCAACGGTCACACCCAGTGATCTGCTGACCACCATCGTCACCTCCGGCAGCCAGTGCGGGCCAATCTGTTCGTATAACCGAAGCTGCCAGCAGCCGCTCCTCGCGTGGCGCGGGAACGACCACACACGGGTCACCTACGAGCCCCATTTGCAAGCCTCTCCTCGCGCGGCGCGGGAACGACATGGTGCAAACGGCCCAGCCGAAAACTCGAAGGGGCCGTTCGGATCGCTCATCCCACCGAAACATCTGCGGGAACAGGATTCTCGCTGCCGTCGCGATAGGACCGGTTTTCCTGATGCTATGGAGCGGCCACGCGGTGGCCAGCCCGGAAATCGGTGCGCAGCTGCCGAGGAGGCGGATTTGTCGCGTGCTTCGCCGATCACTTCGATCTCACCGGTTATGACCGGGATCCTGCTTGTGTTTTGCTGAGCGCCTGAAACCAGGCCAAGTGGTAGTTCGCGGCGGTCTTGTCGGCCTCGACGAGCGCATTGATCGCTGCCAGCAGCTGCCAATTGCCCACGAGTGCGGCATCGACATTACCCGGATAGGACTCGAGCACCTTCTCCCGGATCTTGCTGAGTTCTTCGTGCAGCAACTCGACTTCTTTGTCGAGCACCCCGGTACCCCGAAAGGCGGCGATCGCCAGGGTGTGGGCCAACCGGGGCAGCCCGTCGCGGTAGTGGGTGGCCCGGTTGAGTTCCCAGCCCAGATCTTCGACTTCGGCGGCCCGACGCGGTCGCGGCGAGGTGGGCACCGGCTCGTCATCCTCGTCGGGCACCTGGTGGATCGGGGAATAGCGTGCGACCACGCTGACCTCACCCAGCAGCGATTCCAGCTCACCGCGGCGGAGTCCCGGTTCGAGCAGCGTGACCACGGCCGGCAGATCAATCCGGGGCGGGATCCAGCCGCTGGCCAGGTCGGTCACCAACACGGTGGCGCCGTCGGGTCGATCCCCGGCCGCCCAGGCCAGCTCCGGTTCCTGGCGCGCCACGAAGTCGACCAGACGCTGCAAACGCGCCCGCGCCGTCACGTCGGCTGACGCCAGACCGGCAACCGCTCCCCCGGCGGTAGCGGCCACCGCCTGGGTGCCGATGCCCGACGACGACGGCGGGGGTGTAGCCGCGGCCGGTTGCCGCACCATTGCGGGTTGGCTCACGCTGGTCTGCCCGGCTGCCGGATGCACCGGTACCGAACCCGGCGCTGACGACGTTGGCGGCGCGGCTGGAGGAACAGGCGGTGTCGGGGCTGCGGGGGTCGGGGGTCGCAGGTCGGCGCCGTAGGCCGGCAGCGGGCCCACCGGCGCGGACGGCGCCGCCGGAGCACTCGATGCGACGGGCGCTGGCGTAACTGGCGGTGCGGGCGGCGGCCCCGGATGTTCCACCGGCGCAGGCGTTTCAACCACCGGCGCGTGCGCGGGTGTTCCCGCACCTGCCATCGGCACCGTCGGCGCCGAAGGCGGCACCTGCGATACCGGCGCATCTATCGGACTTGACGGTGGCACCGCGCCCGCAGCCGCCGAGAGCGGTGTAGCCGACTGCAGCCCAGCGTTGAAACCCTGCATCAGGCCAGCCGGGGTCACACCTTGTGCGGGGCCGCTCGGCGAAGCAAGCGGAGCACTCGAGAGTGGCGGTGTTGGAGCACCCGGCAGCGACGGCACTCCAGCCCCCGGCATCGACGGCGCACTGGAGGCAGGCAACCCCGGGGTCGAGACCGAGGGAGCGCTAGGGGCGTGTGCGGAACCCGGCGCTGGCGCGGGAAGCGTTCCGGAACCTGTAGGGGGTCCTGCTGGCCTGAAGCCGGCGGGAGCGCCCATCGAACCAGACCCAGCGGGAGCTGCCGACGGTGGGGCGGGCGGTGCTGCTGGCCTGAACCCGACAGGAGCACCCATTGCGCCAGAACCAGCGGGAGCCGGTGGAGTTTCTGGCGGTGCGGCAGGTGGCTCTGCCGTGGAGTTGACGCCTGATGTTATGCCCATCGTCGAGCCGGGCAGCTTGTTTAGCATGCCTCGTACCTGATCCCCCAAGGCCTCTTGATCGTCGGACTGTCGGTACATCTGGCTGAGATTGGCACCGTGGGCTTGGGCGAACTCACGAGCCGACTGCCCGCTTCCCTGCGAGTCCAGGATCGACTGCACTGAGCCGAGTACGTTGTCGCCGTATTTCGCCGCGGCGAGGTTGGCCAATGCTCGATACTGATTTATTGTGGCGACAATTTGTGTCACCTTGATTTCCTCGGGCTCTTTGGAGTTTCGAATATCGTTGAGTTCTTTGTTGCCTTCCTCGGCTAAACTCGCCAGTTCCTGCCGAAGGGTCTCCATGCTATCGTAGGCGGTGCTACACGCGTTTTTATAGATGCCGAATTTCTCGGCCAGCTGCCGGTCTTGCTCGGCACCTTGACGGTAGGATTGACGGATGTCATCGGCAGTCCTACCCTGCTGTTCGTCCTCGGACAGTGGAGCCGCGATAGCTTGCAGGAGTTGGTTTTCACGATCGTAATAATTGGCTTCGAGAGCCCCCCAATGAGCTATACCATCACAAAGAGCAGCCATTGCCGGGTCAGTCGGCCATTTATCACCGACAAGAATAAAGGACCATTCACCCGGTGGAAAGCTCACTTGCACAACCCTTGGATCGTTGATGTCGCATCGTCACCAGCACGCAGCGTCGGCTCTAATTCGGGATTACCCTGTCCATTCAGGTAGTCGATGGTAAGTTCCTGAAAAACATTGACGAGCTTTCGAACTGCCGTCGCCAGATCCCGCGGCGTCGCCGGCTGATCAGCAAGTGTAGTCGTGAGGTAGACGCTGCCGGCAAGAAGCGCCTGTTCCACGGAAACCGTGACAGCGAATTGCTGCATGGGGTCGGCTCCCTGATCTCGGGCGAAATTCCGGCGAACGGCCTGATGGACTTTTTCAAACGCGGCGCACACCTTCGACTTCGCGTCAGCGACTTGCCGGTCGGTGTAAGTGGGCGGGGGCGAGGCGGTGGAAGCCTTGTTGTTTGGCAGGGGCCGGAACCAGGCGCCGATCGCGATGCCGGCTATTACCGCCAGCGCAGTGATGAGCAAGATGCGCGTCAGCCACTGTGATGGCCGCCTCGGCGTTGGCCGCGCTGTCGGCGGCCACGGCGGAGAGGCTGTGGGCGGCCCCGGAGGCGGCGGGGGAGACAACTGCGGCATGGGCTTTATCGTATTGCTGCCTCGCTATCACGGTAGTCACCATGCAAGCGCGGCTCCGCAACTTATTGACGCCAGTAAATTAGCTGCTCTTGTTAACCTGCGCGATGTCGTCCGTTGCGAGCGCTTCTATGCGGCTGATCCTCGGAAACTCGCCATACCGGACTGCGACAATCCACTCGACAAACCCGGCCGCAGTCAGTTCCGCTTTGGCGTAACCAGGTTGGGTGAAATCGAGGATCGCGGCCAGCGGTCGCTAGGACGTCACGGGGCTTCTCTTGCTGGACCGCTTCATTGATCGCCGCTGTTAGCGTGCGATTCCGGCCTTCCCAGGCGGCCAGTATCTTCGCGTTGTCCGCGTCGGCGCCCTGATTTGCCGCCAGCAAAAGCGCTTTAGTTGCTCGGTGCGCGACGCGCCAAAAGCAGAGGGCAGCGGTGTAGGTTCGATGGTCGGCGGGCGATTGTGCAGCGCGGGCCACCCGCAGCGCCACCTCAGGCGCTCCAGGCAGGGCCGCGTGTCGCGGGTTCGGGAACCAGTCCGTGCATCCGTGGCAAAAAGTGGCAAAAAGTGTTGTGCAGCAAGTAGATCACACGTATCTGCACAACCAGCGCAGTCGGTGCCTGCTTGTCGAAGCCAGTTGACAAGTGGTTATCGTCGTGGCTGGGCGAAAATCAGCGAGCACCCACCCGGGCCGTCGATAGGGCAGGCCGCCGCGATCCCACCGGCAATCAACGGTCACGTAATTGGTCGGTGATCTCGAAGCCCAGCATTGTGCCGTCACGGCGATGGTTGGTCATGTTGCGGCATTCACCGGAGACCCGGATAGCCCCCCTACCACTGGTCGGGTCCTGGGTCGCGACCGCCACCACCCCGTCTTTGTGGATGACCCTTCCGTATGAGTGCCAGCCGGGTGGGGGCCCGTCACTCCAGCCGTGGGCGACCATTGTCGCGGCGAGCTTTTCGAAATAGGCGTTGGGCTCGACCTCGGTGGGGTAACCCTTGGCGTCGTCCATAGGCCACTTGAAGCTCATCTCCACTAGTCCCCGATAGGGCGGATCGCCTTGGTCATTGCACGACTCCCAGCGGAAACCTCCTGAGACGTCCTGCAGGTCGGCGTCTTTCACGATGTGCTTTGCGGGCTCGATGACCTGGGCCATGGCTTGTTGATCCGACATCGGGTTTGCTGGGTGGTCGATGTCGTGGCGGTTGGGGAACATCAGCGCACATCCTCCCATCATGAGCGGCACGGCCAACACCGCCAACACCGGCAGCGCAGACCAGCAGCGGCCCCGACGGTCACCGCGGAGATTCATCTGTGCGGTATGCGTGATCATCGTGGATGGTATCCGGTGGGCGGTTGGCTTCCGGGTCGATGAAGGCCGGTATGCCCGGTATTCGGAGGGGGCCGATGTGCGGTTGGCGCCTGCCCTCTGCGAGCATGCCGTCGGTTGCCAGTCGATCGGGATGGCCGCTGGCGACGTCGGTGATGCTGCGCAGCGCCTCGCTGCCCCGTACGTAGTAGTGCGAATGGTCGTGTTCGTTGAGAGACCCATGGCCGGGCACTTCAGCGTGGAATCGGATCGAGCCGAATCCGCTGCCGGCCGGATCGAAGCCCAACCCGGCGGCTGCCGGGACGGGGATGTGGTGTTCCCTGAGGTAGTCCTTGAGCATCTCGCGCGGCACGCCGTCGGAATTGCCGATCCAGCTGATCGGGTCGCTGGACGCCGAGCCCACGTAGACGTGTCCGCCACCGAGGTGGAAATCGGCGGCGCTATGGGCCAGATCGGTGCCGGGACACCCGAGCAACACCGCGTCGTTGGCGCGCATGCCGCTGTGAGCGAACGCGTCGGCGACGGTCGTGGCCCCATAGGAGTGCCCGATGACCGTGATGTGCTCGGGGGCCAGCCCGTTGTGGGTAACCGCCAGAGCGTTGACATCTCCGGCCAGCAGATCGCCCCCTTGCCGGGCCAGCCATGGCTGGCTGACCCGAATGTCGGTGAATCCATCGGGTGCGTCATATCCCATCCACGCCATGACCGAGGTGTAGCGATGATCGGGATCGGCCGCCAGGGACTGGTCATACAGGTTGATCGCATCATCGTGCCCGACCAGCCAACCCTGCGCCACGCTGCTTCCGGTACCGGGCACAATCACCGCGGTATTTCGTGCCCAATCCGGATTACCGATTGCGATCGCGGCCTTGCCCTGACCTTTAAAGGCCAACGGGTCATAAGCCCACAGCATGACGGGCCTGGGGTTTTTGGGGTCGGGTCCTCTGTCGTACTTCAGTCCGTCACGCGTTCTCACCGCGTTTTGATACCGGGTGATGTCCGTGGCCGAGAGCCCGTAGAGTGCCGGACTGCGCACCACCTCCTCCGGAGACACCCCGTGCCCCTTAGCTACATCCAAAACCCGGTTGAGATCATCGTTCATCACCGCCTGGTTGACCATGTCGCGGACGGCGGCGTCAATACCATTGAGGTTGCCCAACTCTGGCGGGTGTTGGGTAATCAGCTGATCCTTTTGCTGCTGGCTGAGCGAATCCCACCACTTTTTGACATCTTCAGCGCTGGTATCCGGGGGCGGAATCGGGATCGCCGGTTGTTCCGGTTTCGGCGGGGAAAGCGGCGCGTCGAGGCCCTGGACCAGCGCCGGGTCATACCCATCGGTGCGCAGCTTGGCCTGCGCCTTCTGCAACGCGGCGGCGTAACCGTCGCGGACGTGCTCGACCCGCTGCAGGGTTGCGGCGGTGTCATCGATGGCTTGCTATTCGAGCTCGGTGATGTGTTGATCGAGGACGGATTTTTCCAGCCCGGACAGGTGCCCGTTTCTTTCCAGTTCGAGGGCTTCGCCGAGCTCGTCATCGATCTGCTGCAGCTCGTTCTCGAGCGAGGCGATCTGCGCGCCTGCGAAGCGCTGCGCCTCGGCCAGAGCGGCCGCGACGGTTTCCAGATCGACGGCGATCTCGGGCAATTGGGAAGCCTGCACACCCAACGATGCGGTGGCCCGCCGCACCCCGGGGGAGTCGTTGATGGGATGCTCGCCGGTCTCCCGATTCCAGGCCTTCTCGAAACACTCCCGTGCTTGACCGAAGGCGCTCTTAGCCTCTTTTGTGGATTCACCGGCGTCATAAAATGCTTGCGCCAGATCGGAAATCTCCGCCGGCCGGCCACTTTGGAGGCTTTGGTTGACCCTCCACGGATCACCACCGGCGAACATGACCAGCAGGCCCTTGCTTATGTGCCGAAGCTGCACCGCACCACCACCAACGTCACGGCGCTGCGCTCTTCCATCACGGTGAACGACGACACCGCCTGATCCGCTTCGCCCCCAACGTCACCGAGGACCTCTTGGTGGGCCCGCAAGGTTTTGACGTGGTCGGGACGAGCGACGCTTGGGCCGTCGTAAGCTGCCTCAGCGACTGCGAACGAGCCGAGCAGGGTCGAGTCCAACGACACCCGCGACAGGTGACTCGCACCCTGATAGACGTGCTGTGCGCCGCAGCGCCAATCGGTCCCCCCACACCGCAGCAACCCGGCGTCACCGGCCATCACCGACCCCTTCCCGAGCTGCCAGGTAAAGCTACCACCGCAGCCATAGCGGTCAAATCACTTCCGTCGGGCACCCGGCACGCCGGCAAAGGCGCACTACCCCGCGGCAGAGCCGCCCACCACCGTCACCGTCCCACGGCAGGATCGCCAAAAACGCCAAGTACGCGCGATCGGCCGCGATGAGGCGAACCTGGCGGTTGCACGCCGAGTGCACCAAAGCGCGTCGGGGACGAATGATCAGCATCCACCCCCATGAAGCCGCCCTGCAACACGCCAAAGCCCGCCAACGCGATCCGGCCTGGCAGGCCGATTACCGGTCCTACCGGCCAGAGGTAGCACGCAAAATCAGCCACCTCACTCGGCCCATCCCCGGGGCGGGCGAAAAGCCCGCTGCCGCGGACACCAACGCATCCTGACCGACATCCTGACCCGAGCCAGCGCCCCGGTGACGTGGATGGTTAGGGCACAGACCATCGGGGCCTCAAGGTGATCCGGGCGGGCCGGCCACTTCGTCGGCTGTCGTCGATGGCACACGTGTCGCCGCCGGCAGCGACGATCAACGCCGCGGTGGTGATGTCTCGCAGGTGCACGGTCGCAGCTCACCGCCGCCACCCAGTAGTGAACATCGGCCCTGCAGCCAGGAAGCTGCCGCCCACCGGCTCGAGACCCCGCGGATGGAGTCTCGGCCACAAAAGCATCACCGGGTTTGATCAGCCCCGTCGTCTTCAGAGCCGTGTTCGGGCAAAAGGATGCGCCGACTGGCGACCGGCTTACCCTCCACGCGCTTTGTCACTTCGGGTGTAGCTGGGGGCGTGATGATCCGCCCCTGCACCGGACCACCGTTTTTCACCGTCGGCGGGACCACCCGTTTGGTGTCAGGTTTGACGTCGCTGCCTGGCCCACCGCCGTGCACCGCGCCCGGCGGCACCATCGGCATCGCGCCCATCCCACCCCTCGGGCCGGCCGTCGGCTCGGGTGTGGTGGGCGGCACCGGCGGTGTGCTCGGCGCGGACATCGGCACGGTTGCGGCCGACGGTGCCGGCGGCGGCCCAAGCATTGCGGCCGGTGCGGTGTCCGCCAAACCAGCCGCGCCAGTGCCAGCAGCACCGAGCCCTCCCTCACCAGCGCCGAGTGCGCCCTCGGCGCCCAGCAGCTCAGCGGGTATGCCCTCAGCAGCCGCAGCCCCACCGCCCGCGCTCTGCTGGAGGGCACCCATGCCCGCCTGCAGGGCCTGCTGGCCCACCTGGGCGGCCTGCTGCGGAATCTGGGCGAGTGGGTTAATCAAACCGCCGATAGCGCCAGCAACCGACTGGGCGACCCCGGTGGCCATCTGCGGCAACTGCTGGGCCATCTGCAGCATCTGATTAGGGTCACTGCCAACGGCGGACAGCTTGGCGGCTGACTCCTCCTCATTGGCCGGAAACTTTGTGAGCGCGTCACCGACCTTCAGCTCGCGATCCGCATACCCGGCCTGTGCTGCGGTGTTGTCCGCAGGGACGCTCGTGTTGGCAGCCAAGGGAACCAACCCCAACAAAGCATCCATCGGCGAGGCCGGTGGCGGCACCGGGGCCGGACTAATCGGCGGCGGGGGCGTGTTCGCCGCGCCACCCTGCACATATCCGGGAATGTCGGCCTTAAGCACATCGCGTGGTGCCATCGCATCCTCCCGCCCGATGTTCGCGGCCCAGCGCCTGGAACCAGCCTATGATAGTCCGCTTCCGGCCTTTACACCCTTCACCAATACATGGCCATCATGAGCAGCCGTGACTTCTCTATCACACTGGCCCGATGCCCCGTGAAAAGTGTTGCGGCACTTGCCGCGAAGCTGGATCTGCCCCCATTCACGGTTGGGGCTGGTCGGGCAGCGCGGTATCGATGTCCGCGATGACACCATCTTTGTGGATGAATCGGCAATCTGCGTGCCAATCCCACATCGTTGTACCCCTTTTCCACCTGGCGCTAAGGGCACAACCGGACGCTCGCCGGTCAATTCAGCTTTTTCGTCGCCGCAGGCGGCAGTTGGCCATCGAACAACCACACCCCGCGGACACGTCTCGAAACTCCTCCCCGAGCGTTTCGCCTACACGTCGGGCCCAGGAAACCTGGTATGCATAAGCGGTGCTCGGCCACCAGAACTGCGGCCTCAGAGACTTGCTGGCCCCGACGTTCTGGGCACCCTTACCGACCCGCTGAGGGCGGCAGGATAAGTCAATCAGTTCTGTCGACGGCCCCGTCGCCGGGATGTCACGCCACTCCCCTGCTCGACAACGCCCCGCTCGATGAGGTGCTCGATCAACGGCACCGCGCCGGCGGACAGGTGATCCGACATGGCATGGCGGGCGAGCTTGTCATCGTGTTTTTCCAGCGCAGCCAGCACCCGCCGATGGTGCTTCATCGACTGCCCCGGCCAGCCCGCAATGCTCGGGAACACCGATTCCGGTGCGTAGCGGGTGATCTGCGACATCATTTGCGCAAGTTTGGGCGAGTCGGCAGCCACGTTGATGGCGCGATGGAATTCGTGGTTGAGCCGCACCGCACCTTGGTCGTCGCCACGGGCATAGGCGTCCTCCAGTGCGACCTGGATCGCCTTAAGATCGCGTAATTGCTCTTCACCGATGTTAATTGCGGCCCTGGCCGCCAGTTCACCACCGACATAAGCCTGGACGTTGGCGACGTCGGTGAGATCTCGGGCAGTCACCGGCAGCACCACAAATCCCCGCCGGGGCTGCTGCGCGAGTAATCCTTCGGCGCGCAGTTCAAAAAGCGCTTCGCGTACCGGTGTGACACTGATACCCAATTCGGCGGCCAATTGGTCCAGCCGAACATACTCACCTGCGGTATAGGTGCCGTCGAAGATCCGCTGGCGAACGAAGCGCGCCACATCCTCGGAAAGCTGGGGCCGGGCAGCGAATTCCGGAACCATCATGGTCACATCCGGTACTCGGCAAGCAGCCGCTTGCTGATGATGGACTTCTGGATTTCGCTGGTTCCCTCGCCGATGAGCAGAAACGGTGCGTCGCGCATCAACCGCTCGATCTCGTACTCCTTGGAGTAACCGTAGCCGCCGTGGATGCGAAAGCTCTGCTGGGTGACCTCCGAACAGAACTCGCTTGCCAAGTATTTGGCCATGCCCGCCGCCAGGTCGTTGCGCTCCCCCGAATCTTTTAGCCGGGCGGCGTTGACCATCATCAGGTGCGCGGCCTCGATCTTGGTTGCCATCTCGGCCAGCTGGAACGCGATGGCCTGATGCTCGGCGATCGGCTTGCCGAACGTGCGGCGTTGCTGAGCATAACGCACGGCCAGTTCGAAAGCGCGGATCCCGACACCGCACGCTCTCGCCGCAACGTTGACCCGCCCGACTTCGATGCCGTCCATCATGTGGAAGAACCCCTGCCCGGGCGTGCCGCCCAGGATGTCCTCACCGCTCGCGCGGTAGCCGTCGAAAACCAGCTCTGTGGTGTCGACGCCTTTGTAACCCAGTTTGTCGATCTTGCCCGGGATCACCAGTCCCGGAGCCACTTCACCGTAACCAGTTGGCTTTTCAACGAGGAAAGTGGTCAGGTTGCGATGCGGGCTCTCCGCGCCCTCATCCGTTCGCACCAATACCGCGATCAATGTCGAGCTGGCGCCGTTGGTCAGCCACATCTTCTGCCCGTCAATCGTGTAGCTGCCATCAGGATTGCGTTGGGCACGGGTGCGGATCGCGGCGACATCTGAGCCCAGCTCCGGTTCTGACATGGAAAACGCGCCGCGGGTCTCCCCCGTTGCCATCCGCGGCAAAAACCGCTGCTTTTGCGCGTCGGTGCCGTGCCGGAGCAACATGTAGGCAACGATGAAGTGGGTGTTGATCACCCCGGAGATGCTCATCCAGCCGCGGGCGAGTTCCTCGACGCAGAGCGCGTAGGTCAGCAGCGACTCGCCCAGCCCGCCATACTCCTGCGGGATCATCAGCCCGAACAAACCCATGCCGCGCATCCGCTCGACGATGTCTTGAGGATAGGTGTCGGTACGCTCGAGTTCGGCCGCGTTAGGGATGATCTCTTTCTCGACGAATTGCCGCACCGTCGAAAGGATCTCAGTCTGAAAATCGGTAAGGCCAAGCGTCTGCGCGAGTTTGGTCATTGGTCGGCTTCCCTTCTCCCGGGGGCACAGTCGATCGTCTTTGCTTCTGCCAGACGCGCGATGTCGGCTGCGCTCAACCCCAGATGCTCGGCCAAGATCGCCGCGGTGTCCTGGCCCAGCGCGGGCGCGGCCCGGCTCGCCGGGTGCACGCCATCGAAGGCGGCAGGCATGCCGGGGGCCAGATACTCGCCGATACCTTCCTGGTGCAGCCGAGTAAACACTGGATTCGACGTCACCCGTTGCTCCGCAACGACTTCGCCGAAAGTCCGATAGCGCTCGAACAGCACCGTGGTGGTCGACAGCGCTGCGCTGATCTCCTCGGCGGTGTGCTCGGCGAACCAGGGGGTGAACAGACCGGTCAGCACATCGCGGTATCGGTACCGGTCCCCTTCCTCGTTGAAGTCTGCGCCCAAGGCTTCGGCAAGCGCTGTGATAGTCGCCCCGGTGCCGGTGACCTGGACCAGTTCGCGAAAATGCCTGCCCGTCAACGTGACGACCATGAATGCGACGCCGTCGCGACTGGTGAAATCCTGGCCGTACTGGCCGTAAATGGCATTGCCGAGGCGCTGCCGTTCGGTGCCGGATACCTGAGGCTCGGTCAAAAGCCCCAGGTTTCCGGCGGTGGCCAGCGCCACGTCTTCCAAAGCCACGCTGATGCGCGCACCTTTCCCGGTCTGGTCACGACGGCGGATGGCGGCCACGACGGCCAGGGCGGCATAAAGGCCGCAACACACGTCCCAGGCGGGCAACACATGGTTGATCGGACCGGCGTGGGTTGCCGGGCCGGTAACGAGCGGATACCCGATCCCGGCGTTGACGGTGTAATCGACGGCTGTAGACCCATCGCCGCGGCCGAGCAATTGCACGTGGATCACATCGGGACGCAGCCCGGCAAGCTGCTCGTGGGACAGCCAGGACAAGCCGGTGTTGGTCACCACGATACCGTCGCCGTCGACGATCAGCCGCTGCACCAACTGTTGGCCCTCCGGCGATCGTAAATCGATTGTCGCCGACCGTTTTCCCTTGTTCAGACCGGTCCAGTAAATCGACCTGCCGCTTTTTGCCAGCGGCCAGCGGTGGATATCGGATGCCCCGCCGATCGGGTCCACCCGGATCACCTCAGCCCCAAGCTGGCTCAAGGTCATCCCGCATAACGGTGCGGCGACGAAGCTGGACACCTCGACAATCCTGACTCCGGTCAACGGCATGCTCATTCGGCGGTGACCCGCTCAAACACGGCGGCAAGCCCCTGTCCCCCGCCGATGCACATGGTCTCCAGCCCGTAGCGGGCTTGGCGGCGATGCAGTTCGCGCGCCAGCGTCGCCAGCATCCTGGCCCCGGTCGCACCCACCGGGTGTCCCAGCGAAATCCCCGAGCCGTGCACGTTGGTTCGTTCCCGGTCGGCGGCGGTGAACTTCCACTCTCGCATCACCGCCAACACTTGGGCGGCAAAAGCTTCGTTCAATTCGATCAGGTCGATATCACTTAGCCGCAGACCGGCTTTGGCCAGCGCCGCCTCGGTGGCAGGCACCGGTCCGATCCCCATGATGCCGGGCGGCACGCCGGCGACAGCCCATGACACCAGCCGCACCAGCGGCGTCAACCCGAGTTCAGCGGCTTTCTCCGGTGTTGTCACCACACACATGGCAGCGGCGTCGTTTTGCCCGCTGGCATTGCCCGCGGTGACGGTTGCTTCCGGATCGTCATCGAGCAGAACGGGTTTGAGCTTGCCCAGTGATTCCAGCGAGGTATCAGCACGAGGGTGCTCATCGGTATCGATGAGTTGCTCGCCCGCGCGGGTCCGTACCGCAACCGGGATGATCTCCTCGGCGAATATACCGTTCTGCTGCGCGGCGACTGCACGCCGGTGTGACGTCACCGCAATCTCGTCCTGCTCGACCCGCGAGATTCCGTATTGGCGGCGCAGGTTCTCGGCGGTTTCCAACATCCCGCCCGGCACCGGGTGGTGGCGTCCACCCGCGGTGGTGCGGCCCCGAACCAGACCGTCGTGCACCCGGATTCCGGTGCGGGCACCACCCCAGCGCATGTCGGTGGAATAGAAGACGACGTTGCTCATGCTCTCGGTTCCGCCGGCGACGACGAGATCGGCGTCGCCGCTGGCGACTTGAAGGCACGCGTGAATCACCGCCTGCAACCCGGACCCGCAGCGGCGGTCGATCTGCATACCCGGCACCGTCACTGGCAGGCCGGCATCCAACGCGACTACCCGTCCGATCGCCGGCGCCTCACTGCTGGGATAGCAGTGACCGAGGATGACGTCTTCGACCGATTCGGGTGGGATTCCGGTTCGCTCGAGCAACCCCTGCAAGGCGGCGACACCGAGGTCGACAGCGCTCTGCGCCTTGAACATCCCGCCGTAGCGACCGATGGGGGTCCGCACGGGTTCGCAGATCACGGTTTGGCGGATCCTCACATGAATCGCCCCCCGGTGACCTCGATCACCGTGCCGGTCATGTACGAGGACATGTCGGAAGCCAAAAACAGCGCGACGCTGGCGACCTCGCTGGGCTCACCGGCCCGACCCATCGGAACCTCCGCAACCTTCTCGTCCCAAATACGTTGCGGCATAGCTTCGGTCATCGCTGAGCGGATCAAGCCGGGCGCAATCGCATTCACTCGCACGCCGACATGGGCGAGCTCCTTGGCGGCAGCCTTGGTCATGCCTACGATGCCGGCTTTGGCCGCCGAATAGTTGGTCTGCCCGACCAGGCCGACCTTGCCCGACAGCGACGACATGTTCACGATCGCGCCACGCTTGTTCTCCCGCATGATCGCCGCCGCCTTCCGAGTGCCATTCCAGGTTCCTTTCAGGTGCACGGCGATGACTTCGTCGAATTGTTCCTCGGTCATCTTGCGCATCGTCGCGTCACGGGTGATGCCGGCATTGTTGACCATGATGTCCAGACCGCCGAAGCGCTCGAGGGCAGTTCCCACCAGGGCGTCGACGTCGGAGGCGAGTGTCACATCGCAGCGCACGGCGGCAGCGACATCGTCGCCAAGCTGTTTCGCCGCGGTCTTGGCCGCGTCGAGGTTCACATCGCCGAGCACCACTCGTGCCCCCTCGGCGATGAACCGTTCCGATATTGCGAACCCCAGCCCTTGCGCACCGCCGGTGACCACCGCGGTTCGGTCGGCCAGTAACGACACCACATCACCACCCTCACATCGCTGGACAGGAGCCGGCCACACAGGGCCGACAGACGGCCAACATCATATTTCATATAGGATCTGCCCACCGCCGCGGGCGCGCCCAGCGCAATGCTCTGCCCGCGGTGGCAAGACGCGCGCACCACCGGCCGAAAAGGAGCATTTGTCGATGAGCGAAGTCAGCGACGAGGATTTCCAGGAGATCTTGGCGCAGACCCGCCGTTTCGTGCGCAGCGCCGTGGTCCCGCGCGAGCAGGAGATCATGGCCCACGACAACGTGCCCACCGACCTGCGCGACCAAGCCAAGCGGATGGGCCTGTTCGGGTACGCGATACCGCAAAAGTGGGGTGGTCTGGGTCTGAACCTGATCCAAGAGGTCGAACTGGCGATGGAGTTGGGATACACCTCGCTGGCGCTGCGGTCGATGTTCGGCACCAACAACGGCATCGCTGGCCAGGTGCTCGTCGGGTTCGGCACCGATAACCAGAAGAGCCGCTGGTTGGGGCCGATGGCGGCCGGCGACGTCGTCGCCTCGTTCGCGCTCACCGAGCCGGGTGCGGGGTCGAACCCGGCCGGACTGCGCACGAAAGCGGTTCGCGACGGTGATGATTGGGTGATCTCCGGGCAGAAACGATTCATTACCAACGCGCCCGTCGCCGATTTGTTCGTGGTCTTCGCGCGTACCCGGCCCGCCGACGAGCACGGCCCGGGGATCGCGGTGTTCCTGGTGCCCGCGGACACCGCCGGGGTCGCGGTCGGCCCCAAGGACGCCAAGATGGGGCAGGAAGGAGCCTGGACCGCCGACGTCAGCTTTACCGACGTGCGCGTGGGGGCCGATGCCCTGGTCGGCGGTAGCGAAGACATCGGCTATCGGGCGGCGATGACCTCGCTCGCGCGCGGACGTATCCATATCGCCGCCGCTGCGGTGGGAACCGCGCAGCGCGCACTCGACGAATCGGTGGCATACGCGGCCACTGCCACGCAGGGCGGCACACCGATCGGCAACTTCCAATTGGTGCAGGCGATGATCGCCGACCAGCAGACCGGGGTGCTGGCCGGGCGCGCACTCGTCCGCGACACCGCCCGCCAATGGGAGCATAATCAGGATCGCCGCATCGCCCCGTCGGTGGCTAAGCTGTTCTGCACCGAAATGGCTAACAAAGTCGCCGATCTGGCCGTGCAGATTCACGGCGGCAGCGGTTATATGCGCGAGGTTCCCGTGGAACGCATTTACCGGGATGTGCGGCTGTTGCGGCTCTACGAGGGGACCAGCGAAATTCAGCGCCTGATCATCGGGTCGAATCTGGTCAAGGCAGCCCAACGCCGGCAGTAACCATCGCATTGGCCGCCCATTGCCGTATTGCGGCTGTAGTGCGCCAGTGGTCATCCGGCCGGGCAGTCTGGTGCCGGGCTGGTTGCGAGAGCGCCTCTTTCAGGCCGACGTGCCCGTCGGTACGAAAACGTGTGTGGGTGTGGTGCGTCCACGCAGGACCGTGTCGCCGCGCGAGGCCCAGTGTTGGCGTTCGGCCTGGTCGGCACGATCAATGGCGGCTGCCGAACACACAACCCTTCCTGCGAAGGTCTTCGCCACATCAGCCAGCCGCGCAGCCTCGTTGACAGCATCGCCGATCACCGTGTATTCGTAGCGATTCTCCGCACCGATGTTTCCGGCGAAGACGGATCCGGCTGAGACGCCTATCCCGAAGTCCACGAGCGGCAGCTGGCGCAGCTGGTCGCGCAGAAGACGTGCGGTCGCCAACGCCGCGGACGCGGCTCCGGGGACGCTGAGCGGTGCCCCGAAAACGGCCAGTACAGCATCACCTTGGAACTTGTTGATCAACCCGTGTCGCCGGTCAACAGCGTGGACAACGATCTGGAAAAAGTTGTTGAGCACCTGAGCCACCTCTTGCGGTGGCCGGTTCGCAGCAAGGTTGGTCGAGCCCACCAAGTCAATGAAAAGGATCGCGGCTTCTCGGACGTCTCCAGAGAGCGATACACCCTCCTGCAGGGCACGGCGAGCCACATCAGCTCCGACGTGGCGACCGAACAAGTCCCGTAGCCGCTCACGTTCGGCGATGCCGGCGACCATGCGATTGAATCCGCTTTGCAGCCGACCGATTTCCGAGCGTTCGTAGACGGCGACGGAGGTGCTGGTTCGGCCGCGTTCAACCGCTGCCATCGCCTCGATGACCTCGTGGATCGGATCCGAAATCGACCGGGACGTCAGGATCATCACCGGCAGCCCCAGAAGCACCGCCGCAAGCGACACCACCACAATCGCAATCTCCACGGCCGCGGTCTTTTCGAGGATCCAGCCGTTGGCTTTGATGAACATGAGACTGGCGATCGCACCGCACGGAAGTGCGCTGCAGAGGAGCCACATCAGCACCAGGCGCGCCAGCACGCCCGGCACCATCACAATGCCTTCTGAATCCCGCGCAGCGACGGCCAGGATCGCCCGCAGGGGGCGCTGGGTGAGCAACAGGCTGGTGCTCACCGCGGCAGCGGCACCGAACGCCACACCCAGCAGAGCCGGGACCGCAACAGCGGACCCCGCATCACGATTCAGCAGGATGAAGGCCATGCCGCTGGCCGCCCACGTCATAACCAGGATCAGCGACTGCCGGCCAGCCAGCTTCGTTGCCGTACGGCGTTGTTGGGGATCCGGCTCCTGCCCAAGACTAAACCAGCGCAGCGCCGGAGCGAGATTGAGAACGCCGCCGACCCAGACGGCTACTCCGCCCAGCACGACCAGGACGACGATGGTGAGCAGGTTCTTTCCGGCGAAAAAATCATGTACTGGCCGGCCCGTGTGGCCGTTGAGCGGGATCAAGATAACCGCGGCCGCGATCAGGCCAGACACGTGGGCGCAGGTGAGCCCCATCGCGTAGTGAACCAACAACCGGCGAGCAGCCGCCCGAGAGCCTCTGACGGGCCGGACCGCCGCGCTATACCGTCGGCCGACCCGAAACCCGCGACGCCACCGCGGCTTGGTCACGGGAACACGCTAACCGAGTGTGCGAGCTGGACCTCCCGAATTCCCGCCCCCCGTTGCGGGCTGTCGGCGACAGAGGCGGGCGCGAGGGGTTACTTGGCCGACGACGAGCCGAAAAGCACCGGCAGCGAAGTCGGTGACCTAAACACCTGGCCCCGGATGTGCGGGTCGTCGCCGTCGGGATCAAGGCGCAGGCCGGGCAGCCGGTCGAAGAGCAGATTGAGCGCAACGCGCATCTCGAGGCGCGCCAGATGCATTCCGAGGCAGATATGCACCCCGTGACCGAACCCTATGTGGGCCTTTGCCGGGCGGAAGATGTCGAAGCGGTCCGGATCCGGGTAGCGATCTTCTTGCCGGTTGGCCGCACCCAGCACCGGCATGACCGCCGAGCCGGCCGGGATCGGCACCCCGGCTAGCTCGGTGTCCCGGGTGGCCACCCGGGTGATGGTGAGCAGCGGCGGCTCCCAGCGGATCGCCTCTTCGATCGCTTGGGGAATGAGCGACCGATCGCTCCGGACCGCGTCGAGCTGATCGGGGTTGGACAGCAGCCCGAACAACAGGTTCCCCAGCGACCGGTAGGTGGTTTCGACACCGGCGGGAAGCAGCAGCCGCAGGAAGGAGAAAATCTCCTCGTCGGACAGCTTCTCACCGTCGATCTCAGCCTGCGCGAGCCCACTGATCAGATCGTCACGCGGCTGTTCGCGCCGAGCAGCCAGGATCGGGATGAAGTACTCCCGCAACGCCTCTGACGCGGCCAGTCCCCGCTCACGGTTGAACAGAATGCTCAACAGCGCAACCGACCAGCGCTGAAACTGCGGGTAGTCCTCGCGTGGCAAACCGAGCAGGCCGGCGATGATCTGAGTGGGGTACGGGAAGGTGAATTCGCTTCTCAGATCGGCGCGCCCCCGGTGGGCGAACCGGTCGATCAGCTGGTTAGCCACCTGCCCGATGAGCTCGTGCTCCCAACGGGCCAAAGCCTTTTGTGAAAAGGCCTTGGAAACCAGTGCGCGGTGGCGCCCGTGCTCGGGTTCGTCCATCCCGAGCATGACGTGTTTGCCCAGCGCGTCCCCGAATGCGTCGATGACGATCGCGGAGGAGAACGTCTGGTTGTCCCGCAGCATCTGCTGGACCTCTTCGTGGCGGTAGACCATGAAGACGGGCTTGGACTCTTCGTGCGGCATGGTCGAGGTGTCCAGGCGTTGCACGGGTTGTTCCCGCCGCATCGCGGCGAGCCCGCTATAGGGGTCCCGGACATCACCGGACACCACATCGTCGAACTTGCCGAAGTCCTCAAGATCGTCAAACAGGTCCACTCCGGTATTTCTCCTTCAGCCGGCGGGATAGCCCACCGATTTGATCTCGGTGTATTGGTCGAACCCGGCGACACCGTTCTGGCGGCCCACCCCGCTGGCCTTGTAGCCGCCGAATGGCGTGTCGGCGCCGTAGGGTGCGGCGCCCTGGACACCGATGAAGCCGGCACGCAGACGCCGCGCCACCGCCAAGGAGTGCTCCAGCGAGCCCGACATCACATTGCCCGCCAGCCCGTAGGCACTGTCGTTGGCGATTCGGATGGCGTCTTCCTCGCCGTCGTAGGGGATGACGGCGAGCACCGGGCCGAAGATTTCCTCTTGGGCGATGGTCATCGTGTTGTCGACATCGACGAACAGTGTTGGCCGTACCCAAAATCCTTTGTCAAAGCCGGCTGGGGGCTCGGTCCCGCCGACCAGACAGGTGGCTCCTTCCTCGATACCCTTCTCGATGTAACCCAGCACCCGCTGACGCTGTTTGTCCGAGATCACCGGTCCGCACAGCGTCGCCCGATCCTGCGGGTCACCAGGGGCAACGTTCTCGTACATTCCTTTGAGAATCGCTACCCCTTCGTCGTAGCGAGAGCGGGGCAACAGCAGGCGGGTTGGATTGGCGCAGCCCTGGCCGGCGTGCATGCACGGCGCGATGCCGATCGCACACGCGGCGGCGAAATCGGCGTCTTCCAAGACAATGGTGGCCGATTTGCCGCCCAGCTCGAGGAACAGCCGCTTCATCGTCGCCGCGCCCTTCTCCATGATCCGCTTGCCGACCGCGGTCGAGCCGGTAAAGGAGATCAAATCCACTTTCGGCGAAAGCGTCAGTTCCTCGCCCACCAGGTGGTCGGATGCGGTGACCACGTTGACAACCCCGGCCGGGATATCGGTGCACTCGGTGATCAGGCGCCCGAGCCGGGTCGCGTTGAAGGGGGTGTCCGGCGCCGGTTTGAGCACCACGGTGTTGCCGGTGGCCAGGGCCTGAGCCAGCTTGTGGATGCTGACCTCGAACGGGAAGTTCCACGGCACGATCGCCCCGACCACGCCCACCGGTTCGCGCCACACCTTGCGGGCGGTCATTTGGCCGGTGAGCGAGACCATAGTGGTGCCAAGGTCTGTCTCCCACGGGTATTCGTCGATCAGCTTGATCGGGTATTTCAGTGCGTCGGCCAGCGGCGCATCCAGCTGGGGCCCGTAGGTGATCGCGCGCGGACACCCGGCTTCGGCGATGAGCTCTTCGCGCAGCGCCTCCTTCTCGGCTTCCAGTGCTTCCTGGAACTGCTCGAGGCACGCTCTGCGGAAGCGCCGATTAGTCGACCAGTCGGTCTCGTCGAAGGCGCGCCGTGCGGCGTCGATGGCCCGGTGCATATCGGCCTTCGACGCATCGGCGACCTCGCCCAGCACCTCTTCGGTGGCCGGGTTGATGTTGGTGAAGGTGCCGGCCTGCCCGTCGACGAGCTTGCCGTCGATCAGCATCTTGGACTCGAACCGAACCTTCTGGGTCTCAGTCATGGTTCTCGCTCTCTTCAGACGGGGCGTTCCACAGAGCGCCGGGACGGGGGAGGCCCATCGCCAGACGGGTAACTCTATGGAGAGCCTTACTGGAAAGCAGCCGATTGGCAACCAGCAACATCCGGGCGTCGACGCCGACGGCATGCCGGGCAAACGGCGCGGGGTCATCGACCGCCTTGGCGAGCCCTTGGGCGAACCGCCGGGGCGGGCGCGCGAACCGCATCGCGAAACGGCCCCGCCGATCGATTTTGCGGTGCAGCGCGGCATACGGTCCGCTGAAGTCGCGGTGGTCCGAGGTTCCCGCGTCGGTGATGATGTCGGTATCGAACATGCCGGTCACCACGACCGTGACACCGAGCCCGAACGGCGCCACCTCGCCGGCCAATGATTCGGCCCAGCGTTCCAGTGCGCCCTTGGCCGCAGAGTACGCCGCGATTTCGGGCATGCCCCGCACACCGCCCTGACTCGAGATCACGACAATTCGTCCTCGCCCCGCGGCCCGCATCGACGGCAACAGCGCTTTGGTCAGCAACACCGGGCCGAAAACGTGCGTCGCGAACATCCGGTCCCACAGGTCGATCGGTGTCTCCTCGACCATCCCGGCCGCGGAGATCCCCGCATTGTGCACCAGCACGTGCGGGGCCCCGACCGCGTCTTCGATTGCTTTGGCGGCAGCCGTGACCGACGCGGAATCGGTGAGGTCCAACGGGATGGCGATCAGCCGGGGATCGTCGACGTCGGCGCCGGTCTTGGCCCGCAGCTTTTCCAGGCCGGTGTCGGGTGAGCGCATGGCGGCCACGACGCGCCATCCCAGTCGGTGCATATGGGCGGCCGACGCCAGACCCAGTCCGCGGGAAGCGCCGGTGATGACGATGCTGCGCGGCTCACCCATGGGCCGCCCCGCAGCGTCCCCCATCGGCCGGTGGCTGCACGTGCGGCCGCCCGTGGGGCTGGGCGCTCATCCACGTCGACCAGATGCCCACCGAATACGGGCCGGGCTGGCCGTTCTTTTCGTAAAAGCCCTGGGGGTCATACACCTTGGCCTCCGGGTACGGCCACGGGCAGGCCACGGAGGTGGCGGTTCTGGTCCATTTGACAATCGCGAAACTCAGCCCGTATCCGAAGTAGGCGACGTTGACGATGACAAGCATCACCACGAACATGCCCAGGGTCGGGCGATTGGCGAAAACCCGGACCCGTTGCGCGAGTTTTTCGGCCACCGTGCGGCCGGTGTCGTCGCGGTAGAGCAACACGCCGGCAGGCACCATCACCAACGTGACGAGGGCGGACTCGTAGATCAACGGGAATTGCCACGGCTTGCCCGAAAAAACCGAAAGCCACGGAATCACTTGGGAATAGATATACATGCCGGTGCGAACCAGCGTGATCTCCATGATCGCGTCGACGATGAACCCGATGACGACGATCAGTGCCGCCAGGCTGATCAGCGGATGGCGCCAGACGAACGAGTCCACCGGCCGACGGGCCTGAATGCGGCGCAGAATCCAGATGGCCGGGAAGTAGGGCAGCAAATAGAACGTCACATAGCCGATGACCAGGAACGGCTCGACCGTCGGCGACAGCGACACCAAAGGCCAGTCTTCGGGGAAGTGCCACAGTTGCGGGTTATAGACGGCGTAGGGGGCCCAGTTCATGATGGGGTCTTGCCAGACGATCACCGTCGTCACGATGGCCATCAGCAGAATGGGGTGGCGGGGGTGGCGCCGCCAGGCGATCACGAACGCGACGACGATGGCGGCCATTACGACGATCGTGTAGATCTGCAAGAGCCCCAGCCAATGGCTATAACCAAACAGCGGTCTCACCGGGCGGGGGGCGCCGATAACATCCGGGTTGCGGATACGGTCGGAGACCGCGCCGGTGCGCGCGTAGTAGGCGATGACGCCCAACACGGCGAGTGCGACGAGGATTCCCAGTGCGGTCAGGAATGGTCGCTTCATCGATTCGGCGACCGGGCCGGCGGTAGACGGCTTCGACGACGGCTGGGTCTGTTCCGCGGTCATCGTTATTCCTCACCGAAGCGGTCGACGAGATGGGAGTTGACGCCGTCCGGATCCAGGCGGCGCGCCACCAGGTAGCCGGCGCCCATCCACGCCCGGCGGGTCCACTTTCCGAAGGAAACCCTGGTACCGGGCGCACCCGCCGCAGCCGGCAACATTTTCACCCGTTCCAAAGCTTCCTTCACGCCGCGCGGGCTCAACGGGTGGGCGTCTGCGAAGGCACGCAGCAGGGTCGCAGCCACATCGCGGTTCACCACCGGCACGCAATACTGCGGCCGCCGGCCATAAGCCGCCTGGTATTGGTCCAAGAAGCGCTGCCCGACCAGGTTGCCCTCGTCGTACTGGTCGATGCCGATCCAGCCCAGAAAGGCGTTCCACAGCACCGGGTTGATCCACGCGTTCTGAAACGCGGTGCTGGTGTATCGCGGCGGATCCCAGTTCAGCTCTTGCAACGCCGGATTGATAAAGACGATCCCGAAACCGAAACCGCAGTGCACAATCGCTTGCGCCTTGGCTTCGTGCAAGCTGCGCACCGCTTCGTTGACATCTTGTGCCGTCTGCGCGATCGACGCTTCTGCCACAATCCGAATGCCCTTGCGCTCACACGCGTTTCGGAAGTTCCTCAGGTAGCTTTCACCGACCAGCGACCGCTCGGTCAATACACCGACCTCACTATGACCGCCCTTGGCCAGCAGATCGGCCCAGAAGATCGGTTCGTCGGTGAACGACCCTTGCGGGAACGCGAAGGTCCACTCGCCCAACCACTCGTCACTACCGCATACATTGATCGCGGGAACCCGGAAGCGCTCCTCGATCGCTTCACGCGTCGGCACGGCGTTCTCGCTGATGTGCGGGCCGAAGACCACCAGGCAGCCCTCGTCGACCAGTTCACCGAAGGCGTCGATCACCGCCTTGACCGTTCCCTTCGGAAGCCCTTCGACCTCCCGGTATACGATCTGGACCGAGCGGTCGATAATCCCCTGTTTCACCCCTTCGCTGAACACCAGATCGAATGGCTGGGTGAGGTCGTCTCGCATCTCCCGCGGATAGCCTTCTGGCAGCAAAAAGTCGAAGAGATAACCGATTTTGATCGGCTCCGCGGCGCTCTCGTAGGACATCTCACCTCCACTGGAACGGCTGCCCGCCCGGCCCCGCCATCGATAAACCTAATATTTGTTCAGACACTAGCGTCGCGTGCCGTGATGGTCAATCAGGGCTGCTCGTGTCGGCCAGGTACGCATCCATCAGCTCCACCAGCCCCGCGGTCACAGTCGCGTCGTCGGTGAGCGGCCCGACAATGGCGGCGCGGGCCGCCTCGCGCGGGCTGAGCCCTGCGCCGATGAGCCGCCCGGCCGCAATCAGCACCCGAGTCGACGCCACCTCGCGCAGCCCCACATTCTCGAGGCGACGGATCGCCTGGCCGACCCTCACCAGCTGGGCCGCCACGTCGTGGTCGATCCCGGCTTCCACGGCGACGATTTTCTCCTCGACGTCTGCCGCCGGGAATCCGAGTTCGATGGCGACCATCCGTTGGCGCGTCGAGTCCTTGAGATCCTTGAGAACACTTTGGTATCCGGGGTTGTAGGAGACCACCAGGCAGAAACCCGGGGCTGCGTCAAGGGTTACGCCCAGGCGCTCGATCGGAAGCTGGCGGCGATGGTCAGTTAGCGGGTGAAGCACGACTGTGGTGTCCTGGCGGGCTTCCACGACCTCATCCAGGTAGCAGATCGCGCCTTCGCGCACCGCGCGGGTCAGCGGTCCGTCGACCCACTCCGTGTCACCACCGCGCAGCAGGAACCGTCCCACCAGATCAGCAGTGCTCAGGTCGTCGTGACAGGCCACGGTGATGAGCGGGCGTTTGAGGTCATAGGCCATCGCCTCGACGAAGCGTGTCTTTCCACATCCGGTGGGACCCTTGAGCACAACCGACAATCCTTGCCGGAAAGCCGCTTTGAACACATGCTCCTCGTTACCGACCGGCACGTAATACGGACGGACCTCTGAACCCGGCATCGTTATCCTTTCCCCGCGCCCGCCGTGCTATCGGACCAGGCATGGGCCGCTGTCAGCCGACTTGATGACACCCGCCGGCGAACCTCCGCCGAGCGCAGCGCGGATCGGAACAGCGGACCGATCAGCTGGCCCAGCTGCTCAAGCCGCGGAATCGTGGCATGGGCCGCACTGCCGAACACGCGCTGCAGATCCTCCACATCGGTGCCGGCGCCGATAGTCAGACACAGGCAGCCGATGCCCCGGTGACGAGCCTCGGCAAGCGCTCGGCGCGCATCGGCCGCGCCGTAGACGCGTTCGTAGCCATGGTCGTAAGCCAACCCATCGGACAACACCACAAGCAATCGCCGCGTGGTGCCGCCCTGGCGGTCCAACACCGTCGCGCTATGACGGATCGCCGCGCCGAGTCTGGAGTACGCGCCGGGCATGAGGCCGCTGAGACGCCGCATCACCAAGGCGTCAAGCTTGTCATCGAAACGTTTCACCGGCATCAGGTGAACAGCGGACCGGCCCTGCGAATGAAATGCGTACAGCGCCACCCGATCCCCCAGATGGTGCAACGCGAAGACTAACGCTGCGGCGGCCGCCCGTTGCTGCTGGTGCACGGTCTGGCCGATTGTGCCGGCCTCGGCGACCGAGCCGGAAACGTCGAGCAGGACCAGCACCGAAAGGTCACGCAGGCGACGTAGGTTGTCCAGGTAGACCGCGTCGTCGGGGGCCGACCCGGCCATCGCTTCCACGCGTGCCTCAACCGCAGCGTCGATGTCGATATCATCGCCCTGAACCTCCCGGTGGCACCGATCCAGGCCCATCCTCAGACGGGCAAGCGCTCGGCCCAACCGCGCATCCGACAACTGCGGCGAAGTGCCGTCCTTCGGGTCCGGCGTCACCTCCCGGACTGTGCACCAGTTCAGCCGATACCGCCGTCGATGAACGTCCCACTCCGGATATTTCGTTGCGGTCCCTGTGCGCGGGCTTTCCTCGAACGCGCCCGCTTCAGCGGCCGAGACCACCGCGTTGCCGCCGCGGCGTGTACCCGAGCGCGTCCGACGCGTCGGCGCGTCCACGCCGGGAGGGCCGCCCTCGTCGAGCCGGCGCACCACTCGCAGCATCTTCTGGAGCAATCGGCCGAGCGCGCCCCCGCCGCCTACCGGGCTGGAGAAGGTGTCGACGCCACCAGCGTCGTCGTCCAGCTCGGCCCGCGCCCGACTTTGCCTCCGCTGCTCGAGGCGCCGGTTCGGCTCCGTCGGCGATGCGCGGTTTTTTCCAACCAACACATTTCGGGCCCGGATGACGCCGAAGACCTCCGGCGGGTCGGCAATCGGTTGCCGGCTCAACGCCACTTCCAGGGACGCGGCAGGTGAATCGCTGCGAGCGGCCATGTCGCGGTCGATGAGCGAGCGCACCCGTGGCGGCAGCACGTGCTCGTTCGCCGCCAATGCCCGGTGGGCTTCGACGGCAAGATAGCGCCTGGCTAATGTGCGACGGCGGACGAGCCTGCGGAGTACGTTCGGTTCCAGACTTCCGGCCGCGAGCAGCGACGCCTGCACGGCAAGTGCCTCGACCTGGCTGCGGGTGCTGGCCTCGGAGTCGAGAAATACGGTGCGGCCATCCGTCCACGCCGGCGTGCCCGGTTCGACCGGCGCCACCCGCAGCGCGTAGCCGGACAGTGCTGACGCAAGCAGGTTCAGTCGCTGCACACGCTCAGCAATGACGTCGTCGTTCGCCAAAATTCAACGCCTATGCCCTAGTTGACCAAATATCTGTTCCACCGTAGAGTCCGGCATTGGCTGCAGTCAATCGCGTGAGGTTCGGTAAAGGGCAACGTGGATTTCGCATACCCGGCGGAGGTGGAACAGTTCCGCGAGGAGCTGCGAACGTGGCTGGCCGCGAACTTGACCGATGAGGTGGTGGCGGCCCGCCGCCGGGCGGGCGCGGACGATGCCGCGTTCGAGACGCTTCGCGCCTGGGATCGCAGGATGGCCGACGCGGGCTGGGCCGCGGTGTCCTGGCCGCGCGAGTACGGCGGCCGCGGAGCGACGATGCTCGAGCAGCTCGTCTACGCCGAGGAAACTACACGCGCCCGGGCGCCGCTCCCGCTCAACGTGATTGGGATCAACAATATCGCGCCGGCGATCATGCAGTACGGAACCGAGGCCCAGAAACACACGCTGCTCCCCCGTATGGTCCGCGCGGACGATATCTGGTGTCAGGGCATGTCCGAGCCCGAAGCCGGCTCCGACCTCGCCTCGCTGCGGACCCGCGCCGTGCGCGAGGGCGACCACTTCGTGGTCGACGGCCAGAAGATCTGGACCTCGCTGGGGCACCGCGCCGACTGGTGTCAGCTGTATGTGCGCACCGATCCGGATGCGCCTAAACACCAGGGCATCTCCTGTCTGATCGTCGACATGTCGTTACCGGGTATCGAGGTCCGGCCGCTCGTCACGCTCAACGGCGACACGGATTTCGCGGAGATGTTCTTTACCGGGGTGCGGGTACCGGTAGAGGCCCTGCTCGGGCCGGTCAACGAAGGCTGGCGGATCGCCACCACCACACTGAGCCACGAGCGCTCCGGAGCCGCGCGCCTTTACACCGAGATGCAGCTGCGGCTGGAGGATCTGGTCGCCGATCTTGGCGAGGTTGAACTCGATGGTCAGAGCCCACTCGACGACCCGGTGACGCTGCGGCGCCTCGGCGAGATCGCCGTGCGCATCAAATACCTCGAAGTGCTGTGTAAGCGCTCGATCTCGGCCATGCTGCACGGCGGCGACCCGCTGGGTTCGGCCAGCCTCGCGAAGACGATCTGGGCTGAAATCGGCCAGGACATCGCCGCTTTGGCCTTCGATGTGCTCGGCTCGCGCAGTGCCAACGGTCGGTGGGCCGACTACCGCCTGACGTCGCGTTCGCTCACCATCGCGGGCGGCACAACCCAAATCAACAAGAACATCACCGCGCAGCGCGTCCTCGGGTTCCCGCGCCAATGAACCTCGAGCTCACCGACGAACAGGCGGCACTGCGCGATACCGTGCGGCGCTTTCTCGCCGAGAAGGCGACGACTTCCGGGCATGTGCGTCCGATGCTCGAGGATCTCACCGGCACCACGCATGTGGTCTGGCGGGGCCTGGCCGAGCTGGGCGCCACGGGTCTGCTGGTACCGCAGGAGTGCGGCGGTGCCGGTATGACCATGGTGGAAGCCGGCATCGTCGCCGAAGAGCTCGGCGCCGCACTGCACCCCGGACCGTGGCTGTCAACGGCGGTCGCCGCGCCGCGTGCCCTCGCGCGGTTCGGCGCCGAGGCCGCCGCACTTTTGACGGCCATCAGCGACGGCACCGTGATCGCGACGGTCGGCGCCCTTGGCGGCGCCCGGCCGGCGGCTATCGAGCGGGGCGACGGTGCTGTGCTGCGAGGCGAGATCGACGCTGTAGCAGATGCCGCCGCGGCCGATGTCCTGCTTGTGCTTGCTGACGGTCCGGACGGCGCAGGACTTTTCGCTGTGGATTCAGCGTCATCTGGCGTTGTGGTGGCACCCGAGCATGGTATCGACCAGACCCGCAAACAGTTTCGTGTCACCCTCGATGACGCGCCGGCGCAACGTCTTGCCGACGCCTCACCGGAAGCGGTTCAGGCGCTCGCCGACGACATCCTGGTCACGCGCGCCGCCGACGCGCTGGGCGCCGCACGGGCGGTCCTGGATCTCGCCGTCGACTACGCGAAGGTGCGCCGTCAGTTCGGCCACCCTATCGGGTCGTTTCAGGCGGTGCAGCACCTGTGTGTCGACATGTATGAGACCGTGGAGCTGGCCCGCAGCGGTGTGATCCACGCGCTGTGGGCGGCCGACGCCGCCGGTACCGACGAGCGTCACCTGGCGGCGGTGCGGGCCAAGGCGTTCGCGGGGCGGCTCGCCGCCGTCGGTGATACCGCGATTCAGGTGTTCGCCGGCATCGGCTACACCTGGGAGCACGACGCGCACCTCTACCTCAAGCGGCTGCTGAGCTGGAACGAATTCACCGGCGGACCCGATCACTACCTCATGCACGTGGGCGCCCAACTGGCACAGTCTATCCGACAACGAAGGAGCAGCTCGCCGTGATCGACTTCAGCGGTCAGGTTGTCATCGTAACCGGAGCGGGTCGGGGCCTCGGCCGGCTCTACGCGCTTGAGTTTGCGCGACGCGGCGCGTCGGTGGTGGTCAACGATCTGGGCGGATCCATGCACGGCGAGGGTGCGGATCCCGGCGTCGCCGACAAGGTCGTCGCGGAAATCGAAAGCGCCGGCGGTGTAGCGGTGGCATCACACGACTCCGTCGACAGCCCAGAGGGCGGAGAGGCGATCGTGGGGGCCGCGGTCGAACGGTTCGGCCGCCTGGACGCGGTGGTGAGCAATGCCGGGATCTTCAACAGCGTTGCCTTCGACGAACTGTCGCGCGACGACTGGCGGCGCATGCTGCGCGTACACCTGGACGGCGGGTTTTATTTGAGCCAGCCCGCATATAGGGTGATGAAATCGCAGGGCTACGGCCGATTCGTGTTCATCACCTCCTCGGCGGGCGTGTTCGGGCAGCCGCTGGAGGCCCATTACGCGGCGGCCAAGGCGGGCCTGGTCGGGTTGGCCAACGTCATCGCCATCGAGGGCGCGCAGCACGGCATCCTGGCCAACACTGTATTGCCGTTCGGTTTCTCGCGAATGGTCACCGAAACCGTTGGCGACCCGAAAGTCCTTGAGGAGACAGGCTTTCTGAAAGTAATCCAGCCTGAACTGGTGGTGCCCATCGTCGTGTTCCTGGCCAGCCGGTCCTGCGGTTTCACCCATCACAACTATTCCGCCTGCGCCGGGCGCTTCGCGCGGGTCTTCGTCGGCCTCGGCCAGGGCTGGCTCGCGGAAAAGGGCAGCAACCCGACCGCCGACGACATCGCGGCCCATCTGTCCGAGGTGTCGGCCACAGAACCGTTCACCGTTCCCGGCTCGATCTTCGACGAAGTCTTCGCGGTCTGCGATCGGCTTGGCATTAGCACCTAGCTCCATGGCACCGTAACGACGAAGCCGGTGACCCACTCGCGGTTGGGCGCGGCGGTGGTGAAATCGCGATCGAACAGATCCGGCGCTCGGCGAGAATTTCACAAAAAGAAGCGGCACGGTTCAGGTTTGCTTTCGCTGATAGAGAAGACCTCCGAGTTCTCGCAAGGCCTGCGTGAAATCAACGGATTAGATACCCGCCAGCCGATCGACGATCGGCACCAGGTCCTGCGGCTTCGTACCGCGCGGCCATAGACAAGATTCTTCGCCCTCCACGTCCGACCAGGATCGGAGGTCCGCCGCGTTGCATCGGCGGCGGATTGCTTTCGAGGTCGGCGATGGTGAAGTGCTTGCCGGCGAAATTGCATGTCCCCTGGGCTAATAGCTGCTTGACGATGTCGATGATTTCCTCCAGCCGGACGATCCGCCGGGATGCCGGTTCGAACGCGATGCCAGATTGCACGTAGTCGGCGCGCACCCATCCTGCGCCTAGGCCAAGCTCCACCCGTCCGCCAGAGAAGACGTCGAGGGTAGCCACTTCCTTGGCCAGCACCGGGGATGTCGCAGGTCTTGATTGAGCGCCGCTGTCGAGAGTCGTAGGCGCGACGTGGCGCCTGCCATCGCTTGGAGACCGACTAACGGTGCGACGGTTGAGTTGAAGTGATCATTGAGTCCGATCGTTGAATAGCCTGCCCCGTCGGCCGCCTGTGCTGTTTGGATGAGTTCGCTGGCATCTGCGGCTGCCGCGATTAGCCCGAACCGGATGGGCCGAAGCAACCATGGCGCAAATGCGTTCGTGACGTGACGGTCATGTCAGCCTGATTGCGAGGCGGTGTCGGCAGTGGCGAACCAGTAGTGGATGAACGGTTCCATAGCCCGGCTGACAAGCTCAATACGCGGTCCGGCCGGGCCTTTGCAGTACGCCCACAGAAGTTCCCCGGACCCATCCGGGTTGAATGCCTTCACCTCGTATCGCATGCCGGTCGCCTCGAGTGTCGCAAGATCTGACTCCACGTCGTCGGACCAGTAGCCGAGATGATGCACGCCCGAATCCGCAGGGACCCAGATCGTTCCGGGAACTGTCTGCAGAAGCTCCACCCGAGGGTCTCTCCCCGAGTACGCCATTCGCATGGGAATGGTGATCTCACCGTCCGGCGTCTGGGCGACCTGGTCGACCTCGACCACGTCGGTCCACCGGTAGCCGGCGACTTTGATGAACCAATCCAGGGTTTCATCGAAGTCGTCGACCACGATGCCGGTGTGGTAGAGGTCCTCGGGCTTCATTCGCACTCCGTATCGTCGGTGGTCTTCTTGATTTCCTGCTCCAGCCATTGCGTCTCGCTGAAGTTCTCCCGTCCGGAGGCGGCTAGGAGCTGTTCGAGGGCAGCACGCTTCACCCGTAATGCGCCGGGGTCACTGGGTGAGTGGCCAAGGACGATATCGGTCAGGTGCAGCGCCTGCAGGGCACGTCCCTGTTCGACGTGAGTATGGGCGCGCTCGGTGAGAGCGGCGACGCCGCCGGCCAGATCGACGATGTCGGGCCATACCGCCGACGGCGGTACGTCGTAGAGCTCGGTGGTCGACTCGTACCGAAACCAGCCGACGTGTTCTTCCCAGATTGCCCGCACGATCCATGGCACCTTGCCGTGCACCTCGGGTAGCGCAAGATCGGCCGGCAGCCTGATTTCATGCATCAGGGTCCACAGGTCGGTGCCCGCGTTCATCCCCTCGATGGTCCGGTCGCGCAGATAAGCCGTGGCGTCTCGGACTGTGGTCATCGTGTGCCGTATCTCGTCGGCACCGCGAAAGACATCGTGACCGTTGATGAGCGTCTCGGGCCCGAGTGCGATTACCCGGTCCACCGAGTGGATGAATGCCATCGCGCTGCGGATCTTGTCCCCGCGCAAGGTGTACAGATTTGGCACATGACCGAAGAACGGCCCCATCAGGTTACCGATGAAGGCGGTCCGGTGCTCAGGCATCCAGACGACAAGGGCGTCGGTGGTCTCACCGCCCGGGGTGGAGTAAAGCTCGAACCGGCGGCCTGCGAGCTCGAACGCATGGCTGTCGATGAACGTGGTGGTGAGCGCTGGTTCCGGCGGTAGTTTCAGCGACGCCGCGTCGACATCCACGAATGCGCCCCACAGCCTCATGATGCGCCGCGAGTAAAACGGGTGCAGGCGCCGCCAGTACTCCCGGACATCAGTGTGGTTCGCCTGAGCGATGGTCTCAACACCGGGCCCGTGGAAGAGGCTCCACCCACCCACATGGTCCGGATGGCCCTGGGTGAAGACGATGACTCGAAGCGGCCCGCTGCTCACCCGGTCAAAACGCGCCTTGATTCGGGCGGCTTCGAAGTCGGTGCCGGTGTTGATCAGCACGTCGCCGTCGGCCGTCGTCACCAGGTAGCTGTTGGCGATGTTTCTGGACATAAATATGCCGTCGCCAACATCGACGGCGTCCTGATCGCCCTCGCCTTGTTTCACCAGCGAGTCCAGCGATGGCACCAGCAGTCAACCTCCCATGCCGCGTCCGCTGCCTAACCTAACATTTGTTCTCTACGATCGTATAGTCTCTGGTCGCATGGCGACCTTGCGAAGCACCCAGAACACTCCGGAAGTCGAGCACCTGGTCGCCCGCGCGTGCGAGCGCGCCGGCCTCGACGACTTCGGTAGTGATTCGTGGCGCGAGGGTCTGACAATTCTGGTGCAGACCGTCGAATCCGCGCCCGGTGTGACCGCCGGGGGACGCGACTACGTCTACGGCCGGTTCGTCGACGCCCTGTGGAACCGACTGCGCGTCGTCGATTACCTCAAGCGGCATCCCGAGGTCGGTGCGGAACGCATCGAACGTCCGCTGGTGGTTCTTGGCTTGCCGCGGACCGGTACATCGTTGGCGAGCTATCTGCTAGATCAGGACCCCAACCGGCGGTCGCTATTGACGTGGGAAGCGGAGAACTCCGTCCCGCCAGCATCGCCTGAAACATTACGCACCGATCCGCGCTGCCTGAAGAAGAAGGCCGAGCTGGACATGATGGCTGAGGGGTTGAAGGCAGCGAACATCCCGATGGTGCATTGGGATGAGGCCGACGGGCCCACCGAGTGCGTGTTCGTGCAAAGCCAGGATTTCAAGGCCTACCTGTGGGAGGCGTTCATGCCGACCAGCGCCTACGCGGACTGGCTGCTCGAGGCCGACATGACGAGTACCTATGCCTACGAGCGGTCGGTGTTGCAGATGCTGCAGTCGCGGGCGCCGGGTGTGTGGTCGCTCAAGATGCCATCCCACGCCGTGCACATCGAAACGCTGCTTTCGACGTTCCCTGATGTGCGCATCGTCTGGGCTCACCGCGATCCGTTCAAGGCCACCGCATCGTTCCTGCGGTTGAATTATCTGTCGCGCGCAGTGCTGGGTGCTGACATCGACGTTGACGACGTGGTGTCCAACGTGCTTCGCCAGTTGCAGGCACATGTCGCCCGACCGCTGCAAGCGCGCCGGCGCATCGGCGACGAACGGTTCTTTGATTTGCACTACGCCGCGCTTATGCGCGATCCGATCGGCGTGATGCGTTCGCTGTACGAGTGGGCGGGCGACGAGCTCACGGCGTCTACCGAGGCCGCCATGCTCACGTGGTTGGAACGACATCCGCAGGACCGCTTTGGCGTTCAGCCCTATTCGCTCGACGGCTCCGGCGTCACCATTGCCGACCTGGAACGGGTCTTCGACCCATACCTGTCGGCGTTCGAGATCGAGATGGAAGGAACCTCGTGAGGGCGGCCGTCACGACGGAGGCCCACGGATTCGAGATCGTCGAACTACCCGATCCGGTACCGGGTCCCGATGAGTTGGTGATCCGGGTTGCGGCATGCGGAGTTTGCGGCTCGGACGTCAAAGCGCAGCCGTTCATGCCTGCGGGCATCGTCATGGGCCATGAATTGGGTGGCGAGATCGTCTCCGTGGGATCGGAGGCCGGCAACTGGCGCACGGGCACCAATGTTGCTGTGCTGCCGGTTGTTTGCTGTGGCGCCTGCAGCTACTGCGTGGCCGGCGTAGTCGCGCACTGCGCTCAGACCCGTTACATCGGTATGGGGCCAGATCGGGGCGGGTTCGCCGAGCTCGCTGTCGTCCCCGCCCGGCATGCGTTCGCCCTGCCCAATGATTTGACTGGCACTTGCGCGGCCTTGGTTGAGCCGTTCGCGGTGGGACTGCACGGTGTCCACACGGCTGAGATCCGGTCGGGTGATGAGGTGCTGGTTATCGGCGCGGGTGGTGTTGGTCTTACCACGATCGCCTGGTTGTCGGCGAAAAGAGCCGCGCGGATCACGGCGGCCGACCCTGACCCCGAGCGCCGTAAGTTGGCCAGCGTCATGGGCGCAACCGATGTGGTGGGCTCGGTCACCGAGTGCACCGCTGGTGCGTATGACGCGGCGTTCGAGTGTGTCGGGCGTCCCGAGCTTCTCCAGGCATGCCAGACGGCCGTGCGCCCGCTTGGTCGCATCGTTATCTCGGGGGCCTGCGCCGAGGCGGTGCCGATCGAACCCGTCGGTGCGCTGCTCAAGGAGCTCACTATCCGGTTCTCTGTCTGCTATCGGCCTGACGAGTTTCGCGAGGTGATCGCCGCCTTCAGCAGTGGAGACATCGAGCCGGCCCCCATGATGGGGCCGCAACTCGATCTGAACCGGATCGCCGACGCCTTCGATCTCGTCCGCAACGCCGGTGTGCATGGACGTGTTCTCGTCACTGCCGACACAACCCTCCAGCGGCACAAGAGTATTCGGCGTGCGCGATAGCGCTCCCGCAACGCGAGTCAACCCGCCGCCCGGATTCGTGTGTGTTCGGCGGCGACGCCAGTAATTACGGCATGGAGGTACCCCTCGAGTTGCTTGGCGTCGTCAAGCCGGGCCAGACCGTTGGCCAACCGGAAGAGAAATCCGCCGAGGAACGTGACCACAGCGAATGCCTGCTCATTGATCAGCTCTCGATCAGGTACCACACCGGCGGGCTGCACTTGAGCCACCGCCTCTTCGCTAATCGCGACGAATCGATCCATGAGGCCCTGGAACACCGCACCCAGTTCCGGATCGCGCGCTGCGATCATCAGCAGCTCAAAACGCGCACGCGCACGTGATCGTTCGGGTTCGACCGCGGTCCTCATTGCCTGCTCGGCCAGTCGAGACAGAAGAGAGTCGACTCGATCGCCGCCGGAGGCACTGATCGCGCTCATCGCGGCGGTGAAGTCCTCCACGTCGAGCTGCACCACCCGGTCAGTAGCCCCGCGCAGCAGAGCAGCTCTTGTCTGGAAATAGAACGACGTCGTCCCGTCGGCGACCCCTGCGCGCCGGTCAACACGCAGGTGGGTCAGTCCCCGCGCCCCATCCTCGGCCAACAACTCGATCGCGGCATCGCACAGATCGCGGCGCCGCTGCTCGGCGTCAGGCTTTCTCCTCATCGCAGTGACGGCAGTTTAACTCGACTTAACTCGTGACACCGGAGCAGACCGAGTAACCAGATTCCGGCTCGTCGTCCTGATACCTCGCTCATCTGCGGGCCTTGATTGTCGGTTCTTTACTGCGGTTGGTTTGGCACCCCGCCGAATAACTGCTCGGTGGGCCCAGCACTCACCAGGCCGGCCAGTTTGGTGACGAGGTGCGGGGCGAAGACCGCGCCGTAGACGACGTGCCCGATGACGACGAAGGCGACAACCGACAGCAATGCCGACTGCAGACGGCCCGTCGACCGTGAATCAGCCCACTGGTCGATGATCGTGCGTCCTTGTGGATCGGTTCGCCCAAGGATGTAGGCGAACACCATCACTACGACACCCATCGCAAGCGCGTCATAGAGCGGGTACTGGTGCTTCGTGCCCTCCCACAACGCGAGTCCGCCGATCACGCGGCCGTAGTAGAACATGCCGAGCCGGGCCCCCAGGATCGCGTTGAACAGAAACGCCCACAGGAAGCCGATGATCAGTCCGGCACCCAATAACGTCACCGGCCTGCGCCACTGGAACCTCAAGCTCAGCCGGCGCCCGACGAATGCTGCGATCACGGCAGGAAGAACGAAGTAGGAAATGTACCCGGGAGGGACCGCTGCCGGCAGGCCACCCCACGTCATGTTCAACGGCCACCAGGACGGCATGCGAGGGATGGCAGGCGGGAACTGCGCGTACACCGCCCAGTCGTACGGCGCCTCGATCCACGAGATCGAAATCGCCGAGATGCACACGAGTAAAAGCGGATCCAGGCGACGCCGGCGATAACTGCGGTACACACCCAAGGCTACGAACGTGAACCCGCCGATATAGGCGAACGCGATACTTGCCTTCATGAGGGGAGTCAGGGTGCTCATGCGCCGTCGCCCTTGCGGATGGAAGGACCGCGTGCTTGCGGGTCAAACCGAACCACCAGACCAACGATGAGAACAATCAGGCTGAGAAGTGTGCCCAGCATGATGACTGCACCCATGATCCCCGTCCCGACGTGCGCGCGCGTCCCATCGCTTAGTCCACGACCCGTTGACCAAATATCTGTTCCACAGTAAAGTGCGGCTTGTACTGCAGTCAATGAGTTCGGCTGGGCGGGGAACGGGTCTGCTGCAGGTGGGTGGTTGAGGCGTGCATGGGGCTTCCACCGAAAACACAAGGAGCACACCATGAAAATGGATGATTTCGTCCTGGTCTCCGTCGACGACCACCTCGTCGAGCCGCCCGACATGTTCAAAGGCCACATCCCCGCCAAGTACAAGGACGACGTGCCCAAACTGGTCAAGAGAGAGGACGGCACCGATGCCTGGGTGTTCGAGGGACAAGAAGCCACCAACGTCGGGCTGAATGCGGTCGCGGGCCGTCCACCCGACGAATACGGTGCCGAGCCAACCAAACTCAGTGAGATTCGCGAAGGCTGCTACAACATCCACCAGCGTATCCGCGACATGAACGCCAACGGCGTCGTCGCGGCGATGAACTTCCCGTCGTACCCGCAGTTCTGCGGGCAGTACTTCGCCCGCGCTCGCGACAAGGATCTCGCGCTGGCGGTGCTGCGCGCGTACAACGACTGGCACATCGACGAGTGGTGCGGCACCTACCCGGGCCGCATGATCCCGCTGGCGCTGCCACCGATCTGGGATCCGCACCTGATGGCCGAGGAGGTGCGCCGGGTGGCCAAGAAAGGTTGCCACGCCGTCACGTTCTCCGAAAACCCCACCAAGCTCGGCTACCCGTCACTACACGATCCACACTGGGATCCGTTCTGGGCCGCCTGCAGCGACGAGAACACCGTCGTGTGCCTGCACATCGGCTCGTCCTCATCAGTGGTGATCACCTCGGTGGACGCCCCCGTCGACACCATGATCACGCTGCAGCCGATGAGCATCGTCAACGCGGCGGCCGATCTGGTGTGGTCGCCGACGCTGCGCAAGTTTCCTGATCTCATCTTCGCCCTGTCCGAGGGGGGTATCGGATGGATCCCCTACTTCCTGGAACGCATCGACCGCGTCTACACGATGCACCGCGCGTGGACACATCAGAACTTCGGTGACAAGTTGCCCAGCCAGGTGTTCAAGGAGCGCATCGTGACCTGCTTTATCGACGACATGTTCGGGATCGAGAACCGCCACAAGCTCAACCTGGACATGATCACCTGGGAGTGTGACTACCCGCACTCGGACTCGACATGGCCGGTCGCGCCCGAAACACTGGCCGTCTATCTCGACGGCGTGCCCGACGACGAGATCGACAAGATCACCCACCTGAACGCGATGCGCCTCTTTTCGTTCGACCTGTTCCAGCACATCCCCAGGGAGCAGGCCACCGTCAAAGCGTTGCGCGCCCAAGCCACCGATGTCGACCTGGGCTACCGATCCTCGGCGCGGCTGAAGAAGATCGGCACCGATATCGTGACGGTGCTGGATTTGGCGAGCAAGCTACCGTCGTCGGGCTAAGCGATCGTGGACGTCGAGTATCTGCTGCGCGCCACCCGATCGGCGCGTACGTCGCTCGACCTCGACGCGCCAGTTGACCGTGGTGACATCCGCGAGTGCCTGCGCATCGGTTTGCAAGCCGCCAACGGCTCCAATCAGCAGTCCTGGCGGTGGCTGGTCATCTTTGACCCGGCGCTGCGGGAGAAGATCGCCGCGCTGTACCGACAGGCATACCTGCGCAGAGTAGGCGGGCAGCTGGTCGCCAACTTGTTGCCGGCCGATACTCCCGGCAGACGTCTGATGTCGTCGACCGAGTGGCTCGTCGAGAACATGGCGAAGGTGCCGACGCTCGTGATCCCTTGTTATGAGCCCTATCTGCCTCGCATCGAGGGCGACGAGTCGTTTTACCGGGCGACGCTGTACGGGTCGATCTTCCCCGCGGTGTGGAACTTCCAGCTCGCTTTGCACACCCGCGGTTATGGGACTTGTGTGACAACGCTGCACCTTCATCACGAAAACACCGTCCGCGAGCTGCTTGGCATCCCGGCCAGTTACGTGCAGGGATGCCTGCTCCCGATCGGCCGTCTGCGTCACGGTACGCGCTTCCAGCCGGCGAGTCGGCGACCCCTCAGCGAAGTGGTCGCCCTCGACCGCTGGGATGGCCCAGCCCTGTAGAACGGCAGCAGAGACGGCGACCGTCCGCCGGCTGGTCGGTCGCTTCAACTTACCGGGATGACCCGCCCGGTCTGGTAGCGTTAACAAATGTTCGGTTACGCCGCCGATGACAGGAGTCGATAGCCATGGAGGTGTTGTGGCGCTTCAACATCCACCTGAGGCTTCAGGCTCCCACGAATCCGCGCGTCTGAACGCACCCGACATCGGAGCGGCCGCCCAGTCGTCTCCCTACCGGGAAGCAGACGGCACGCGCCGATCGGAGATACTTCAGACTGCGGCTTCGCTGTTCGCGTCCTCCGGTCTGCGCACCTCGCTGCAGGAGATCGCCGACGCTGCGGGAATCCTGCCGGGAAGCCTCTACCACCATTTCGAATCCAAAGAGGCGATCCTCGTCGAGTTGCTGCAGCGCTATCACGCCGACCTGGATCGCATCGGTGAAGCCGCCCAGCAGCGGCTGGACGACGCCGACTCACGCCCGGTGTCTGAGAAGATCGTGCAGCTGGGATCGGCCATCGCGAAATGCGCCGTTCGGCACAGTGCCGCACTCGCGATGTCGTTTCACGAGGCACCCAGCGCCAACCCGGAGCTGATGCAGCTGGTGCAGCGTCCCCCGACCGCCATCCACCAGGCGATGCTACAAACACTGCGGGCCGGCCGCTGGAGTGGCTACATCAGATCCGACATCGACCTTTCGACGCTGGCCGACCGGATCTGTCAGTCCATGTTGCACATCGGTCTTGATGTCATCCGGCAAAACGCCCCCGCCGACCAGGTGGCCACGTTGATGTGCCAGATCATTTTGGGGGGTCTGGCCAGTCGCTCGCCCTCCGACGCGAAACTGGACCGCTCCAATGCCCTCGCCGCCGCCAACGCCGTTATCGACACGTGGCCTGACGAACACCAAGCCGACCCGGACGACAAGGCAGCCCATGTTCGGGCGGTGGCACGCGCCGAATTCGGCCGCCGGGGCTACGAAGTCACCACCATCAGGGATATCGCGGCCGCTGCAGGGCTGGGCACCGGTACGGTTTACCGGCTGATCGGCTCCAAGGAGGAGCTGCTCGCATCGATCATGCGATCCTTCGGCGAGAAGGTCGGGGCGGGATTCGTCAGCGTGCTGCGCTCGGATTCGACGTCGATCGAGAAGCTGGATGCGTTGAGCTGGATCGACATCAATGCCTTGGACCGCTTTCGCGACGAGTGGAAGATTCAGCTGGCCTGGATGCGACAGTCTCCGCCCAACACCCCCAACCCGGGCCTGGCCTTCGCCACCCGCATGCGGCAGCTGAAATCGCTGTTGTCCGAAGGAATCCGATCTGGAGACATTCGTGTTGACGCTCCTTCGACCGCGATGCTGTCGCGGTGTGTGATCGATGTGTTGTGGATGCCGCAGAACATCATCGACGCGATCGGCAAGCGCGCCGCGCTGATTCACGCCCGTGACACGGTGCTGCGGGGAGCCGCCTGCCGAAAGGCCTAGCCGGCAGTGTGCTGATCCGTGAATGCCCGGGCACTGCGGCCTCGCGGCGCTTTGAGTCGGCCAGGAGCGGGGTGTGCGCGGCGATGGCCGAGGCCGATGAGGGCGGCTGGGCAGACGGCCGCGACGCACGGTGGGTCATCAACTTGGCGGGCGCCACCTATTGAACCAAATATATGTTCTGCGTACAGTGCTTTCGGGCCCTCCGCTGGCCACCGAACAGAGAGGACGAGCGATGACCGGCATCGAGCAGTTCCGGTATGACGGCAAGCGGGTACTTGTCGTTGGCGGCGCCACGGGCATGGGCGCTGCCGCCGCCCAGACCGCAGCGGCGCTCGGCGCCGAGGCGATCGTGATGGACTACGCGCCGGTGGCGTATGAGGTCGCGCAATCGGTGCAGGTGGATCTGGCCGACCGCTCGTCGATCGACGCGGCTCTTGAGCAGATCGACGGACCGGTTCATGCCATCTTCTCGGCGGCCGGCGTGGCCGACGGACCGAAGCTGATGCGGGTCAATTTCATCGGCCACCGCCATCTGATCGAGACATTGCTGGCCGACGGCCGGCTTCCCCGCGGCTCAGCGATCTGCTTTATCTCCTCGGTGGGCGGTATCGGTTGGGAGAACGATCTGCCGCGGCTGCAGGAATTCCTGGCGACACCCGACTACGAGTCGGCCGACGCCTGGGTCAAGGCTCATGAGCCCGAAGGGATCATCCATTACGGCTTCAGCAAACAGGTAATCAATGCATATGTCGCGATGAAGGCCTACCCGTTCATGGCCAAGGGTGTACGCATCAACGCGATCTGCCCGGGCCCGACCGACACACCGCTCGCCCGGGCGAATGCCGATTTGTGGCTGACCTTCGCTCAGGACTACCGGGATGCCACCGGCTGCGAGATCCACACACCGCAGCAGATGGCCAACGCGATGGTCTTTCTCAACAGTGACGCCGCCGGCGGCATCAGCGGTGTCAACCTTCTCGTCGACAACGGACACGTGATGTCGTCGATGACGGGCTCTTTCGCGCCCGGTAAGCCGATCATCGACCTGATCATGGGCCGGGTATCGCTGACGTAGCCGTCATCGTCCCGGCCGGCCCGGCGAGCACGCGCCCAGATGCGCGCCTACAGTCTGGACATCCCAGCCCGCGCACAAGCTCGGCGGTCTCCCTGAGGGTTGCTCACTCCAGGGCGTGCCGGGGCAGTGTTATCGGCAGATCGAGCGAACTGAGGAGTCCCGCGGGTGCTTCCACCACGTAGGGAACCGCGTTGACGACACGCATTGTGGTGGCCGCCATCGCTCCCCGGCCCGCGCCGTGGCCCTGGGCGTCGCCGAGGGTCATGGCGCAGTGGATATCGGGGTCGCCCTCGATGTCGACGCGGTAAGTGGCGTCGTGTTCAGAGCTCAACCAGTCGGGTGCCACGTCGCGGGCCATCCGGATGATGTGCTCGATCACGATCGCTTCGTGGCCCCCGACGACACCAGCCGCCCGGGTGCAGACTGCCCCGCATGTCCCTGCTTTGACCGTGCCGAACGCCACATCGATATCGCGGTCGGTCACCCGGCGGTCCAGTGACCCTCGTATTTCGGTCACTTTGACTCCGAGACCTTCGGCGATCAGATGAATCGGTGCACTCCAAGCTATTTCGATAAAACCCGGAGTCTTTAACATCGGGTCGAAATCAAGAGGCCGGCCAAATCCCATCCCATCCATCATGACGCTGGCCACCGGGTAGTGGTCGTTAAGCGCCACCTCGGTGGCCTTCACGGTGCGGATCGATTTCGACTGTGTCGTCAAGACAAGCGCCAGCTGGTCGGACCCGAATCCCGGGAAAATGCCCGATGCGTAGAACGAAGCGTTGCCGGACGCCGCCGCCGCTGCGAGCTGATCGCGCCAGTCGGGCGCAAAGTACGCCGGTGGGTAGACCAGACTCGTTGACGTCGTCGACACGATGTTGATCCCGGCCCGGAGCAACCGCAGATAGTCGGGTACCGCGTCGGCGTCGCGCTGCGGACCGCTCGCGGCATACACCACGCAGTCCGGCTGTAGCGCGAGGAGCGCGTCGGCATCGTTGGTGGCCGCCACGCCGATCGCTGTGCCGCCGGCGAGCTCACCCGCGTCGCGTCCGACTTTTTCCGGTGAATGTACCCAGACACCAACGAGTTCGAGGTCGGGCCTACGCCGGATTGCGTCGATGGCGATCGAGCCGACACCTCCGGTCGACCACACCACAACACGAATGGGATCGTGGGCCATATGATCTCCTCGACCGTTCCCGTCGCTCCTCAGCTGTTTTGGTGTGCTCGTGCTGATGCCGACACCGCCCGCTCGAGATAGGGCCAGGCCAGGCTGGGCGGAATCCCGCCGCACAGCGGCACCAGCGGCAAGCTGCGACCGCCCCGCATGTAAGCGACCGCGTCGTCAGTCGTGAAGATGCGGTAGGGGCCCTCAGCGGCTCGCAACTCAGGCACAGTTTTGGCACGGGAAATGCTGGCCACCGTGTCGTCACCGTGCCGGTAAGCCGCCGCCGTCAGTGCGTCGTGAAGCAGATATGGCCCCAGCTCGTTCCATGCGCGGTCCAGCTCGTCAGCGACAAACACCGTGGTCGGCGCGCTAGTGTCGGGGAACTGCGTAAAGCCAGGGGCGTGTCCGTGGGCGTGGCACGCCGACTCGTAAAGCTCCTTCAGTGCAAGAGAATTCGTCTGTGAGATAAATCCAAGTCCGTACTTCGCCGCCCGCTTGACCGCAGCCGGGCTGCCACCCGCGAGCATGATGGGCGGCCCGCCCGCGGTCACGCATCGGGGCGTCACGTGGATCCGCCGGCCCTCGTGGACGACCGGCTCACCCTTGAGCAGCTCGAGCAACAAGGCCAGCTTTTCGTCAGCGAGCCGCCCACGCCGACGCATGTCGACCCCGAAATGCTGGTATTCCTCAGGGCGATGGCCGATCCCGAAGGCATAGCTGACGCGGCCGTTGCTGAGGATATCTAAAACGCTCATTTCTTCGGCGAGCCGGACCGGGTCCCAGAACGGAATAGGAACTGCGGCAAGAATTATCGCTAGCCGCTCGGTCCGTGAGGCGATCGCCGCGGCGAGTATCAGCGGGGACGGCAGGTGCCCGTCGTCGGTGCCATGATGCTCCGAGAGAACAGCCGCAATGGCGCCGCGCGTCTCGGCCCATGCGCACATCTCCAGTGCAGCGGCGTAAAGCTCGCTCGGCCGAGCATGCTTTTCCGGCGCCCGCATGTCGAACCTAAGCGTAAACATCAACGCCGCTTTTCGAGCCGGAGTGCCGCAAGCGCTTCCTCGGTGGAGTTCCGTTAAGACTATGCAGACTATAACCTAATGTTTGGTCAGCACGAAGCTATCGCGGGTCCCGAAGCCCTTGACCGTCTGCTTCGGCCGTTGATAGGTTCGTCGGAACAAAATTTAGGTCTGCTCGGCTGGAACGGTTTCACGGGTCAGGGTGGTTGGATGAAACGCCCTGGTTCGACCGGGAACTGCCGCGAGATTCGTCGTTGTGATCGTAGCTTCGATGGCCAGGCACAGCGCTGCGGGCCGAGATGGCGCAATTATCTGAGGTGGAGGAACAGCATGCCATCACAGTCACACCGGGTGGTTGTGTGGGCGACGGGTGGTATCGGGTCGATCGCCATCCAGGCGATTCGGCGTCGACCCGATCTCGAACTCGTCGGTGTATGGGTCCATTCCCCCGACAAGGTGGGCAAGGATGCCGGTGAACTCGCCCACGGCGAACCCATCGGTGTCGCCGCCTCGAACGACGCTGATTCACTGATCGGCCTGCGTCCGGACTGCGTGGTCTACGCCGCCAGCGCACCCGAGCGTGACGCCGCCGCCATTCCGGATTACGTCCGGCTGCTGGAAGCCGGTATCAATGTCGTCACCACGAGCACCACCCGGCTCATCAATCCTGCCGCTTATGAACCGTCTAGCTGGCGCGAGCAGCTCGCCGCCGCCGCAGAAAAGGGCCAGGCCTCGCTTTACGCGTCCGGTATCGAGCCCGGGTTCGCAGCCGACTACCTCCCGCTCGTGCTGATGACGCAATCTCACGTTGTCGAGTCGATCCATGCTTACGAAATCGGCTTATACGATGACTACGCCGTGGCAGACATCATGATGGACGGACTGGGATTCGGGCGTCCGCTCGACTTCCAGCCGTTCGTCAGCATTCCGGGCGCGATCGCTGGAGAGTGGCAGGGTCAACTTCGTTTAATCGCCGATGCCCTGGGCGCCGAAGTGCAGGAAGTGCGGGAATACTTCGATCGCAGAACGACAAACCGCACCTTCGATGTCGCTTTCGGAACCGTTGCGGCCGGGACATGTGCTGCTGTGCGGATGAAGGCGATCGGCGTGATTGCCGGGCGTGAGCGCATCGTCATCGAACATGTCACTCGGTTGGCCCATGACATCGCCCCGGAGTGGCCGAAGGGCGTGGGTGATCTGTCCTACCGGGTGGTCGTCCGGGGTGAACCGGACATTGATTGCACCCTGGCTGTCACGCTGCGTGACCCGCAACGCTCCGCCATCCCCGGAATGAAAGCCGGAGCAGGAGCAATGGTCGCAACCGCCATGCGGGTAGTGAACGCGGTGCCGCATGTCGTGGCAGCCCCGCCAGGTTTGCTCAGCGCGTTGGAGTTACCGCTCACACTTCCGTCGTGCGCTTTCGCCAGCGCGTAAACCCTGACCACCCCGATGAGCTGGACATGAGGATGGCGATGGCCCGCTCACCGATCAGGCGATACCTGCGCTGGGTTTTCGTTTTGCGGTCACTTGTTAGCTCTTGACGGTCGATGTCTGCCAGCCAAGTATCTATGCACAGGTGTAACTGAACCCGCAGAGGTGTCGGATGTGCCTTATGACGAAGTGCTTACCGCATCGTGCAGTGATCCCCCGCTGGGTCGCTCCACGAAGCCGTAAGCCATCCTCGAGACAACCGTAAAGCTGGTGACTGTGATGCGACGACCACCACAGCGACGGCCCGCGGGTCGGCGGTGCCTGATGTCGCAGCGGTTTTGCGCCATGGTGCTCACCGCTTTGGTTCTCGCGACGGCCAGCGCCGCGTGTTCCGGACACACAGTGCCGCAGAAAACCGCGCGGATCACCGTCGACAACAACACCCGAACGTCACAAGCCGTCTCATGCACTCAACTTCAGTGGTTGCTGACCATGGATATCAGCGCCACCCCCGCTCACGTCCGCGCAGTGCTCAACCTCCAAGCCGACAAGCCGAAGCCCGAGAGTGTCAACATCGACAACTTCAACGGCTTCAGCGGCATCGCAGACTCGGGTGCCGGCAGCGCCCAGGCGGCGTTCGCCCACGACACCTACACCATCACCGGCGCTGCCCAGCAAACCAACCCGGATAATCCCAACACGCCAACGACGGCAACGTTCAGGATTGAGGCGAAATGCTGACCGCCCGGGTCGGTGCGCAAACATAATTCGCCGATGACGCGGGCAATCCCGGCGGGCCCGCCCGGGTGTCGGATAAGACGCTGGCCTGTCTGCCGCCGCCGACCACGTATCTGCCGGTGGCGAAACGGGTTACCGTGCCGAGAACTCCGCACCGGCCAGCAGGTTATCCGCCCGCTGATTCCAGTGATCAAGGGCCACGGCCTCCGCCAGCGGCCGGCGGCGCACCGGGCCGTGCTTACCCTTGGGCCAACCCACCACGATGTGCCCGGCCAGCATCCAGTCCTCGGGTACACCCACCGCGTCGCGCAGCAGCTGCTCGCCACCATACGACGCCCAACTGGTCATACACGCCCCCAAGCCCTGGGCGCGCGCAGCCAGCAGAAAGTTCTGCATCGCCGGAAAGATCGACCCGCCCAGGAGCAGCTCGGAGGCCGTCGGGTAACGCTTCTGGGTGAACAACACCGAGGTGAACTCCCCGGCCCGGTCGTGCAACTCGTAGATTGCGCGGTTGGTGCGAGCTCGCCGGTCAGTGTCCTGTGCGCTCGGCCGAGTCATCCCGTAGACCGGCTCGATCACCGCCAAGGCGTGAGCCGCCGCTTTGGCTACCACGGCCCGCTGCTCCGGCGAGCGCAACACGATAAACCGCCACGCTTGTGCGTTAGCCCCCGAGGGCGCCCACGTCGCCGCTTCCAGGCAGCGCCTCAGTGTGGCATCGTCAACCGGCTGATCGGTGAACCGCCGAATCGTGCGGGCAGTCGACATCACCTCCCAGACGTCATTGGTGACAGCCCTCATGCAGACTCCCTCCTGGCCCCGCTGAGCACGCTAGTGGTGATGCTGATGTGCTCTCGCCCGGACCACATACGGCTACCGGCGGTCAGAAGGTTAACCAGCACACATGACCTGCCGTCTAGCTGCATCAACACGGATACCACTTGGGTGCGGGCGGAGGGATTCGAACCCTCATGCTCTCACGAGCACCGGCACCTAAAACCGGCATGTATCCCAGTTCCATCACGCCCGCAGCCTGTCGATGGTACCGCTGCTCGAGCCGGCGAAGCGGTTGGTGGGGGCTCCTGCCTGGGCCCGTCGCGGCGAGCGCGCAACGGTGCGATCCGTCGAAGAATTCGACGCCGGGTCGAGCCCCCCGCCGGCGGGCGCGCGGTACCGTCAAAGGGTGTCCACTACGCGGCGTCGGAGGGCTGCGCTGGCCGTGCTGGTGATCATCGCGGCCGGGAGCTGTCTGGCTCTCGGCTGGTGGCAGTGGACACGGTTCCAGTCGGCGGCGGGCACATTCCAGAATCTCGGATATGCGTTGCAGTGGCCGATGTTCGCGTGGTTCTGTGTTTACGCGTACCGCAAGTTCATCCGGTATGAGGAAGCACCCCGCGAGCCGCTCAAGAACCCAGCCCTGACCGAGATTCCGCCCGGATTGCTGCCCGAGCGACCCAAACCGGTCCAGCAGGCGACCGATGACCCCGTGTTGCGGGAGTACAACGCCTACCTGGCTGAGCTTGCGCAACGTGATGCCGAAAGACAGAGCAGGAACACCGCATGACCAAACCTGAGACACCGCCGCAGGCGGCCGCCCCGGTCGACAAGATCCGCACCGCGCTGCTCGGCTACCGCATCATGGCGTGGACGACGGGTATCTGGCTGATCGCGCTGTGCTACGAGATCGTCTCCCACCTGGTGTTCCACCACGAGATCCGCTGGATCGAAATCGTGCATGGCTGGGTGTATTTCACCTATGTGTTGGCGGCCTTCAATCTGGCGGTCAAGGTCCGCTGGCCGATCATCAAGACCATCGCTGTCCTACTGTCCGGGACCATCCCGCTGCTCGGCATCATCGTCGAGCACTTCCAGACCAAAGACGTCAAGGCCCGTTTCGGTCTTTAGCGTCAACTGGGCGACGCAAGCGCGCGCAAAGCCGGCAGCAAGGCTGCCAACGCGCGGCCCCGATGCGAAACCGCGTCCTTTTCTTCCGGGCTGAGCTGCGCAGCGGTGCGGGCGCAGCCGGCCGGAATGAACACGGGATCGTAGCCGAACCCGCCGTCGCCGCGCGGCTCGTGCGCGATGGTGCCCGGCCATTCGCCGCGGACGACCACTTCGCCGGATGCCGAGACCAACGCGCAGGCCGACACGAACGTCGCCCCGCGCCGCTCGTCGGGCACATCACGTAACTGCGCCAGCAGCAGCGCAGTGTTAGCGGCATCGTCGCCATGTACACCCGCCCAGCGCGCCGACAACACACCGGGCATGCCGTTCAACGCGCCCACCTCCAGACCGGAGTCGTCGGCCACCGAAGCCAGACCTGTGGCGGCGAATGCCGCACGCGCCTTGATCCGCGCATTGTCCTCGAATGTCAGACCGGTTTCTGGTGCCTCTTGGTAGGGCGGTACGTCCTCGAGTGAGAGCAGCGTCAGCGAGGAAAGCCGGGCACGGTCCAGCACCCGGCGCAGTTCAGCCAGCTTCCTGGGGTTACGGCTGGCAACCAGCAGCGAGGTCAGCTTCCGAACGCCTTCTGTGGCGCGGAACCCCCGGGCAACACTCCGGGATACGGCTTTTGCAACGCATCCCGTTGCGCGGCAAAGAGCTGGTCGCAGGCGCCCAGTGCGACGTCGAGCAGTTTGTCCAGTGTCGACCGAGGAAACGTCGCGCCCTCGCCGGTGCCTTGAATCTCCACCAGAGTGCCGGTATCGGTGGCGACGACGTTCATGTCAACCTCGGCGCGCGCGTCTTCCGCGTAGGTCAGGTCCACCCGGATACGGCCGTCGACCACACCGACACTGACCGCCGCGATCGCACATGACAGCGGCCGCGGATCAGACAGCTGCCCGGCTGCGGACAAGTAGGTCACCGCGTCGGCCAGCGCGACATAGGCGCCGGTGATGGCGGCGGTACGGGTGCCACCATCGGCCTGCAGTACATCGCAGTCGATCGCAATGGTGTTCTCCCCGAACGACCCCAGATCGATGCAGGCCCGCAATGAACGGCCCACCAATCGGCTGATTTCCTGGGTGCGCCCGCTGAGTCGACCTTTGACCGATTCTCGCTCGCCGCGGGTATGGGTGGCCGCCGGCAGCATCGAATACTCCGCTGTCAGCCAGCCCAAGCCCGACCCTTTTCGCCAGCGCGGCACCCCCTCAATGACGCTGGCCGTGCACATCACTTTGGTGTGGCCGAATTCCACCAGCACCGAACCCGCCGGGTGCGAGGTGAACCCGCGGGTGATGGCGACCGGGCGCAGCTCGGCGTCGAGGCGACCGTCTTCTCGTTCGGACACGCGCCAACCTTAATCTGTCAGTTCGCCACGGTTCAGGGACGCCGGATCTCAAAGGTCTCACCGCACACCACCGCGTGCACCGGACCGTCGAACTCGGCTTTGGCCTCGCTGATCACGTCCTCACGCGACGTCCACGGCGGGATATGGGTGAGCAGCAGCTCACGTACGCCGGCGTTCGCGGCGATCTGACCGGCCTCGGTACCCGAGAGGTGCAGTTGGCAGGGCCGCCCCGGCGCGTGAGTCCAGGACGCTTCGCAGAGGAAAACGTCGGCGCCGCGGGCCAGGTCTACAAGGGTGTCGCACGGCCCGGTGTCGCCGCTGTAGACGAAAGATGCCCCCGCAGGATCGGTGATCCGCAGGCCGTAGGACTCGGTCGGGTGGGCCACCACACGCGGCAACACGGTCAGCGCACCTAATCGCACCGGCTCACCATCGACCCAGTGGCGGACGTGAAAGGTGTCAGAACAATCGTCGATCTGGCCACCGTAGGGCGACGACGCCGCGCCGAGCCGGGACCAGGTGTCGCTGGGGCCGTATATCACCGCCTTACCGGCAGGCGGCGATGGGTGATAACGGCGCCACACGAATAACCCGGGCATATCCAGACAGTGATCGGCGTGCAGATGCGACAGCAGCACGTGCACCGAACTCGGATCGATGTGCCGCTGCAACGCCCCCAACACTCCCGGGCCGAAGTCGATGACCAGCGGCGGAGTGTCGGGCGCCCGCAGGAGATAACCCGATGCCGGCGAGTCCGGGCCTCCGACGCTACCCGAACAGCCGAGCACGGTGATTTGCACGGTCACTACTGTGCCATGCTCGACACCGCGATGGCGAACATCACGGCTCTACGTGCGACCAGAATCATCGTGGCTCACGGGTGTGACGGGGACAGGTTCAACATTGGTGATGCTGGGCCCTAAGAACCTCGCCGCCAGTCTAGTGAATTCTTCGGGGTCGCCGGTGGCTTCGAACTGCCGCACCGGGGGTGCGGCGTCATGCGGGCGGAGCAGATCCCGTTCGGTCAACACCCGCACCAGCTCTTTGGCGGTTTCCTCGGCGCTGGAGACCAGCGTGACATGCTCGCCCATCGCGAGCTGGATGATCCCGGACAGCAGCGGATAGTGCGTGCAACCCAGCACCAGGGTGTCCACTCCAGCGCGCTGCAGGGGCTCTAGGTAGCCTTCCGCCAAGCCGAGCACCTGGCGGCCGCTGGTGATGCCACGCTCGACGAAGTCTACGAACCGCGGGCAGGCCACCGCGGTGATCTCGATGTCACGGGCAGCGGCGAAGGCGTCTTGGTAGGCGTGTGAGGTGATGGTCGCGCGAGTACCGATAACCCCGATGCGGCCGTTGCGGGTGGTGGCGACCGCGCGCCGCACCGCCGGCACGATCACCTCGACCACGGGCACGTCGTAGCGCTCGTGGGCGTCTCGCAGGCACGCCGAAGACGCCGCGTTGCACGCGATCACCAGTGCCTTGACGCCGCGGCCGACCAGGTCGTCGCCGAGGGCCAGCGCGTGTGCACGAATCTCGGGGATGCGCAGCGGACCGTAGGGGCCGTGGGCGGTGTCGCCGACGTAGATGATGTCCTCGCCGGGGAGTTGGTCGATGATCGCGCGTGCCACCGTGAGCCCCCCGACGCCGGAGTCAAAGATCCCGACGGGCGCCAGCGGCGAGCTCACCGGCGCACCGGACCGGCTCGGCGCAGAGCACGAGTGCTGCGCTCCGGCCCGGACAGCAGGTAGGCCGCCGCCACGCCGGCCAGCGCGCCGCACAGATGAGCCGGCCAGGACGCACCTCCGCACATGTGGAGCACAGGCACGGCACCCAGCAAGATGCCGCCGTAGCAAAACAGCACCAAAACCCCCACCATGATCTGCCACACCGTGCGGGTGAAGAAACCGAACACCACGAGGAAGGTTAGCCATCCGAAGATCAGCCCGGACGCCCCGATATGGTCGGTTTCGCCGCAGGCCGAGCCCACGTTGCCGATGAGCCATGTGCCAAAACCGCCGCCGATCCACACGATCGCGGTGGCCCACACAAATCGGGCCAGGCCGCACAACGTCACCAGAAAACCGAGAACCAGCGCCGGACCGGTATTGGCCATCAGATGCTCCCAATTGGCGTGCAGCAGCGGAGCGAAGATGATGCCCCACAGGCCCTCGACTTCTAGCGGCCGGATGCCGTTGCGATCCAGCGTGTGGCCGCTGAGCTGGTCAATCAGCTCGCAGACGTAGAGCAACACCACGAAGCTGATGATCGTGGCTCCGCCGACCGTCCAGCGAGCACTCCGCGCGGTCTGCGGCCGTGTTCTCGTCGGCCTGGTCATCGGCGCCGCATTGTGTTCCCGGCTACCCTGGCACCCTGGTCGAGGCGTGTCATGCCCATAGCTGACCTTCCAGCGCGTCCTCAGCCTCGTCCAGGCTACCGGCGTAGGCGCCGGTAGACAGGTACTTCCATCCGGCGTCGGCCACCACGAAGGCGATATCGGCGCGCTCACCGGCTTTCAGGGCCCTGGCCGCGACCCCGAGCGCGGCATGTAGCGCCGCACCTGTGGAGATGCCGGCGAAGATGCCCTCCGCATCGATCAGCTCGCGGGTGCGGCGCACCGCATCGGCGGCGCCCACGGAATACCGGCTGCTCAGCAATTCCGGGTTATACAGCTCAGGCACGAAGCCGTCATCGATGTTGCGCAAGGCATACACGCCTTCGCCATAGCGAGGTTCGGCAGCCACGATCCGGACATCGGCCACATGCTCTCGCAGGAACCGGCCGACACCCATGAGTGTGCCCGTGGTGCCCAGCCCGGCGACAAAGTGGGTGATCTCAGGCAGATCGGCCAATAACTCCGGACCTGTGCCGTAGTAGTGCGCGTCGGTATTGGCCGGGTTGCCGTACTGGTAGAGCATCACCCACGAGGGATTGGCCGCTGCGAGCTCCTTGGCAGTGGCCACGGCGGTGTTGGAGCCACCCTCCGCGGGCGAAAAAATGATCCGCGCACCGAACAGTTCGAGCAGCTGGCGTCGTTCGACCGACGTGTTCTCCGGCATTACACAAACCAGCTGATAACCCTTCAGCCGCGCCGCCATCGCCAGCGAGATGCCGGTATTGCCGCTGGTCGGCTCCAGGATCGTCGTCCCCGGCGTCAGCAGCCCATCAGCCTCGGCCTGCTCGATCATGCGCAGGGCGGGCCGGTCCTTGATCGAGCCTGTCGGATTGCGGTCCTCGAGTTTGGCCCACAGCCGCACATGTGGACCCTCGGGCCCGTCTTCCCAGCGCGGTGACAGGTGGCGCAAACCCACCAGCGGGGTGTTGCCCAAGGCATCCAGCAACGAGTCGTATCGGGCCATCTGCTCGGCTCACCCGCCGGCGACGGCCGGCAGGATGGTGACCGAGTCGCCGTCGGAGATCGCAGTGTCCAGGCCGCCGGAAAACCGGACGTCCTCATCGTTGACATAGATATTGACGAAGCGATGCAATTTGCCGTTCTCCAGCAGCCGCTCAGAAATTCCGGCGTAGTTCGCCTCCAGGTCGTCGATAACGGCACCCAGGGTGTTGCCGTTGGCTTCGACACGTTTTTGTCCGCGGGTGTGGGGACGCAGAATGGTCGGAATGGACACGGTAACGCTCATAAGACGTGTTCTTTCTCTGATCGAGTACCTGCTCTAGAAGTGCTCATAGTGTTCGACAACGGTGACAGGTTCTTCGGTGACGACGCCGTCGACGATGCGATAGCTACGGAGCTCGTCGTGGTGCGGGTCCCGCGTCGACACCAGCACGTAGTGCGCACCGGGCTCAGCGGCCAAGCTCACGTCGGTTCGGCTCGGGTAGGCCTCAGTCGCGGTATGCGAGTGATAGATGACGACGGGCACCTCGCCGGCGTCATCCATTTCCCGCCACACCTTGAGTTGCTCCGCCGAGTCGAACCGGTAAAACGTCGGCGAGCGTTCGGCGTTGACCATGGCGATATGACGCTCGGGTCGATCAGAGCCTGCCGGACCGGCGAGCACCCCGCAGGCTTCGTCGGGGTGGTCGGCACGCGCGTGGGCGATCATCGCCTCCACCAGGTCAGCGCGGATCACCAGCACGTCAGCGGTTTCCTTTCGGTTGTGGGAACGCTCCGGGCAACGTGCCACGATAGGTCGGTATTCCAGCTACCGACTCGGCGGTAATCACCCCGACCAGCACGGCGCGGGCCAGGCAGTCAGCAGCCGCAGCGCCCACCTCGGCGACCAGGGCAGTCTCCGGAGAGAATGCGGTCGGCGTGTCGATGTGCGGCGCCACCTCGACAGCGCCGGTGGCCAGCGCGAACACCATATCCCCGTCCGTCGGGGTATGGGCCGGCCGGATAGCGCGGGCCAGCCCGTCATGGGCGGCGCGCGCCACCTGCTGACATGCCGCCGGGCTCAGCGCCGCGTCGGTGGCGATCACCCCGACCGCGGTGTTCAGCGAGCTCGACGGCGCCCGCAGCCTCGCCAACGCGGCAATCTGCTGGGGCGGAGGCGGTTTCAGCCCGAACTCGTCGGCCAGGTGCGCCATCCATGGTAGACCGGTGGTCTGGTCGATGACATTGCCCGCGGAGTTCACCGCAACCAGAGCGCCAACGGTCACTCCAGACGCCAGCGTCGTCGACGCGGTCCCAACACCGCCCTTGAGAACACCGGCGCACGCCCCCACCCCTGCCCCCACCGTGCCCACAGCGACGTCGACACCGGCTGCTTGACATGCTGCGTACCCAAATTCCGGTGTCGGCCTACAGTTCCAGGCACCGATGTCCAGGTCAAAGATGACCGCGCCCGGCACGATAGGAACCACTCCGCCGGGCATCACCACTCCCCTGCCGTTTTCTTCCAGCCAGCGCATCACTCCCTCGGCAGCCGCCAGCCCGTAGGCGCTGCCGCCGGCGATCAGCACCGCATCGACATGACGCACCGTGTTGGCCGGATCCAGCAGGTCGGTTTCCCGGCTGCCGGGCGCTCCACCGCGGGAGTCGACGGCACCGACCGTGCCGGGCGGGGTCACCACGACGGTGACACCGCGCGCCCAACCGGTACCCAATCCCGCGTCGGGGTCTAATTTCTGATGGTGGCCGACGCGGATACCGCCCACGTCGGTGATGGAGTTCATCGGGTGGGTTTCCCCATCAGCGCCAGCACCAGGTACTCCTGCAGAAAGGTCAGCCACTGGTAGACGTCGAGATGCGCCGCCAGCGGGTGGCCGACAGGCAGCCGCTCGGGTCCGTCCGGGCCGATCGCAAGCATGGTGCCCAGCGCCAGCCGGATGTCATTGACCGCCGCAATCCACGCTCTCGCCCCGTCCTCGTCCAGCTCTAGCCGACCGCCCCCATCCGGGACGGTGTCCAGCAGCTGTTGCGCGGCACCACGTTTAGCGTCAATGATCTCCGGCTCATGCAGACTCCGCAGAGCGGCGTTCAGGTTTTCGGCGGTGTCCGCCCCGACCTGGTCGGGCTTGTAAAAATCCGGCAACAAGCGCCGCAGCGTCGGCTCGTCCGGAGGCCGGGTGTGACCGGTCCTCATCCCAGTGATCTGCTCGAGTTCATCTGGCGGCGCGGAAGATTCGCGCTCATTCAGCATGCCGATCAGCGAGCCGACCAGGTTCTTGAGCAATGCCGCCTCATGCGGAGCGAGAGCGGACCGAAAACGGGGACCGCCAGCGGTCTCAACCCGTTTCCATTTGCGCACAATGAGGACGACCCCTGATCGTTATCGGTCCTGCTGCATGGTCGCCCACAAACCGGCGGCATGCAGCCTGGATACATCGATTTCCATGGCCTCGCGGCTGCCCGACGACACCACCGCTTTACCTTCGTTGTGCACCTGCAGCATCAGCTTGGTGGCGTGCTGCTCACTGTAGCCGAACAGCTTCTGAAAAACGTATGTCACATAGCTCATCAGGTTGATCGGGTCGTCCCAAACGATGGTGACCCACGGGCCGGCTGTGACGTCGGCCGGATCGACGTGACGTTGCCCGGTGGTTCCCGGCTTGGTGGGAGCTGATGCAACCATGCCTCCAGGATAGCGAGAGGCGCCGATGCACCCGATACCGTTGCGGTGTGACCGACTGGCCATGCACTGGGCTGCTGACCGACAAGTACGAGCTGACCATGCTGGCGGCGGCGCTGCGCGACGGCACCGCGAACCGGCGGACCACCTTCGAGCTGTTCGCCCGCCGACTCCCCGAAGGACGCCGTTACGGTGTTGTCGCAGGGACCGGTCGCTTCCTGGAAGTGTTGCCAGAGTTCAGGTTCGACGACACCGCATGCGAGCTGCTGGCGGGTTTCCTCGATCCGCGCACAGTGGAGTATTTGCGTGACTTTCGCTTCCGGGGTGATATCGACGGCTACCGTGAGGGGGAACTGTACTTTCCCGGCTCCCCGGTGCTTTCGGTCCGCGGAAGCTTCGCCGAATGCATTGTGCTGGAAACCCTCGTGCTCTCGATCTTCAATCATGACAGCGCGATTGCGTCAGCGGCTGCTCGCATGGTTAGCGCTGCCCAGGGCCGCCCTTTGATCGAGATGGGCTCGCGTCGAACCCACGAGCTGGCCGCGGTCGCCGCAGCGCGCGCGGCCTACATCGCCGGTTTCGCCGCGTCCTCAAACTTGGAGGCTCAGCGTCGCTATGGCGTGCCTGCGGAGGGGACAGCCGCCCACGCGTTCACGCTGCTGCATACCCGCACCGACGGGCCCGACGAGCTGGCCGCGTTCCGCGCCCAAGTTGAGGCACTCGGCACCCAAACGACGCTGCTTATCGACACCTATGACGTCAGAAGCGGTGTGGCCAACGCTGTGACGGCCGCCGGTAGCACACTCGGCGCGGTGCGCATCGACTCCGGCGAGCTGGGAGTGTTAGCCCGTCAAGCGCGCGAACAGCTCGACCGGCTCGGGGCCACCCGGACCCGCATCGTGGTATCCGGTGATCTCGACGAATTCACGATCGCCGCGCTGCGTGCTGAACCGGTGGACAGCTACGGCGTCGGCACGGCGCTGGTCACCGGATCAGGCGCGCCGACCGCGAACATGGTCTACAAGCTGGTCGAGGTGGACGGTATACCGGTGCAGAAACGCAGCACCCACAAAGAATCCCTCGGCGGGCGCAAAGAGGCGTTGCGGCGGGCACGTCCGAGCGGCACCATCACCGAGGAAGTCGTGCATCCGGCGGGCCGGCCGCCTGAGGCCGCCGGCGATTGCCGGGTGTTGACGACGCCGCTGGTGCGCGCCGGGCAGCCGGTAGTCGACGTGGACTTGGCCGCCGCACGCGAGTTGGTGGCGTCGGGCCTGCGCAGCCTGCCGTGGGAGGGTCTCAAATTGTCGCACGGCGACCCGGCGATCCCGACGCTGCAGATCCCCGCCTGACCCGGCTACCGTCTAACCGGCATGGTCCCACCGACGGCGCGAGAAACCAGCCCAGATGTGTCCGTGCCGCGGCTCTTGGCGACCGCGGTGGCCGCGCTGGGCGGCGACGAACGTCGCGGCCAGTTGCAGATGGCCGTCGCGGTCGCCGACGCCTTCGACACCGGCGAGCACCTGGTGGTGCAGGCCGGTACCGGCACCGGCAAGTCGCTGGCCTACCTGGTTCCTGCGATTGCCCGCGCAGTCTGCCACGACACACCGGTGCTGGTGTCGACGGCGACGCTGGCGTTGCAGCGCCAACTCGTTGACCGCGATCTGCCCCAGCTCATCGATTCGCTCGCCGATGCGCTGCCCCGCCGGCCGCGGTTCATGCTGCTTAAGGGACGACGGAACTACTTGTGCCTGAACAAAATCCACGGTGGTGCAGCGAGCGGGGAGCCCAAGGACGATCCGGACCAGAAGGAACTCTTCGAGCCGGCCACGGATTTGGGTCGCGACGTGCAACGGCTTACCGCGTGGGCATCGACGACCGAATCCGGTGACCGCGACGAGCTACGGCCGGGTGTGCCGGATCGGTCGTGGATCCAGGTCAGCGTCTCGGCGCGGGAATGTGTTGGCGCGCTTCGCTGCCCGTTCGGCAGCAGGTGCTTCGCTGAACGGGCCCGCGCCCGGGCCGCTCAGGCCGATATCGTCGTCACCAACCACGCGCTGTTGGCCATCGACGCACTGTCGGAGTCCGCGGTGCTGCCCGATCACCAGCTGCTGGTGATCGACGAAGCACACGAGCTGGTGGATCGGGTCACGGCGGCGGCGGCTGCGGAGCTGACCCCGGCCATCCTCGGCGCGGCGCCGCGCCGGATCGCCAGGCTGGTCGGACCGGAGTTGACGCAACGGCTGGAGGCGGCGTCGGCCGCTTTCATCGCAGCGATCGGCGATGCGGATCCCGGGCGCATCGACGTCCTCGACGACCAGCTGGCCACCTGCCTGGCCACACTGCGCGACGCGGCCGGCGCGGCACGATCGGCCATCGACGCGTCGCCCGCCGACATCGCCGCCGCGGCTGCTCGCGCTGAAGCAGTTGCCGTCCTGACCGAGATCGCCGACACGACCTCGCGGATCCTGACGTCTTTTGCCCCGGCGATCCCCGATCGCAGCGATGTGGTCTGGCTGGACCACGAGGACACCTCTGGTTTGGCCCACCCGAGGCTGCGGGTGGCACCGTTGTCGGTCGCCGGATTGCTGCGGACCCGGGTGTTCGCTCGCTCGACGACGGTGTTGACGTCGGCGACCTTGACGGTCGGCGGATCCTTCGACGCGATGGCCACAGCGTGGGGGCTGACCGGCGGGCCCGGCGACGACGCTGTCGACTGCCGGTGGCGTGGGCTCGATGTCGGTTCCCCGTTTCAGCATGCCAAAGCGGGAATTCTCTACATCGCCGCTCATCTGCCGCCACCGGAGCGCGACGGCACCGGCTCCGCCGTCCAGCTGGCCGAAATCGCCGATCTCATCACCGCCGCCGGTGGGCGCACACTGGGGTTGTTCTCGTCGATGCGGGCAGCGCGTTACGCCGCCGAGGCCCTGCGCGAACGGCTGCCTACGCCGGTGTTGTGTCAAGGCGACGACAGCACCGCCGCACTTCTCGAGCGGTTCGCCGCCGATCCGGCGACCTCGCTGTTCGGCACGTTGTCGCTCTGGCAGGGCGTGGATGTGCCGGGCCCGTCGCTGTCACTGGTCATCATCGACCGCATCCCCTTCCCGCGACCCGATGATCCGCTGCTCAGCGCCCGCCAGCGCGCGGTGTCCGCCCACGGCGGCAACGGGTTCATGACGGTGGCCGCCAGCCACGCCGCGCTGTTGCTGGCCCAGGGCGCGGGCCGGCTGTTGCGTGGTGTCAAGGACCGCGGGGTGGTCGCGGTGCTGGACTCCCGGATGGCCACTGCCCGCTACGGAGGCTATCTGCGCGCTTCGTTGCCACCGTTTTGGCCGACCACCGATGCCGTGCGGGTCCGCGACGCGCTGGTTCGGCTACGCACCATGACCACCGATCCCCGCACATGAACAGGACGCACAGCGCCCCGCGTCGTCGCCGAGCTCACGCGAGGGTGACCAGGCCGAGCTCGCTGGGGGCGACCAGCATTGGGTGACGCGGCAGCACCCGCACCGTGTACCCCACCGAGCCGGCCACCGGCAGCGGTGTCGTTGTCGAAAAGATCTCGCCGCCACCTGTGGTGCCGGTGTGCGTCATCTCGACGGTAACCGGATCCAGCAACGCATCAGCGGCGTCCACCCTGCCCAGCACTGCCTGCACAACCACCTCGTCGGGTCGCAGCCCGGCCAGCTGCACGGTCGCGGTCAGCGTCAGTTTGGACCCGAGCAGCGGGGTGTCGGGCAGACCGGTGCTGTCCACATCGGTGATGCGAATCGTCGGCCACGCCTGCTCGGCGCGTCGGCGATAGGCGGCCAGCTCACGAGCCGCGTCGAACTCGCCGGGACAACCCTGGCTGCTGGGTGCCGTGATCCTGCGCAGCGATTGCGCCGCCGGGATGTAGTAATGCTCGACATAATCGCGCACCATGCGCGACGCCAGGACTTTCGGGCCGAGCGTCTGCAGGGTGTGTCGCACCATTTCGATCCACCGCTGCGGTATGCCGTCCCTATTGCGCTCGTAGAATTTCGGCGCCACCGCCTGCTCGAGCAAGTCGTAGAGAGCGGCGGCTTCCAGGTCGTCGCGACGATCTTCCTCGCGGACATCCTCCGCGGAGGGTATCGCCCAGCCGTTTTCGCCGTCGTACCACTCGTCCCACCAGCCGTCGCGGATGGACAGGTTCAACCCGCCGTTGAGGGCGCTTTTCATCCCGGATGTGCCGCAGGCCTCCAAGGGGCGCAGGGGGTTATTCAGCCAGACATCGCAACCCCAGCACAGCCGCCGCGCCATCGACATGTCGTAGTCCGGTAAAAAAGCGATGCGATGACGCACTTCGGGACGGTCGGCGAACCGCACCACCTGTTGTATGAGCGCTTTGCCGCCCTCGTCGGCCGGGTGGGATTTTCCGGCGACGATCAGCTGGATCGGCCTCTCATCGTCGAGCAGCAACTGCTCGAGCCGCCCCGGGTCACGCAGCATCAGCGTCAACCGTTTATAGGTCGGAACCCGCCGCGCGAACCCGACGGTCAGGATATCCGGATCGAAGGCCGTCGCTATCCAGCCCAGCTCAGCCTCCGATGCCCCGCGCTGCAGCCACGATCGCCGCAGCCGTGCCCGGACGTCTTCGATTAAAAGTGCTCGCAGCCGTGAGCGGATCGACCACAATTGGCCGGGATCAACCTGCTGGAGCCGTTGCCAGACGGCGGGTTCGCTGGGCGAGTCGGAGCCGGCCAGCTCCCGGCCCAACTGCAACCACTGGGGCGCGGCCCACGTGGGTGCGTGCACACCGTTGGTGATCGAACCGATGGGCACCTCATCAGGGTCGAACCCGGGCCAGAGCGAGTTGAACATGACGCGGCTCACCTGGCCGTGCAGCTGCGAGACACCGTTGGCGCGTTGCGCCAGCCGCAGGCCCATATGAGCCATGTTGAACATGCCGGGGTCCTCCTCGGCGCCCAATGCGATGACCCGCTCGGTCGGCACGCCCGGCAGTAGGGCGGAGGCACCGTCGTCGTTGAAGTAGCGCCGCACCATCTCCACGGGGAACCGGTCGATCCCGGCAGCCACCGGGGTGTGGGTGGTGAACACCGTGCTGGAACGCACGACCGCCAACGCGGTATCGAAGTCCAGCCCTGACTCGGTGATCAGTTCGCGAATGCGCTCTACTCCCAAAAACCCGGCATGGCCCTCGTTCATGTGGAACACCTCGGGCGCCGGAAAACCCTGAATGGTGCTGAAAGCCCGGATCGCGCGCACCCCGCCGATACCTGCCAGGATCTCCTGTTTGATGCGGTGTTCCTGGTCTCCCCCATACAGGCGGTCAGTGACACCGCGCAGGTCGTGTTCGTTCTCCGGGATATCGGAGTCCAGCAGCAGCAGCGGAACCCGACCAACCTGCGCGACCCATATCCGGGCCCGCAGCTGTCTGGAGTCGGGCAGGGCCAATTCGACGAGCACCGGCTCACCACCAGAATCGACGAGCAGCCGCAGCGGCAACCCCTGCGGATCCAGCGGCGGGTACGTCTCATGCTGCCATCCATCAGCGGTCAGCGACTGGCGAAAATACCCGGAGCGGTAGTACAGGCCCACCCCGATCAGCGGTAACCCCAGATCGGATGCCGACTTCAGATGATCGCCGGCCAGTATTCCCAACCCCCCGGAGTAGTTGGGCAGCACTTCGGCCACCCCGAACTCCATGGAGAAATAGGCGATCCCCGCGGGCATGGCGGCGCCGTCACATTCCTGCTGCTGATACCACAGCGAGCGGTTCAGATAGTCGGTCAGCTCAGCTGCCAGCCCGTCAAGTCGCGCCAGAAACTCACCGTCGGCGGCTAACTCGTTCAAACGGGCCGGGCTCACCACCCCCAGCAAGGCCACCGGATCGTGGCCGCATTGCTCCCACCGCGCCGGATCGATCATTGCGAAGAGATCCTGCGTCGGCTTGTCCCACGACCACCGCAGGTTGCTTGACAACTGTTCCAGCGCGGCCAGACGCTCTGGCAAGTGGGCGCGGACGGTAAACCGGCGGAGGGCTTTCACGCGTTAGTACCTTACTGACAGACCTTACTGACAGCCCCGCAGCGCTCAGCCCATCGAAACGACCACGTTCGCCCGGTGTGTAGCCGAGCACTACGGTGGGTAATGGGCGGCGTGGAGCGTGGTCGACAAACAGGCTGTCGCAAAGCGGCAGGCCAGGACGCCCGGCCGACCACGCGGGCCGTGCGGCTCCGAAGCGTACTCCGGCGTGCGGGGCGAACCAGAGAACACAGAACGGAGTGGTGGGTGCCCGGTCGTATCGAGATCGATGACGTCCAGCCCGTCGTTTCGTGCGGCGTGTATCCGGCGAAGGCGGTGGTCGGTGAGGTAGTCCCGGTGCGAGCCACGGTTTGGCGAGAAGGCCACGACGCGGTCGCCGCGACCCTGGTGGTGCGTTACCTTGGGGCGCGTTACCCGCAGGTCATGGAGATGCGCCGGATCAAGGCCATCCAGGTAATGGCGCCCGGCGCCACCGAGACGCCGCTTCGGGTCAAGCCTGTGCAGCTGCCGATGGCGATGGGTGAGGAACCGTATGTGTTCCACGGCCAATTCACCCCGGACAGCGTCGGGTTGTGGACATTCCGGATCGACGGCTGGAGCGACCCCATTCGTACCTGGCGGCAGGCCGTGGTGGCAAAGCTCGACGCGGGCCAGGGAGAGACGGAGTTGTCCAACGACCTGTTGGTGGGCGCGCGGCTGTTCGACCGCGCGGCCACCGGCGTGCCGCGCGCACGACGGGAGCCACTGCTGGCAGCCGCGGCGGCGCTGCGCACACCGGGCGACCCGGTGACCCGAGCGGCTCTGGCGTTAACCGCCGAGATCGATGAACTGCTGACGCTCTACCCACTGCGCGACCTGCTGACGCGAGGTGAGCAGTACGGGATCTGGGTGGACCGGCCGGCTGCCCGTTTCAGCGCCTGGTACGAGATGTTTCCTCGCTCCACCGGTGGGTGGGACGCCGACGGCAATCCCGTGCACGGCACCTTCGCCACCGCGGCTGCGGCGCTGCCGCGCATTGCGAACATGGGTTTCGACGTGGTCTACCTGCCGCCGATCCATCCCATCGGCAAGGTGCATCGCAAGGGACGCAACAACGCCGCAACCGCCGCGCCCGGCGACGTCGGATCCCCCTGGGCGATCGGCAGTGACGAAGGCGGCCATGATGCCGTGCACCCGCAGCTGGGCACGATCGATGACTTCGACCGGTTTGTCGCTGCGGCACGTGATTTGGGCATGGAGGTGGCTTTGGACCTCGCGTTGCAATGCGCACCGGATCACCCCTGGGCAAAAGAACACCGGCAGTGGTTCACCGAGCTGCCCGACGGCAGTATCGCTTACGCGGAGAACCCACCCAAGAAGTACCAGGACATCTACCCGCTGAATTTCGACAACGATCCCGCCGGCCTTTATGACGAGGTGCTGCGCGTGGTGCGCTACTGGATTGACCACGGCGTGAAGATCTTCCGGGTGGACAATCCGCACACCAAGCCACCCGATTTCTGGGCCTGGCTGATTTCTCAAGTGAAAGCAGTCGATCCCGACGTGCTTTTTTTATCCGAGGCGTTCACCCCACCGGCCCGACAGTTCGGGCTCGCCAAGCTCGGCTTCACGCAATCCTACACATACTTCACCTGGCGCACCTCGAAGCAGGAGCTCACCGAATTCGGTAACGAGATCGCCGCACTCGCCGACTTCCGCCGGCCGAACCTATTCGTCAACACGCCCGACATCTTGCACGCTGTGCTGCAGCACAACGGCCCGGGCATGTTCGCTATCCGGGCAGTGCTGGCGACCACCATGGGCCCGGCGTGGGGAATGTACTCCGGATACGAACTCTTCGAGCACCATGCGGTACGCGAGGGCAGCGAAGAGTACCTGAACTCCGAGAAATACGAGCTGCGGCCACGCGACTTCGCGGGGGCACTCGCGGAGGGCAGGTCGCTTGAGCCGTTCATCACGCGGCTCAACGCCATTCGCCGACTGCATCCCGCGCTCCAGCAACTGCGCACGATCCATTTTCACCATATCGACAACGACGCGTTACTGGCCTACAGCAAATTCGACCCCACCACAGGCGATTGCGTGCTGGTGGTGGTGACGCTCAACGCGTTCGCACCCGAGGAAGCGACCTTGTGGCTGGACATGACCGCACTGGGGATGGAGCCCTACGAACGGTTTTGGGTGCGAGACGAGATAACCGGCGAGGAATACCAATGGGGACAGGCCAATTACGTTCGCATCGATCCTGCAAGAGCAGTGGCCCATATCATCAACATGCCCCTGATACCCGAAGATTCCCGGCTGATATTGCTGCGCAGGAGGTGAGGCGATGACACCGACCGACCAGCTCGCCCGAAGCCACCTCGCGCCCGAGCCCGGGGATCTGGCACGCCTGGTCGCCGGTGTGCACCACAATCCGCACGGAATCCTGGGGGCTCACGAATACGGCGACCACACCGTCATCCGGGCCTTCCGCCCGCACGCGGTCGAAGTCGCCGCACTCGTTGGCGGTCAGCGGTTTGCAATGCAGCACATCGAATCCGGGCTTTTCGCGGTCGTCTTGCCGTTCGTCGACCTCATCGACTACCGCCTCGAGTTGAGCTACAACGGATCCGACGTTTACACGGTCGCCGACGCGTACCGCTTCCTTCCAACTTTGGGCGATGTCGACCTGCATCTGTTCGGCGAAGGCCGCCATGAACGCCTGTGGGAAGTGCTGGGTGCGCATCCCCGCTCGTTCACCACCGCCGACGGCGTCGTCGACGGAGTGTCTTTCGCTGTGTGGGCGCCCAACGCTAAGGGCGTCAGCTTGATCGGCGATTTTAACGGCTGGAACGGCAACGATGCCCCGCTGCGGGTACTCGGCTCCTCTGGGGTGTGGGAGTTGTTCTGGCCGGACTTCCCCCGCGACGGTTTGTACAAGTTCCGGGTGCACGGGGCCGACGGTTCCGTCACCGACCGGGCCGACCCGTTCGCGTTCGCCACCGAAGTCCCGCCACACACCGCTTCACGGGTCACCTCGAGCAACTACACCTGGGGCGACGACGAGTGGATGGCCAAACGTGCCGGGAAAAATCCGGTGTTCGAGCCGATGAGCACCTACGAAGTCCACCTGGGCTCCTGGCGTCCCGGTCTCAGCTACCGCGACCTGGCCCGAGAGCTTACTGACTACGTTACGGCGCAAGGCTTTACCCATGTCGAGTTGCTGCCCGTTGCTGAGCATCCATTCGCCGGCTCGTGGGGGTACCAGGTGACGTCCTACTACGCGCCGACTTCCCGGTTTGGCACACCCGACGATTTCCGGGCCCTGGTCGACGCGTTACACCAAGCGGGAATCGGTGTCATTGTCGATTGGGTGCCGGCCCACTTCCCGAAAGACTCCTGGGCACTGGGCCGTTTTGACGGCACGGCGCTCTACGAGCATTCTGACCCGCGGCGTGGAGAGCAACTCGACTGGGGCACTTATGTGTTCGATTTCGGTCGGCCAGAAGTTCGCAACTTTCTGGTGGCCAATGCGCTGTACTGGCTCGAGGAGTTCCACATCGACGGCCTGCGCGTGGACGCGGTGGCTTCGATGCTCTACCTGGACTACTCTCGACCGCCGGGCGGCTGGACACCCAACGTCTACGGCGGCCGTGAGAACCTGGAAGCCGTGCAATTCCTGCAGGAGATGAACGCCACCGCACACAAAGTGGCACCCGGTATCGTAACCATCGCCGAAGAGTCGACATCATGGCCGGGCGTATCACGACCGACCAGCCTTGGTGGCCTGGGTTTTTCGATGAAGTGGAACATGGGGTGGATGCATGACACACTCGACTACCTCAGCCGTGACCCGGTGTACCGCAGTTACCACCACCACGAGATCACTTTTTCGATGCTCTATGCGTTCAGCGAGAACTTCGTGCTGCCGCTCAGCCACGACGAGGTAGTGCACGGCAAGGGCACGCTGTGGGGGCGAATGCCCGGTAACGACCACATGAAGGCTGCGGGGCTGCGCAGTCTGCTGGCCTACCAGTGGGCGCACCCCGGGAAGAAGCTGTTGTTCATGGGACAGGAATTCGGCCAACGGGCCGAGTGGTCTGAGGAGCGCGGCCTGGACTGGTTCCAACTCGACGAGAACGGCTTCTCCAACGGTATCCAGCGTCTGGTCCGCGACCTCAACGAGATCTATGCCAGCCACCCGGCGCTGTGGAGCCAGGACAGCAGACCCGAGGGGTACTCCTGGATCGACGCCAACGATTCGGCCAACAATGTCGTGAGCTTCCTACGCTACGGCAGCGACGGCTCGGTGATGGCATGCGTGTTCAATTTCGCCGGGATCGAGCACAGCGGTTATCGGCTCGGCCTGCCCAGGGAGGGTCGCTGGCGGGAACTGCTCAACACCGACGCGACCGCCTACCGGGGGTCGGGGATCGGTAACCTCGGCGGTGTCGACGCCACCGACGAGCCCTGGCACGGGCGTCCTGCCTCGGCGGTGCTGGTGCTGCCGCCCATGTCGGCTTTGTGGTTAGAGCCCGCGTAGCGAAGCGCGAGCTCAGTACAGCGCGTTGGCGAGGTTGCGCCGCCCGGCAATCACCTCCGGGTCGGAAGGGTCGAACAGGTCGAAGAGTTCGATGAGCCTAGTGCGAACCTTGGTGCGCTCGTCACCGGATGTGCGCCGCACCAACGCGATCAGGCGGTCGAATGCCGCACTCACATCATGGTTGAGAATCTGGACATCGGCGGCCGCGAACGCGGCTTCGATGTCATCAGGCGCCGCGTCGGCGACCGCCACCGCGTCGGGAGGCTGCGCGGTGGCGCGCTGCAGAAAGTCGATCTGTCGCAGCGCCGCCGTGGCTTCGGCGTGGCGCGGATTCGCGTCCACGATGGCCTGGTAGGAATTGCGCGCAGCAGCAAAGTCGCCGGCCTGCAGCTGCTCACGTGCCTGCGCGAGTGCCGGATCCACTTCCGTTGACTCCCCGGCACCGGCCGCGCCGCTCAGCTTACCGGCCGTCGCCGAGAGCAATGAGTCCAGCCAACGGCGTAACTGGTCAGCAGGCTGCATACCCTGAAAGCTGGACAGGGGCTGCCCCGCGGCCAACGCCACCACGGTCGGAACCACTTGTACGCCGAATACCTGGGCAACCCTGGGCGCGGTGTCGACGTTGACGGTTGCCAGAGCCCACTTTCCGTTGTCGGCGGCTGCCAATCCGGACAGGGTCTCGGCCAGCTGGCGGCACACGTCGCTGCGTGGCGACCAGAGCAGCACCACGACGGGTACCTCGTTGGACCGAACCAGGACCTCTTGTTCGAAGTTGGCCTCGGTAATCTCGGTGCCGGCCTGGGCCGCCGCTGCCGCCCCGCCAGCCGAGCTCTTCCGCTGGGCACGCTCCTTCAGCGCCGACAGATCGACCGCGCCGGCCATCGCCGGCCCTATTTGAGGTCCGGGTCGCGTCACGTCGTCAAGTCTGTCACGGACTTCAGGTGCGGCTCCAGCGGCCTGGCGTCCCATGGCGGTCGGCGATCGGCGCCAACCGGCCAGGCGGGCGGTTGCAGATCAGCTCATATGACGAAGATCACACTGCTTCCGGGACACCGTCTGCCAGCAACACCGGTGACGCGATGTCAAGCGTTAGCTAGCCGGTGCGCAGCACCAGCGCATCCCCCTGCCCGCCGGCGCCGCACAGGCCCGCAACCGCGTAACCGGACCCGCGGCGGGCCAGCTCAAGGGCCGCGTGCAGGGTGATACGGGCACCCGACATGCCCAGCGGATGCCCGACGGCGATCGCACCGCCGTTGATGTTAACGATCTCGGGGTCCACACCGAGTTCGCGCGTCGACGCCAGCGCCACCGCCGCGAATGCCTCGTTGATTTCCACGACATCGAGCTGATCGACAGAGATACCTTCGCGCGCAATGGCTTTCTTGATCGCGTTGGCCGGCTGGGACTGCAGCGTGGAATCCGGCCCGGCGACCACGCCGTGTGCCCCGATCTCCGCCAGCCAGGTAAGCCCCAATTCCTGGGCCTTGGCCTTGTTCATCACGACAACCGCAGCAGCGCCGTCGGAGAGCTGCGATGACGAACCGGCAGTGATCGTGCCATCCGAGCGGAATGCCGGGGGAAGAGCCGCCAGTGCGTCGGCGGTGGTATTGGCCCGGATGCCCTCGTCTTCGCTGAACTGCAGCGGATCGCCTTTGCGCTGCGGGATGCTCACCGGCACCACCTCGTCGGCGAAGACACCGTCCTTCCAGGCCGCGGCGGCCCGCTGATGCGACCGGGCCGCGTACTCATCCTGTTCGCGGCGGCTGAACTTGTCGACTTCGTTGCGTTGCTCGGTGAGCGCACCCATCGGCTGGTCGGTGAACACGTCGTGCAACCCGTCGTAGGCCAGATGATCCACGACGGTGACGTCGCCGTACTTGTAGCCGGCCCGGCTACCCATTAACAGATGCGGCGCCTGCGTCATCGATTCCTGACCACCGGCCACCACCACATCGAACTCTCCAGCCCGAATGAGCTGGTCAGCCAGGGCAATGGCATCCAGGCCGGACAGGCACATCTTGTTGATCGTCAACGCGGGAACATCCCAGCCGATACCCGCCGCCACAGCTGCTTGGCGTGCCGGCATCTGACCGGCACCGGCGGTCAGCACCTGGCCCATGATGACGTATTGGACCAGCGAGGGCGGGATTTGCGCCTTGTGCAGGGCGCCTCTGATCGCGATAGCTCCCAGATCAGTCGCGGCGAAATCCTTGAGCGAACCCATCAGCTTGCCAATGGGAGTGCGTGCTCCAGCAACGATCACCGACGTCGTCATGAGTACCTCCAGATCGGGTGTTGACGGCTAATCCGGCCGACCCGAGAAGCGCAACTGTTCCCACCAGGTTACCGTTACGTTATGACGATCGATGACGTTGATGTCCGTCGAACCCTGGCCACCGCATTGGTGACGGCGGTCGACCATGTCGGCATCGCCGTTCCCGACCTGGACGCGGCGATCGCGTGGTACCACGACCACCTCGGCATGATCGTGCTGCACGAGGAGGTCAACCACGACCAGGGTATTCGGGAGGCGATGCTTACGGTGCGCGGCGCGCCGGTGGGCAATGCGCAAGTTCAGTTGATGGCCCCGCTCGACGACTCGTCAGCGATCGCGAAGTTTTTGGACAAACGCGGCCCCGGCATCCAACAGCTGGCCTACCGGGTCAGCGACCTCGATGCCCTGAGCGAACGGCTGCGCGAGCAGGGCATCCGGCTGCTTTACGACACGCCGCGGCCCGGTACGGCGAACTCACGGATCAATTTCATCCATCCGAAAGACGCCGGCGGGGTGCTGATCGAGTTGGTTGAGCCCGCGGCCGACTCCGAGCACTGACTCACAGCACGACACCGGGCCGCAGCCCGCTATTCGGGGCGAATCTCGAAGTTACGACCACTGTCGAGTCGGACGACGCGTTGCGCGGCTGGCCCAACACGACGTGTGCCAGTGCCGCCGGTCGTCAATGCCGGCCTGTGGTGAATCAGCTTGCCATACCACCACATGCGCAGTGCCCGGGCGGATTTCGTGATCACACCCCGGGCACCGGTAGGTCTTGACGGCACGAGCCGCAGCGACCGGCCGCACATAATAATCGTGGCCGTCGGATCCGGTCTCCACCCGGTGACCGGGCAACAACCAGGGCGGCCGCTGCCCGCGTGGTGGTGTCCGGCGCCGGACCATTCCGCCAGTGTAGGCCACCGACTCAGAACAGCCGGTATTCACCACTTTCCAGACCGCGCATCTTGTCGTAATCCAATGTGACGCAGCGTATACCGCGGTCGGTGGCGAGAGCGCGCGCCTGGGGTTTGATCCGCTGGGCGGCGAGCACTCCTTTGACTGGTGCCAGCACGCTATCCCGGTTGAGTAACTCGAGATATCGGCTGAGCTGCTCCACGCCGTCGATCTCGCCGCGACGCTTGATCTCCACGGCGACCGAGTGGCCCTGCTCATCACGGCACAGCAAGTCCACCGGCCCTATCGCGGTCATATACTCCCGGCGAATCAGCGTGTAGCCAGCGCCGAGCAGCTCAACATGCTCGGCGAGTAACGCTTGCAGGTGCGCCTCGACCCCGTCTTTGACCAGTCCCGGGTCCACTCCCAGGTCGTGGCGGGAGTCGTGCTCGATTTCCTCGACGGTAATGCGCAGCTGTTCGCCAGCCTTGTTCTGCACCACCCAGACCGGCGATACCCCGTCAAATTCCTCGGTCAGCCAGCAGGGTGGACTCATCCAGTTCAGCGGTTTGTAGGCGCGGTCGTCGGCGTGCACGCTTACCGAGCCGTCGGCCTTGAACAGCAGCAGTCGGCGCGCGGACGGCAAATGCGCGGTGAGCCGGCCAAGGTAGTCAACGGTGCACCTGGCGATCACGAGACGCACCCGACTCACCATAAGCCAAGGGGCACGCAGATGCCGACACAAATTAAGCTGACGCCACCATGATGGCCAAGCGAACGGCGGCACAACGCCTGGGCCGGGTGCTCGAGGCGGTCACCCGCCAGAGCGGCCGGCTATCGGAGACGCCGGAGTACGGCTCGTGGTTGCTGGGCCCGGTGTCGGAAAGCCAGCGCCGTCGGCGGATACGCATACAGGTGATCCTGACGGTATTCATCGTGGCGGCGAACCTGATCGGGATCGGCGTGGCATCCCTGTTGGTGACGGTGGCTTTCCCGGTACCAAGTGTTTTCAGCGACGCGCCCGCATGGCTCACGTTCGCGGTCGCACCGGCCTATGTCGCGATCGCACTGGCGCTGGGCACTTATTGGATTACCCGGCGAACCGTCGTGGCGCTGCGATGGGCGATCGAGGAACGCAAACCGAGCCGTATCGACGAGCTCAACACGTTTTCGGCCCCGTGGCGGATAGCGGTGTTCCATTTGGTGTTGTGGGGATTCGGTGCGGCACTGCTGACGACCCTGTACGGCCTGGCCAACAGCATGTTCATTCCGCGATTCTTGTTTTCGGTGGGATTTTGCGGTGTGTTGGTCGCCACCAGTTGTTACCTGTTCACCGAATTCGCGCTGCGCCCAGTGGCCGCCCAGGCACTCGAAGCGGGGCCACCGCCTCGCCGGTTAGCGCCTGGTGTCATGGGCCGCATCATGACCGTATGGCTGCTGGGGTCCGGCGTACCCGTCGTCGGAATTGCACTGACGGCGTTCTTCGCGCTGTTACTCCGCAATCTCACCGAGACCCAGTTCGGGGTGGCGGTGCTGATTATTTCAGCCGCAACGCTGGTCTTCGGGTTCATCCTGATGTGGATCTTGTCATGGCTGATTGCCACACCAGTGCGAATGGTACGCGCTGCGCTCAAACGGGTTGAGCAAGGGGACCTGCGCGGCGATCTCGTCGTGTTCGATGGGACCGAACTCGGTGAGCTGCAGCGCGGTTTCAACGCGATGGTCGACGGCCTGCGCGAGCGGGAACGAGTACGCGACCTTTTCGGCCGTTACGTCGGGCGCGATGTAGCCGCTGCCGCGGAACGCGAGCGACCAAACCTGGGCGGCGAAGAGCGCCACGTCGCAGTGGTTTTCGTTGATATCGTGAATTCGACGCAGGTCGTGGTGAAGCGGCCGCCCGCAGAGGTGGTTCAGTTACTCAACCGGTTCTTCGCAGTGATCGTCGAAGAGGTTGACCGCCACCATGGACTTGTCAACAAGTTCGAGGGTGACGCCGTGTTGGCCGTCTTCGGTGCCCCGAATCGGCTGTGCTGTCCCGAGGACGAAGCGCTGGCCGCCGCCCGGGCCCTCGCTCACCGGCTGCGCTCCGAGGTGCCGGAGTGCCCAGCTGGCATCGGTGTAGCGGCGGGAAAGGTCGTTGCTGGACACGTCGGAGCCAAACAGCGTTTCGAGTACACGGTGATCGGCGGACCCGTCAATGAGGCAGTGCGACTCTGCGAGCTGGCCAAATCACGACCTGAACGGTTACTCGCGTCGTGGCAGGCAGTCGGCAACGCCAGCGACAATGAGCGTCGCTATTGGACTTTAGGCGAAACGGTTACGCTGCGCGGACATAACGAGCCGACGCAGCTGGCCATGCCGATCTAGCAACCCTTGGTCGGCGACGGCTTCGAAGACGCCCTGGCCGAGAACCCGTGGTCGGCCATCGAGATCGAGCTCATCTACTGCCCGCGAACACATTCGCGGCCAGAGCGGAAGTGCAAACGGCTTCCGCTGCATCGACGGATGGCCCAACCCCCGGCGCATCCAACAAGACGTCGATGGGCTGTCGCCCGAGAAATATAAGGCTGCCTGGCAGGCCCAGCGCCACCACCGCCAACCGGCTACCCTCCAACCCCAGGGCATCGATGCCAGATAGGCAAGTCTCCCGAAAAACGGGGGAGGTCCAAGACTAGGAAACCGAATACAATACGGTTCGGCTCCACGAATCGATCGGATATATCACCCCGACGACGAACACAGCGGTCGCGGTGAGGCCATCCGCCAAGCTTGCCGCGAGGAAGACTCGAACGCATCCGGCAACGCGGCCTCGACTACCATCGCCAACACCCTCACTGGGGGAAGACGGCATGCAGTGGGTAATTTGGCTCTTCATGATTGAGGGTGTAGTTGGGGTCTGAATCCGCCGGTTTCTAGTAGTGATCGGGCGATGTAGTTGGTGAGGTTGCGAAATCCGAAGGCGGAGCCGCGCAGGTGTTCGAGTCGGCCGTTGATGGCTTCGGTTGGGCCGTTGCTGGTTCCAGGCCGGTCGAAGTAGGCCAGGATGTCGCCGGCCCGTTTCTTCAACGTGCGGCCCAGTGTGATGAGCTCGCGCAGGGCTTTGGGGACGCCACGGCTGAGGGTGTCGATCACGGCCTGCATCATCGCGCGGCCCTTGGCCCGGTTGGGTTCGCGGTAGGCAGCGACGGTGCGCTGATAGATCGTCCAGGTGGCTTCAACCTCGACATGGGCGTCGGCGGCGAACAGGGCGTGCAGCCGGATCTTCTGTTTGTCGGTGAGCAGGTCGGCGCCGGTGTGTAGGGTGTGCCGGCAGGCGTAGAGCGGATCGGTTTTGCGGCCACGGTGCCCGCAGGTGTCCAGCTGGACGCGGCGTCGGCACTCATCGAGGGCGTCACCGGCGAGCCGGACCACATGGAAGGGGTCCATCACCGCGACCGCTTCGGGCAGTTCGTCGCTGGTGGCGGTCTTGAACCCGGTGAATCCGTCCATCGCAACGACTTGCACGCCGTCACGCCAGGATTTGGGCCGCTCAGCTAGCCAGGTCTTGAAGGCCTGTTTGGAGCGTCCTTCGACCATGTCGAGCAGCCGAGCAGGACCGGTTCCGTCGCGCACCGCGGTCAGATCGATGATCACCGTGACGTGCTTGTCGCCTTTGCGGGTGTGGCGCCACACGTGCTCGTCGACGCCGATGACGCGCACACCGTCGAACCGGCCGGGATCGTCGATGAGCACGCGCCGGCCTTCGGCCAGCACCGCGCTGTTGGCGGTGTTCCACGACACCCCGAGGCCTTCAGCGACTCGTGCCACGCTCAGGTGTTGACACACCAGGGCTTCCAAGGCCCAACGCAGAGCCCGTCGCGACAGCTTGGCCCGCGGCTCGGCCGCAGCACTGCTGTCTTGGCGCCACACATGCGCACAGCCGGCACACCGGTAACGGCGCACGGTGACCAGCAAGGTCGTCGGCCGCCACCCGAACGGCTCATGCGCCAATTCCCGAGTGACGGTGTCGCGGGGGGTGCCCTGTTCCCCGCAGCGGCGACACCACGAGTCGTCATCGACGATCCGGCACGCCAGCACCGCCCGATCAGCCTGCAGGCGTTGGCCGGTCACCTCCAGCCCGAGCTCATCAAGGCGGCAGAACATGGTCAGATCGGGGCAAGCGAAGGTAGCGTCAGGCACGTCGAGGTCTTCTGATAGGCAGTATGGAAACTCCCATCATCAGAAGACCTCGACCCCTATCCCGGCAGCGACGCGCCGACCACCTCTACACCCTCAACTGCGAAGAGCCGGTAATTTTCGGCGCCTTCTCTGCGGCAAAGTCAAACGCAAACCATAGCCATGAGTGACCGCATTCGGGCGAATACCCGTTGGCGAAATGTCTGAACTGAACAGAGGTTTGCTAACCGCCGCTTCTGCCGAGTTCCGCACAGTGTCTTCGGTTAGTGATCTTTATTGACATAAAGACAACTTGGGATAAACTTAGCCCATTCTCAGTCACGGCTCAGGGTTGAGGGCCGGGAGAGGCGGGTGTCGGGATGGCTCGAAAATCGCGGAACAGGCGGGGTCGGGGTGGGTCGGCGCGGCCGGGAATGGGTGCGGCCCGGGTAGTGGGTTTGGGTGCTGCGGCAAGCGTATTGGGCACCGCGGTGTGGGCACCAGGGGCACGCGCTGATGTACTCGACACGATTCTTGATCCAATTATCAATCCATTGCTGGGTGTCATTGACGCGGGTCCGGCGGCTGCGGGGTCGGCTAATGTGGCCGATGCGGCTGCGATAGCCGGAGCTGATCCGTTGAGTATGCTGGACTCGGTGCTGGTGGGGGTGGTTGCCGATGTGGATGCCGCCATAAATGGAACCGCTCAGGCGTGGATTAGCAGCCCGTTCGGCCAGGTGGTTGATCCGGTGATTAATGCGCCGACATTGTTTTTGTTCGGGCGGGAGCTGATTGGTAACGGGATGAATGATTTCACCGGAACCAATGATTCGGTGTTGGGCAGTTCCGGGCTGTTCGGCAACTTAAGCGACGGGGGGTTTTTGATTGGTAATGGGGGCACCGGGGCCACCGGGACGCCCAGTGTTGATGGGGGTGTGGGCGGAGTCGGGGGTTCGGCGGGATTGATCGGCGACGGCGGCGCAGGTGGCGCCGGCGCCCCCGGTGATCCGGGCGGCGCCGGCGGGAACGGCGGGCTGCTGCTGGGCAACGGCGGTGACGGCGGCGCCGGCGGGGCGGCCACCACCCCCGGTGGTACCGGCGGTGCCGGGGGTGACGGGGGGTCGGCGATCCTGTTCGGTAACGGTGGTGCCGGTGGTGACGGCGGGGCCGGTGCCACCGGGGCCCAGGGTGCGGCGGGCACCAATGGGATGACGGGAACGCCCGGCGACCCCAACGTTGACCAGGGTACTGGCGGTCTCGGTGATGCCGGCGGTGCTGGTGGCGCCGGAGGCGCCGGCGGGGCCGGGGGCGCCGGGGGTGCCGGGGGTGCCGGCGGCTCATTTATCGGCGACGGCGGCGCCGGAGGCGCGGGCGGCAGCGGCGGCTTGGGCGGCACCGGCGGCACCGGCGGCGCCGGGGGTACCGGCGGGCTTGGCGGCCCGTATGCTGCTCCTGACGGCGGGGCCGGCGGCGGCAACGGCGGTACCGGTGGCGCCGGCGGTCTTGGTGGTGTCGGCGGTGTCGGCGGCAACGGCGGTACCGGTGGTGCCGGTGGAGTCGGCGGCATATTTGGTCACACTGGGGCCGGCGGGAACGGCGGTACAGCCGGCGACGGTGGTACCGGCGGGACCGGGGGCGCCGGCGGCGCAGGCGGTCTCGGCTATGCCACCAACAACTTCGGCGGCGACGGCGGCAACGGCGGCAACGGCGGCAACGCCGGGACCGGCGGTGCCGGTGGTGAGGGTGGTGCCGCAGGCGGCCCCGGCGGCAGTGCCGGTGCCAACGGGCATACCGGGGCCGACGGTGATGGCGGCAGCGGGGGCTCCGGTGGAAACGGGGGTAATGGCCTCTCTGGCGCAACAGTGGGCGGCAGCGGCGGCAACGGCGGCAACGGGGGTTCGGGTGTTGTCGGCGGCAACGGCGGTGACGGCGGCGACGGCGGAGCCAACCCCACCGCTGGGCAGGAGGCAGGTAACGGCGGCAACGGCGGTGACGGCGGGTCCGGTAGCGTCACCGCTGGTATCGGGGGCGCGGGTGGTGCTGGTGGCAATGAGACCGGCGACGGCGGAATCGCCGGTAACGGGGGTAACGGTGGCACTGGCGGGCCCGGGGGGACCAACGTGGTTGGCGGTGCCGGCGGTGTTGGCGGTGCCGGCGGTAATGCAACTGGCGCCGAGGGCACAGCAGGTACCGGCGGTACCGGTGGTGACGGCGGTGTCGGCGGTAACGGTCTGACGCAGGGTGCTGATGGCGGGCCGGGCGGGACCGGCGGCGCGGGTGGCAATGGTCCTATATTCGGCGGCAGCGGGGGTGCCGGCGGGACCGGCGGCGCGGGTGGCAATGCTACGGCAGCCGACGGTATCGGAGGTACTGGCGGAACCGGCGGTGCCGGTGGTCATGGCGGTAGCGGTAATGGTGTACCCGGCCAACCCGGCGGGTCTGGCCAGCCCGGTGTGACACCCACCGACGCCACTGGCGGGAGCGGCGGTGCGGGCGGTAACGGTGGCGGTCCCGGCGGCTGAGGCTCACCGCTGGTCATGATCGGCCCAGCGGGGGTCCGCTCTCTGCGGAGGGGAGGCCGGTCGCGTGGCGCTGACCGATCCTCAAATCGGCGGATGTGGGGCCGCCACGAAGCTTGTCGCGCACGCCTACAACCTCAGCGTGCCGCGCACAAGCTGGTCGTGCTGGCCGACAACGGCCTGGCTGTTGTTTTAGCCCCTGGCCAGGTGTCGATCTGTCCTGGCAACTTCGCGGATAACAGAACCACGAACCGAACCAGTCACACGTGTTGGCGATGTATGCGTGCCAGCGCCGTTGATCGTGGCATTCTTATTTCACCGGTGAGCGCACCAATTTCGATGCGGAAATCGATTTTCATGATACCGAAATTACTGTGTAGAACTTGCCAGGATCGCGCTGCCAAAGCCCGGATCTAATAACTATTAAACGATTCAGCGCTTCGGCGACGGTTAATCCATTTATATTGCCCGCCGGCGGATTCCCACTGCAATTGCTGCCTGCGGGCTCTGGGCACCGGCGGCTGTTTAACTTATTAGCCACATGTAAACACCCCCCGTTGTTGTGGGGGGTGTTGTGTGGTGTTCGGCGGTGTCCTACTTTTCCACCCGGGGTGGGTAGTATCATCGGCGCTGGCTGGCTTAGCTTCCGGGTTCGGGATGGGTCCGGGCGTTTCCCAGCCGCTATGGACCGCCGTAACTTTTTTGTGTTGTTGGTGTGGTGGTGGGGTGTGGGTTTTGGTGGGTGTGGTTGTGGTGTGTGGGTAAGTTTTCGGCCGGTTAGTGCCAGTTCCCTGAGCTCATTGCTGGGCTTGTAGGTCTGGTCTATTGATCCCGTGTTCTGCGGGGGGCCTTATCCCATGTGGTGGGTGAGAAGCCTGGTCTTGGAGGGGGTTTCCCGCTTAGATGCTTTCAGCGGTTATCCTTGCCGAACGTGGCTATCCAGCGGTGCCCCTGGTGGGACAACTGGTGCACCAGAGGTTCGTCCGTCCCGGTCCTCTCGTACTAGGGACAGGTTTCCTCAGGCTTCTGACGCGCGCGGCGGATAGAGACCGAACTGTCTCACGACGTTCTAAACCCAGCTCGCGTGCCGCTTTAATGGGCGAACAGCCCAACCCTTGGGACCTGCTCCAGCCCCAGGATGCGACGAGCCGACATCGAGGTGCCAAACCATCCCGTCGATATGGACTCTTGGGGAAGATCAGCCTGTTATCCCCGGGGTACCTTTTATCCGTTGAGCGACACCCCTTCCACTCGGGGGTGCCGGATCACTAGTCCCGACTTTCGTCCCTGCTTGACGTGTGGGTCTTGCAGTCAAGCTCCCTTGTGCACTTGCACTCGTCACCTGATTGCCGTCCAGGTTGAGGGAACCTTTGGGCGCCTCCGTTACGTTTTGGGAGGCAACCGCCCCAGTTAAACTACCCGCCAGGCACTGTCCCTGAACCCGGTTTCAGGGTTCGAGGTTAGATGTCCAATACGGCCAGAGTGGTATTTCAAGGACGACTCCACACAAACTGGCGTTTGTGCTTCGCAGTCTCCCACCTATCCTACACAAGCCGCATCGAACACCAGTACCAAGTTGTAGTAAAGGTCCCGGGGTCTTTTCGTCCTGCCGCGCGTAACGAGCATCTTTACTCGTAGTGCAATTTCGCCGAGTCTATGGTTGAGACAGTGGAGAAGTCGTTACGCCATTCGTGCAGGTCGGAACTTACCCGACAAGGAATTTCGCTACCTTAGGATGGTTATAGTTACCACCGCCGTTTACTGGGGCTTAAATTCTCCGCTTCACCCCCGAGGGGGTTGACGGGTCCTCTTAACCTTCCAGCACCGGGCAGGCGTCAGTCCGTATACCTCGTCTTGCGACTTCGCACGGACCTGTGTTTTTAGTAAACAGTCGCTTCTCCCTAGTTTGTGCCACCCCCTGCCGCTGCCCCCAGCGTGTGGGTTGACGGTGTGGGGGTCCCCCTTCTCCCGAAGTTACGGGGGCATTTTGCCGAGTTCCTTAACCATAGTTGACTCGTACGCCTTGGTATGCTCTACCTGACCACCTGTGTCGGTTTGGGGTACGGGCCGTGTGTGTGCTCGCTAGAGGCTTTTCTTGGCAGTAGAGGATCACCGAATTCGCCTCACTCGGCTATGCATCACCTCTCGGGGTTTACGCCAAACGGATTTGCCTATCTGGCCCCCTACGGGTTTGCCCCAGTGTTACCACTGACTGGTACGGCTACCTTGCTGCGTCACCCCTTCGCTTACCTACTAGCAGACCGGGTCCCACGCAGCGGGCAGGCGCTGGTTTTTCCGAAGAAAAACCAGTCACCGGCCGTTTGGGTGGTTAGCGGATCTGATTCGGTATGGGCGCGCACACACGGGTACGGGAATATCAACCCGTTGTCCATCGACTACGCCTGTCGGCCTCGCCTTAGGTCCCGACTCACCCTGGGCGGACTGGCCTGGCCCAGGAACCCTTGGTCTTTCGGCGGGCAAGGTTCTCACTTGCCTTATCGCTACTCATGCCTGCATTCGCACTCCCCTCACCTTCACCGTGGATCACTCCACGACTTCACCGATGAGGGGACGCTCCCCTACCCAGCCGGCCACTGGCCGGCTGCCGCGGCTTCGGCGGTGTGCTTGAGCCCCGCTACATTATCGGCGCGCAATCACTTGACCAGTGAGCTATTACGCACTCTTTCAAGGGTGGCTGCTTCTAAGCCAACCTCCTGGTTGTCTTCGCGATCACACATCCTTTCCCACTTAGCACACGCTTAGGGGCCTTAGCCGGCGATCTGGGCTGTTTCCCTTTCGACGCGCGAAGCTTATCCCCGCCGTCTCACTGCCACGCTTACCACCACGGCATTCGGAGTTTGGCTGACGTCAGTAACCTAGTCGGGCCCATCGGCCATCCAGTAGCTCTACCTCCGCGGTGAACCACGCAACGCTGCACCTAAATGCATTTCGGGGAGAACCAGCTATCACGGAGTTTGATTGGCCTTTCACCCCTACCCACAGCTCATCCCCTCAGTCTTCAACCTAAGTGGGTTCGGGCCTTCACGCGGTCTTACCCGCGCTTCACCCTGGCCATGGGTAGATCACCCCGCTTCGGGTCCACAACACGCCACTACACCAACCCCAACGAGTTGGATACGCCCTATTCAGACTCGCTTTCGCTGCGGCTACCCCACCCGGGTTAACCTCGCGACATGTCAGTGACTCGCAGGCTCATTCTTCAAAAGGCACGCCATCACCCCACACCACAGGGCGGGGGCTTTGACGGTTTGTAGGCACACGGTTTCAGGTACTTTTTCACTCCCCTCCCGGGGTACTTTTCACCATTCCCTCACGGTACTGTTCCGCTATCGGTCATCGGGAAGTATTTAGGCTTACCGGGTGGTCCCGGCCGATTCACAGCAGATTCCACGGGCCCGCTGCTACTCGGGAACGCTTCCACGGAAGCCGCGCTGTTTTCGCCTACCGGGCTCTCACCGTCTACGGCGGGCCATCCCAGGCCACTTCGACTAACACCACGGTTGATCACTTCCGCCCGGGCCGGCGGACCCAGACCAGAAACGCCCCACAACCCCGCACACACAACCCCCGCCGGGTATCCCATGTGCACGGTTTAGCCATCCTCCGCGTTCGCTCGCCACTACTAACGGAATCACAGGTTGTTTTCTTCTCCTGCGGGTACTGAGATGTTTCACTTCCCCGCGTTCCCCCCCGCACCCTATACATTCAGATGCGGGTGACACGACATCACTCGTGCCGGGTTACCCCATTCGGACATCCTCGGATCCACGCTCGGTTGACAGCTCCCCGAGGCTTATCGCAGCCTCCCACGTCCTTCATCGGCCCCCGATGCCAAGGCATCCACCATGCGCCCTTAACCACTTACCTTCACACACAAAACCAAGACACAAAAAAACGCTGCCACGCTTTTTGTCGATGCTCGCAACCACTATCCACGACTCAAACACCACACCCCACCACCACGGTGAGGCCACAACACCAAACCGGTGTTGCCTCAAAACCCAACAGTGTGCTGGCGGCTCATCTGCTGCGCACCCCACCCAACCAACCCCACCACGGGGCCGGCCCCGTCAACATTGATATTGACGCTCCCCCGAACCCCCGCTACCACACGAGAACCCGGGAAAACACGAGGTGCTCCCTAGAAAGGAGGTGATCCAGCCGCACCTTCCGGTACGGCTACCTTGTTACGACTTCGTCCCAATCGCCGATCCCACCTTCGACGCCTCCCTCCCGGACGGGTTAGGCCAGCGGCTTCGGGTGTTACCGACTTTCATGACGTGACGGGCGGTGTGTACAAGGCCCGGGAACGTATTCACCGCAGCATTGCTGATCTGCGATTACTAGCGACTCCGACTTCACGGGGTCGAGTTGCAGACCCGATCCGAACTGAGACCGGCTTTCAAGGATTCGCTGAACCTCACGGCATCGCAGCCCTTTGTACCGGCCATTGTAGCATGTGTGAAGCCCTGGACATAAGGGGCATGATGACTTGACGTCATCCCCACCTTCCTCCGAGTTGACCCCGGCAGTCTCCCATGAGTCCCCACCCTCACGTGCTGGCAACATGGGACAAGGGTTGCGCTCGTTGCGGGACTTAACCCAACATCTCACGACACGAGCTGACGACAGCCATGCACCACCTGCACACAGGCCACAAGGGAACCGACATCTCTGCCGGCGTCCTGTGCATGTCAAACCCAGGTAAGGTTCTTCGCGTTGCATCGAATTAATCCACATGCTCCGCCGCTTGTGCGGGCCCCCGTCAATTCCTTTGAGTTTTAGCCTTGCGGCCGTACTCCCCAGGCGGGTACTTAATGCGTTAGCTACGGCACGGATCCTTCAGGAAAGAACCCACACCTAGTACCCACCGTTTACGGCGTGGACTACCAGGGTATCTAATCCTGTTCGCTCCCCACGCTTTCGCTCCTCAGCGTCAGTTACTGCCCAGAGACCCGCCTTCGCCACCGGTGTTCCTCCTGATATCTGCGCATTCCACCGCTACACCAGGAATTCCAGTCTCCCCTGCAGCACTCCAGTCTGCCCGTATCGCCCGCACGCCCACAGTTAAGCTGTGGCATTCCACGAACAACGCGACAAACCGCCTACGAGCTCTTTACGCCCAGTAACTCCGGACAACGCTCGCACCCTACGTATTACCGCGGCTGCTGGCACGTAGTTGGCCGGTGCTTCTTCTGCCCCTACCGTCACCACGAGAAAACCCGCAGCTTCGTCGAGGCTGAAAGAGGTTTACAACCCGAAGGCCGTCATCCCCCACGCGGCGTCGCTGCATCAGGCTTGCGCCCATTGTGCAATATTCCCCACTGCTGCCTCCCGTAGGAGTCTGGGCCGTATCTCAGTCCCAGTGTGGCCGGACACCCTCTCAGGCCGGCTACCCGTCGTCGCCTTGGTAGGCCATCACCCCACCAACAAGCTGATAGGCCGCGGGCCCATCCCACACCACTACATAACGCTTTCCACCACACCACATGCATGGGGTGGTCCTATCCGGTATTAGACCCAGTTTCCCAGGCTTATCCCGAAGTGCAGGGCAGGTCACCCACGTGTTACTCACCCGTTCGCCACTCGAGCACCCCCAAAGGGGCCTTTCCGTTCGACTTGCATGTGTTAAGCACGCCGCCAGCGTTCGTCCTGAGCCAGGATCAAACTCTCCAAACAAAACCCAACACTCCCCACAACAGAGAGCCCAGGCCAATCAGAGATACCTGACCACAAACACCACACCCTGACACGGGGACATCAGAGCGCGGCACAAAAACAACAACAAACAAACCACCAAACACACTATTGAGTTCTCAAACAACACCCGCTGAAGGGCAACCCTGCCATTGTACTCCGCGCATTGCTAAACGTCAACACCCATGTGTTATAGTTCACTGCGGCATAAGGGAGTTGACGTCTGAGCTTTATTCTAACCGCTCGATCTCGGCCCCGAGACTGACAAGGTTTTCCACGAACAACGGATAGCCGCGATCAATGTGGAAGACATCGTGCACTTCGGTGTCACCGTCGGCCACCAAGCCTGCCAGTACCAAACCAGCGCCCGCGCGGATGTCCGAGCACCACACCGGCGCGCTCGACAGTTGCGGCAGTCCGCGCACCACAGCATGGTGTCCGTCGGTACGTGCGTCGGCGCCCAACCGGATCATTTCCTCGACGAATCGGAAGCGCGCTTCGAACACGTTCTCGGTAATCATCGAGGTTCCGTCGGCGATCGAGGCCAACGCGATCGCCATGGGTTGGAGGTCTGTCGGGAACCCCGGAAATGGCAATGTCGCGACATTGACAGCCTTCGGGCGCTCATACTGTGTCACCCGGAAGCTGTTATCGGTCTGCGTGACGGTCGCGCCCGCATCGTGCAGTTTGTGCAACACCACCTGTAAGTGCGCGGGGTCGACGCCGGTCACCGTGATGTCCCCGCGAGTCATCGCTGCGGCGATGCCCCAAGTGGCGGCCACGATGCGGTCTCCGATCACTCGATGCTCAGTCGGATAGAGGCGCGGCACACCAGTGATCGTCATGGTCGGTGAGCCGGCACCCTCCACCTGTGCACCCATCTGGTTGAGCATCGTGCACAGGTCGACGACGTCCGGTTCACGCGCCGCATTGTGGATGGTGGTGACGCCCTCGGCCAGGACCGCGGCCATCAGGATGTTCTCAGTCGCCCCCACCGACGGAAACTCCAGCTGAATCTCCGCGCCGTGCAGCCTATCCGCCTGGGCCACTACGCATCCGTGTTCGATGTTACATTCGGCACCCAGCTGGCGCAGACCGGCCTGGTGCATATCCAGCGGACGTGATCCGATCGCGTCTCCTCCCGGCAGCGCAACCTTGGCCCGCTTGCACCGCCCGACTAGCGGTCCGAGCACGCACACCGACGCCCGAAACTGCCTTACCGCAGCGAAGTCGGCATCGTACTTGGGTTCGTCCGGCGATGTGATGCGGACGGTGTCGCCGGCTAACTCGACATTGGCGCCCAGGCCGCGCAGTACTTCCGCCATCAAAGGCACGTCGAGGATATCGGGGCAGTTGGTGATCGTGCTGGTTCCCTCAGCCAACAGCGCTGCGGCCATCAGCTTGAGCACGCTGTTCTTCGCGCCCCCGACAGCAACCTCACCTGACAATCGGTTGCCACCGGTCACCACGAAACGCTCAGCCACTCGGGTTAGTTTAGTGAACGGCATCGCCGGATGTCAGTCGGCCCGGTAGGGTTTGACACATGGCAGTGCACCTCACCCGCATCTATACCCGCACCGGCGACGACGGCACCACCGCACTGAGCGATTTTTCGCGCGTCTCCAAAAACGATGCGAGGTTGGTGGCGTACGCCGATTGCGACGAAGCAAACGCAGCGATTGGCACTGCAATCGCACTGGGAAAGCCTGGGCAGCAAATAACCCATGTGCTGCGACAGATCCAAAATGACCTATTCGACGTCGGCGCAGATTTATCGACTCCGGCCGTCGCGAATCCGAAGTATCCCCAGCTGCGAATCACGCAGGCCTACATCGACCGGCTGGAGGGATGGTGCGACAGGTTCAACGCGGCCCTGCCCGCGTTGAACTCCTTTGTACTGCCAGGCGGTTCGCCACTGTCGGCTCTGCTCCACGTCGCCCGCACAGTGACTCGTCGTGCTGAACGCTCGGCGTGGGCCGCTGTAGAAGCTCACCCGAAGGATGTAAATACCTTGGCAGCAAAGTATCTCAACCGGCTGTCCGATCTGCTGTTCATCCTCGCTCGGGTCGGAAACCCCGACGGCGATGTCCTGTGGCAGCCCGGCGGTCACAGGGCTGAGGAGCCGGAGCGCTGACACCATCGGGATGCGTGCCGTCGGCTCACGTTTGGCGACGTCGTGCCCGCGGTGAGGGACGTGACTCCAACCAGGAGAGAAAAGCGGTCAATGCGCCTCTGTCGAGCGCGATCTCGTAACCCCAACGGCGGTCCTGTGTGGTGTCGTGCACTTCCAGGACAACGACCTCGTCGGTCATGATGTCAAACTCGTCGCCCCGCGGCGATCGCCGCGAGACAATCTCGATGCCTCTCCTACTCAGCCGTCGATCCGGCCATAACCGCACGCTGGACAGCCGGTAGAACGCCGCTTCGCCACCGCGATAACGGACCACTCCATGACGCCACCCGTGGCCTCCGACCGCAGGGATGTCGCGCATGATCGCTGCAGTTCCTCCCCGGCGCAGCTTCCACAACCGGTAACTCAGCGCGAAGACCGCAGCGAATAGCACAGCGGTGAGCGCGACCATGGCCATCATTGGCGCGCTCACCATCCCCGCTAATCAAGCAGGCCAAGAGCACGCAATCTGGCCCGCCCTTGTGCGGCGATCCTGGGATCGCCCGACTGGGCGTCGTGGCGGGCGGTGGTCTCGTCGATTTCCGAAGCGAACTCTGCTGACTCGGCGAGAATACTGACACCACCCTGCTCAGTCACCGACAAGTATCCGCCGTGCGTCGCGATGCGCAGATCCTCTTCGCCCTCACGTTCGACACGAACCATCGCATCCTCGACCAGTTGCGCGACCAGCGGGATATGCCGCGGCATGATTCCGATCTCGCCAACGGTGGTGCGGGTGAAGATGAACGTCGCTTTACCTGACCACATCTTCCGATCAGGCGATACTATGTCGACGTCCATTTCAGCCATCTCACACCACCTTTCAACTCAGCCCGCTACTCCGCACGAAATCCCCAACGCTAACGTAACCGCGCTAAAGCTTGACGCCGAAGGTTTCGGCCTTCTTGGCCAGGTCGTCAAGACCACCGATCAGAAAGAACGCCTGCTCGGGAACGTGGTCGAATTCGCCTTTGCACAAGCGATCGAACGCCTCGATGGTCTCCTTGACCGGGACCGTCGAGCCGGGCTGGCCAGTAAACTGCTCGGCTGCCATCATATTCTGCGAGAGGAAGCGCTCGATACGGCGCGCGCGGTTGACTAGCTGCTTGTCTTCCTCGGATAGTTCATCAATGCCCAAAATCGCAATGATATCTTGAAGGTCCTTGTAGCGTTGCAAGATTCGAATTACTTCCTGCGCCACTCGGTAATGTTCCTCGCCGACAATCGCTGGATCGAGGATGGTGGAGCTGGATGCCAACGGGTCTACGGCGGGGAAGATGCCTTTCGAGAACACCGTACGCGACAGCTCAGTGGTGGCATCCAAGTGAGCGAAGGTGGTCGCTGGTGCGGGATCGGTGTAGTCGTCAGCCGGAACGTAGACCGCTTGCATCGACGTGATAGACCGACCCCGTGTCGAGGTGATGCGTTCCTGTAGCTCGCCCATCTCGTCGGCCAGCGTGGGCTGGTAACCCACCGCCGACGGCATTCGGCCCAGCAGTGTCGACACCTCCGACCCCGCTTGAGTGAACCGGAAGATGTTGTCGATGAACAACAGTACGTCTTGACCCTTTTCGTCGCGGAACCACTCCGCCATGGTCAGCGCAGACAGCCCCACCCGCATCCGGTTGCCTGGAGGCTCGTCCATCTGACCGAATACCAGCGCGGTGTCCTTGAGGACATCGGCTTCGCCGAGCTCGACCCACAGGTCGTTGCCCTCGCGGGTGCGCTCGCCCACGCCGGCGAACACCGAGGTGCCGCCGAAGTTACGCGCGATGCGGTTGATCATTTCCTGGATCAGTACCGTCTTGCCCACCCCCGCTCCGCCAAACAATGCAATCTTTCCGCCACGCACATACGGGGTGAGCAAATCGACGACCTTCAAACCTGTCTCTAGCATCTCCGTGCGCGGTTCCAGTTCTTCGAAGGCTGGCGACTTACGGTGAATCGACCAGCGCTCGAAGTCTTTCCCGTAGCCTGGCTGGTCCAGGCAGTCGCCGAGCACGTTGAAAACGTGACCCTTGACGCCCTCCCCAACCGGCACGGAGATCGAGCCACCTGTGTCGATCACCTCAGCACCGCGCACCAACCCATCAGTAGGTTGCATCGAGATGCAGCGAACCAGGTTGTCGCCGAGGTGCTGCTCTACCTCCAACGTCAAGGTTTTCGCCAACGACTTGAACGAGACGTCGACGTGTAACGCGTTGAACAGCTCGGGAATCGAACCGCGCGGGAACTCGACGTCAACCACGGGCCCGATCACGCGCACCACCCGCCCGTTCGCGTCTGTGCGCCTTGCTGTCTTTTCAGCGGTAGCAGTCATAATTTTGTTTCCTCGTGCACTTACGTAGCAGACTCGGCGAGCGCGTTTGCACCGCCGACGATTTCGCTGATTTCTTGTGTTATCTGGGCCTGCCGCTCGCGGTTAGCCTCCAGCGTCAGCGCTTTGATAAGGTCGTCGGCATTGTCTGTGGCCGACTTCATCGCGCGCTGTCGTGACGCCAATTCGGATGCCGCGGCTTCTAACAACGCGGCGTAGACTCGCGTGGTGAGATAGCGCGGCAGTAGTGATTCGAAAAGCGTTGTCGCGTCTGGTTCGAACGAGTACAGGGTACGGGGTCCGACTTCCTCTTCGACATATTCCACCACCATGGGAGCGATCCGGCGCGCCTCAGCTGACTGCGACAGCATTGACTTGAACTCGGTGGCGACGATGTGCAGCTCGTCGACGCCCTGGACGGTGCCGGGATCTTGGCTCTCGCCGTCACCGGCGCCGGCCATGAACGTATCCACCAGCGTCGAGGCGATTGCTGCGGCGTTTTCATACCGAGGTTGCTCCGAGAAGCCACTCCACGACTGGGTAATGTCCCAGTGACGAAAAGTATAGTAGTTCAGTGCTTTTCGACCCACCACGTAGAGAACTGGCGTCTTGCCTTCCTCGCGGAGCAGTGAGAAAAGCTCCTCGGCACGGCGAAATATATTCGCGTTGTACGCACCACAAAGTCCGCGGTCGGACGACACTACCAAAACACCGGCCCGCTTGGGCTCGGGACGCTCCACGAGCAGCGGATGGTCCAGGGCAGCCTCAGCGGCCAAGGTGGTGAGCATCCGAGTGATCTCGAAGGCGTAGGGCCGAGCCGCTTCGAGTCGCGCCTGCGCCCTGGCGATACGCGAGGTCGCGATCAGCTCCTGGGCCTTGGTGATCTTTTTAATCGACCCGGCGGAGCGGATCCGTCCCCGCAATTCACGCAGTGTGGCTGCCATGCTTCGACTACTTCTTCTTCGCCGGTGGCGGCTTGCGAACCTGCACCGATTCTTTGCCCAGTTTTTCTTCGTCTAACGCTGCGACATGCTCGTCGCCCGGAACCACCGAGGTGCCGCTCGTCGTTGCGAAGCCCTTCTTGAACTCGGTGACCACCTGGCTGAGCTTGTCGCTGAGCTCATCGGTGAGTTTCTGGCTTTCCCGGAGCTCTTGCAGAATCTGCTGCTCTGAGACCCGCACGTGGTCGAGAAACTCGGCCTCGAAGCGCCGGACGTCTTCAACGGGCACCGAGTCGAGATGTCCCGCGGTGCCCAGGAAGATCGAAACCACCTGCTCTTCAACAGGCATCGGCTGAAATTGCGGCTGCTTGAGCAGCTCAACCAGGCGCGCCCCGCGCTCTAATTGTGCTTTGGAGGTCGCATCCAGGTCGGACGCGAAAGCAGCGAAGGCTTCCAGTTCGCGGTACTGCGACAGATCCAAACGCAGTGAGCCGGCGACGTCCTTCATGGCTTTGATCTGCGCATTACCCCCCACCCGAGACACTGACACCCCGACGTTGATCGCCGGACGCACACCCTGGTTGAACAGGTCGGTCTCCAAAAAGCACTGACCATCGGTGATCGAAATGACGTTGGTTGGGATGTAGGCCGAGATGTCGTTCGCTTTCGTCTCGATAATCGGCAGCCCCGTCAGCGAGCCGCCACCGAGCTCGTCCGACAGTTTCGCGCACCGCTCCAACAGCCTGGAATGGAGGTAAAATACGTCGCCCGGGTAAGCTTCGCGGCCGGGCGGGCGCCGCAGCAACAACGAAATCGCTCGGTAGGCCTCGGCCTGCTTGGAGAGGTCGTCAAAAACGATCAGCACGTGCTTACCCTGATACATCCAATGCTGCCCGATCGCTGAACCGGTGTACGGCGCTAGCCATTTGAAGCCGGCTGACTCGGACGCCGGAGCGGCGACGATGGTCGTGTAATCCATCGCGCCGCCCTCTTCCAATGCGCGGCGCACGGCTGCGATCGTGGAGCCCTTCTGCCCTACCGCCACGTAAACACACCGCACCTGCAGTTTGGGATCCCCGCTCTCCCAGTTCTTCCGCTGGTTCAAAATGGTGTCGACGCACACAGCGGTCTTGCCGGTCTTGCGGTCACCGATGATCAGCTGACGCTGACCACGACCGATCGGGGTCATCGAGTCAATGGCCTTGATCCCGGTTTGCAGCGGCTCCTTGACGCCCTGACGCTGCACCACCGAGGGAGCCTGGATCTCCAGCGCGCGGCGGGTCTCAGCTTCGATGTCGCCGCGCCCGTCGATCGGCTGGCCGAGCGGATTGATCACACGACCCAGGAAGCCCTCGCCGACCGGAACCGACAACACGTCCCCGGTTCGCTTGACCTGCTGGCCTTCTGCGATCTTCTCGAAGTCGCCCAGGATGACCGCTCCGACCGTGTGCTCATCGAGGTTGAGCGCGACTCCGAGGATCCCGCCGGGGAATTCAAGCAGTTCCTGGGTCATCACTGAGGGCAGGCCCTCGACGTGCGCGATGCCGTCACCGGCATCCACGACCGTACCCACCTCCTCACGGACGGTTTCCGACGTGAACGAGCTAACGTATTCCTCGATCGCGCCTTGGATATCACCAGCGGAGATTGTCAACTCTGCCATCGCTTTTCGTCTTCCTGCTTGTCAATTAGGTGTTCATGGGCGTTCAGTCGGGCAACTGGGTCTCGGCTACGGCCAGGCGGGACGAGAGCGTGCCGTCGATCACCTCATCGCCGACACAGATCGACAGTCCTCCCAGCAGCGCTGGGTCGATGTGCACCTGCACCGACACCGGATTACCGTAAATCCGGGTGAGCACCTCGGTGAGGCGAGTGTGCTGGGCCTCGCTGAGCTCAGCTGCCGCATCGACGTGCGCCACAACTTCGCCGCGGCGAGCCACCGCCGCTTCGGCCAAACCCAGCACCGCCTCCTCGGCCGGTTGGCCCCGCAACAGCTCGACAGCTTGGGACAGCAATGCGGCTGCGATCGGGTTGACGGGGCTCGCCGCGCGGTCAAGCACAGTGTGCAGCAACCCGAGACGGCGTTCGACGGGCGCCGTGCGGTCACCCAACATGACGGCTAGGCGTGGATTGGCGTCCAGAATACGAGAGAACCGGAATAGCTGGTCTTCGACCTCGTCGACGTGACCCTCCCGTTCGGCGCGCGTTAACAACGCTTGCCGCGCCAGGTGCTCAACGGCATCGACCAAATCCGAGTTTGCCGACCATCGCGCCGACACAGCAGCTCTCAGCACGTCAAGCGTCGGCGCGCCAACTCTTCCGGACACCAACCGCTCGATCAGCTGAACCTTGGGCCCCGAATCGTCGGTCGGTGCGGTGAGATAGCGCGTCAGAGTGACTTCGCGGTCCAAGAGCCCGGCCAGCGACGCCAACTCGCCAGCGAGCGTGGACAGCTGCTGGTTGTCAAGGGTACCGGCCAATTCGTCGAATTGCTGCACGACGGTGATCAGCGCTTGACGACTGGCTGCACGCATCTTCGCCAACACGGGGTGGTCGACACCCGCCTCGGACGGCGCCATGGCCTCGAGCTCATCCAGAAAGCGATCGACAGTCGCGGACCGCTGTGCCGGGTCGGTGACGTGGTCCCGCACCAGTTCGCCCGCCCGGCGCACAGATTCGTGACCCAGATCGTGCCGCAGCTGGCGGATCAACTGGGCGCGCAGCAACTCGACCTGTTTGCTGCCCTGAACCTTGATCCGCTCCACTTCGTGGTCAGCCTGGGCCCGCAGCTGTTCGACGATGCGTTCGGCGTCGACGCGGGCCTCCTCGACTAATCGCTGCGCCTCCACCTTGGCTTCCTCGAGAGCCTTGGTATGCGCCTGGCGCGCTTCGGTCAGCCGCTCCGCGGCGGCAGCGGCCTCGTTCAATTCCTGGCGCACCGCGTTCTGCCGTGCCGTCATCAGCTCCCGCACCGGCGGTACCGCGTAACGCCATACGAGGAACACGATGACCGCGAACCCGACCAACTGCCCGAGGAATGTCGACATTCGTCGCTACCGCCCGGATACCCTAACCGTCGGCGCCGCCGCGGTTGAGGTGGCGCTGATGTCGACCCCGAGGATCCGGCTGGCCAGAACCGTCGACATGGCCTCTACCCTCGCACGCAGATCCGTTGCCACCACGTCACCTTCTCGCTTCAATTGCTCGCTGGCGTTGTTCAACGTCGACGCCACCTCCTCCTCAGCTCGGGCGCGCATGTCTTCGATGACCTTGCGCCCGTCGGCGCGAGCATCGTCACGGATGGCCGACGCCTGGAGCCGGGCTTCAGCCATCGCCTTTTCGTAGTCGGCTTGGGCAGCGGCGAACTGTTGAGCTGCATTTCTGTTGTCCTCGATGGTCTTGGTGACCATATTCTCGCGTTCCCGCAGCACTTTCATGATCGGCGGCACGACGAAGGTGCCGATCACACCGAGCACAATCAAAAAAATAATCAGCACAACGAAGAAAGTGCCGTTGGGGATGAGGAAGTTGCTGCTTCCTCCTTCCCCCGCCGTCTGGCCGCCGGCCAGAACGCTAGCGCTCACCTCACCCCTCACCGCGGATTACTTGACTGGCGTAGCGAAGACGAACAGTGCCATGAAAGCCAGGTTGATGAAGTACATGGCTTCCACGAGGCCGACGGTGATAAAGAACGGGGTGAACAACCGGCCCTGCGCCTCGGGTTGCCGTGCAATGCCGGAGATCAGCGCGTTACCGGCGACACCGTCACCGATAGCGGCGCCGACAGCGCCGCCGCCCAGGATCAGTCCACCGCCGATCAGTGCGCCGGCAGCGATAGTGGGGTCCATTACCTCTCCTCCTTGCTCTCTGGCAGCCATCTACCAGTTCTGTTGTGATGCCGCGGCCGCTGGCCGTGCTACCCGTGTTCCTCTTCCAGTTCCATCGACTGAGCAAAGTACAAAATCGTCAACAACGCGAAAATGAATGCCTGAATGAAGCCGACGAACAAGTCGAACGCCTTCCACACCGCATTGGGCGCCCACAGGATATACGGCGGGAACAGGGCAATGAGGGCCACCATGATGCCCCCGGCGAAGATGTTGCCGAAGAGTCGGAGCGACAGTGAGATCGGCTTTGCGACTTCTTCGACAACGTTGATCGGTGCCAGGGCCGCAACATGCCCCTTGAGCAGTTTGACCGGGTGTCCCAGAATGCCGCGGCGCCAGATGCCGGCCAGGTGGTAGCAGACGAACACGAACAGAGCCAGCGCCAGCACGTAGTTGATGTCGGCCGCCGCCGGTTTGAGTAATTCGCTGGTTTGCCCTGCCGCATCGGTGTATTGCAGCGGCAGCACGGCCAGCCAGTTGGAAATCAGGATGAACACGAAGATCGTCACCGCCAGCGGCAGCACGAACGGGGCGATCCGCATACCGATGGTGCTCTCGATCTGGTTGCGCATCTGGATGGTGACGGCCTCAAAAAACAACTGCACACCACTGGGCACGTCGGTCGAGGTGACTTTGGCGCGCAGAAAGAAAGCCAGCGCGATGACGATCACCGCTGCGATCGCGGTAGACAGCACCGTGTCGGTGTTGACGGTCATCCCCAACCACGTTGCGGTATGGTGCTCGCCCACCTCGATATGGGCGTCAGCCAACGGGATGGTCTCACTCATCGCCGGCTTGCCTCCTTTCCGCGCTGTCCCCGCCTGCACCCTGATCAGATGTCGCCAATGACGCATTTGGCGTGCGGAGTTTCTTCCAGACCGGCAGCGCGGTCGATACGACCAGGAGCACCTGGAAGAACGCCAGCCCGAACACCACGCAGAGCCCATCCGGCCGAAACGCGAACGCGATGGCGAGAGCAATGACAGTGAACACCAGCAACCGCCCTGCGGAATTTATCGCCATCTTCCTCTTCAGCAGATGGGAACCAGCGGTGATCGCTGCCACTGAGCGCCGCACCAGAATGGCGTTGAACAGACCCATCAACAGCCCGATCCCGAAGAACACGCCGTCGATCAGGCGACCGAACGATCCGGTGACCAGGATCGCCAGCACCATCAAGGCCATGCAGATGACAAAAAGTCGAGTCGGGCGAAAAGCAACGCCGGGCAACACCAATGGCGCGTTCTGCGCGGGTGTTGTCACTGCGACACCTCACTCGCGGGTATGGGGACACCGAATTGATCGGTAGTGCGCAGAGCGTATCGAAGGGCAGTCGCCGCGCTGCAATCACCCAATGGGCAGCCCCTTAGGTCGGTCGTTGAATCGGCACGATCGGAGATGCTTCCGACGGGCCGGTGGCCGGCAACCCGTGATGCTTTTCCGGGTTCTAGCTGCACCGTACCACAAGGTAGAGCCGGTACTACTGCTCGTCGTAGAGATCGTCTCGCCGGCGCAGCAGCGGGATGAGCGTCACGACGACCGCCCCCACGACGGCGGCCAGCATCACCACCGCAGTGCCGCGTGGGTTAAAGAAGATCGTGCTCGCGGTACCGAAGGCCACGATGCCCACCCACAAATAGATCAGCAGCACCACCCGCCGGTGCGAATGGCCAATCTGCAACAGGCGGTGGTGCAGGTGCATCTTGTCGGGACTGAACGCGCTGCGGCCCGCGCGGGTACGCCGCACGATCGCCAGCAGCAGATCGAGCATGGGCACGAACATCACCGCAATCACCAGCAGAAACGGTGACAGCAGCACAAACACGTCGCGGGCGCCGTAGGCGTTCTGCGAGATCGGGCCGGCGGCGGTCGTCGAGGCCGCCGCCAGCATCAACCCGATCAACATCGACCCCGAGTCGCCCATGAAGATTTTCGCCTGGTGGAAGTTGTGGGGCAGAAAACCCAGACAAGCACCGGCCAACACCACTGAAATCACCGCCGGCGGATAAAACAGCACATCACCACCGTGGTCACGGAGCAGTCCTACGGAAAACATGCAGATGGCCAGGGCGGTGATGAGCCCCAGCCCGGCGGCCAGTCCGTCAAGCCCGTCGACGAAGTTCATCGCGTTGACGATCGAGACGGTCAGCGCCAGCGTGAGCAGAATCGAGGACGCCTGGTCCAGCACGATGGTGCCGACACCGCCGAACGGAATGTACAGCACGCTCCAGGCCACACCCATGGTCACCAATACGCTGGCTGCCGTGATCTGACCCGCGAACTTCGTCAAAGCATCCAGACCCCAGCGGTCGTCGATGAGACCAATGCCCATGATTACCGCGCCTGCCACCACGACCGCGGGCATGCCCGTCGAGTACACGAAACCGCGAGTAAGCGCAGGCAGCTGCGAGGCGAGAAAGACTGCGCCGATAACGCCGAGGTACATCGCCAGACCGCCCATCCGTGGGGTGGGCGTCACGTGCACATCACGTTCCCGCGGGTAGGCCACCGCCCCGAACCGGGTGGCCAGCAGCCGCACCGGGCCGGTTGCGAAGTAGGTAACGATTGCGGCAGTCAACCCGACAAGAGCGAGCTCGCGCAGCGGGACGCCAGCGCCGCGATTAGAGAAGCCGAGCAGACTCCCGGCAGCCATACCCGCATCGCTGAACACTGAAAGACCCTACTGCACAAAGCCCGCGCTCGGGTACTAGGCGGCGGGCGGATCACACTCCCGACACCTGCGCGGCGCTCAATCGAGCAGCGCGGCGGGGTTCAGTCCAAGTACGGCAGCGACGTCCTCGGCGCTCACCGGCCCCGTCCGCAGAATGCGGGGGGTCGACCCGGTGAGGTCGACGATCGTCGAGGCCGCCTGCCGATCGGACGGTCCGGCGTCGAGGTAGACCGCGACGCGATCCCCCAGCTGGCGACGTGCCTCATCAACGTCGACCGCCGGTGGGTGGCCGGAGATGTTGGCGCTGGATACCGCCATCGGTCCCACTTCGCGGAGCAATTCGATGGCAACCGGGTGCAGCGGCATGCGCAACATCACGGTACCGCGCGCATCTCCTAGGTCCCACTGCAGTGACGGCGCGTGCCGCACGACCAGGCTCAGCGCGCCCGGCCAGAATGCGCGAACCAGGTCGCGGGCCCCCGGCGGCATGGTCAAAACCAATCCTTCGATGGTGTGCCACGAACCGACGAGAACTCCTACCGGCATATCGCGGCCGCGGCCTTTGGCCGCCAGCAGCTCAGCCACCGCGGCGCTGTCGAAAGCCTCCGCGCCGACACCGTAGACCGTGTCCGTGGGCAGCACCACCAGTCGGCCGCTTTTGACTGCGCTGACCGCTGCCGCGAGCCCGCGGGACCGCTGATCGGGGTCACCGCAGTCGAAAACCTCAGCCACAGGCGCTGCTCCTGTTCATCGTGCTGTGCCTCGTCGCGTAGCTCACGTTCTGTCTTGTCGGCGGGCTGTCACGAACCTGGGCCGGCCGGTCAAGTCAGCCCGCGCGACGACCTTATCGAAAAGTCCTGTGCTACCTATCAATTCCACAGTCAGTCCGGACGTACTGTCGTCATGCTCGACGCCGAACATACCGCCGGGACGCAGCCAACGGCCGGCAAGGTTGACGACAGCTGTGATCACTGTCATTCCGTCCGGGCCGCCGAACAATGCGTGGTGTGGATCGTGCTGGGCCACTTCAGGTTCCAACAAGCTGCCATCAGGAATGTAGGGCGGGTTGGCTACCACGAGATCCACCAGACCGTCGAGTTCGGGAAACAGGTCGGGTGTGGTCACGTCGGCGCACACCAGGTCCACGGCAGTGCCCTGCGCATTCTGGCGCGCATAAGCCAGGGCGGTTTCGGAGTCATCGACACCCAGAACGCGGGCCTGGGGCCAGTGGTGGGCCAGCGCAACAGCCAGTGCACCCGATCCGGTGCAGAGGTCGACGATCACCGGGCGCGCCGATAACGGCAGGGCGGTCGCCCACGCCAGCAAAGCTTCGGTTTCCGGGCGCGGGATGAACACCCCCGGACCGACGCACAACGTGACCGGACCGAACGCGGCCGTTCCGGTGAGGTGCTGCAGCGGAACCCGTCGGCAGCGGGCGGCGACCACATCGTGATAACGCTCGAAAAACTCGTCGCCGGGCCGGTCGAGCAGCGGCAGTCGCCCACGTTCGGTGCCGGTCAGGTGCGCAGCCAGTTCTTCAGCGTCCCGGCGCGCGGAATAAATACCCGCCTCGGCGAGCAGCGCCGCAGCGGAATCGATCGCACGCCCCAGCGGATTCATGGCTGTTGGAGCCGCGATCGCCGGTCGGCGGCGGCTAGCGCGTCGAACAATGCGTCCAGGTCGCCGTCGAGCACTTGATCGAGGTTGTGCGCCTTGTACCCGATGCGGTGATCAGTGACCCGGTTCTCCGGGAAGTTGTAGGTGCGAATGCGTTCGCTGCGATCCACCGTGCGGATCTGGCTGGCGCGGTCGGCCGACGCATCGGCCAGCGCCTGCTCCTCGGCCATCGCTTGCAGGCGAGCCGCCAGCACCTGCATCGCACGGGTTTTGTTCTGCAGCTGCGAACGCTCGTTTTGGCAAGTGACGACGACCCCGGTCGGCAGGTGGGTGATCCGCACCGCGGAGTCGGTGGTGTTGACGCCTTGTCCGCCCTTGCCTGAGGAACGGTACACGTCGATGCGCAGATCCGATTCGTCGATCTGTACCTCGCCGACTTCTTCCGGTTCCGGGTAGACCAGCACACCGGCGGCTGACGTGTGCACGCGGCCTTGAGATTCGGTCACCGGAACACGCTGCACCCGGTGCACCCCGCCCTCGAATTTCATTCGCGACCACACGCCGTCGGGAGAGTCGCCCTTGCTGGCGATCGCCAGTGTCGCGTCTTTGTAGCCGCCCAGATCCGAGGTGGTTTCGTCCAGCACCGTCACCGTCCAGCCGCGCCGCTCGGCATAGCGGATATACATTCGGGCAAGGTCGGCGGCGAACAATGCCGATTCTTCGCCGCCCTCGCCGGATTTGACTTCGAGCACGATGTTGTCGGGGTCGTGTGGGTCACGAGGTGCCAGCATGTCGGTCAGTTGGGTATCCAGCTGGGCGACTCGTGTTTCCAGTTCGGCGACGTCGGCCGCGAATGAATCGTCGGAGGCGGCCAGCTCACGCGCAGTCTCCAAATCCGCGCGCGCGGACTCCAGTTTGCGATACGCCGCGACAATCGGTGCCAACTGGGCAAACCGGCGTCCCGCTTTGCGCGCATCGGCCGGCTTGCTGTGCAGTTCGGGGTCGGCCAGTCGACGCTCGAGCTCGGCGTGTTCTGCGAGCACCGTGTCGATCGCTCGCACGCTCTGCGTCATCTCGTCCTCCCAACCCTGTGCCCGGTGACGATAGGCGGCACCACAGCGAACCGACGCCCGAGCTGCACGGTGTTGCACACAGCTCGGGCGTCGGTACTTCGGCTATTTGTCGACCGAAACCTTCTGGTCCGTGATCTTGCGCTTGCCGTAGCGCTTCTCGAAACGAGCCACTCGCCCACCACTATCGACGATCTTCTGTTTGCCGGTGTAAAACGGATGGCACTGGGAGCAAATCTCGACGTTGATGCGGCCACCCGGTTTCGTGCTGCGGGTCTGGAAGGTGTTGCCGCATCCGCAGACGACCGTTGTGTCGCCGTATGCGGGATGAATTCCAGCTTTCATCACGTCCCTCTTCACTCGTCGACCGCCAGGCCGCCCACCTACTCGAACGATCGCGGCCGCGAACGGGGCCCGACGGGTTTCTGCGGTGGCCGAAGGTCGATTATGCCAGGTCAACCACCATCACCCCAAAACACATGGGTGCGTGCACAAAATTCCCGACCGCCGTCATGCCGTGACCTGTCGCGCGCCACAACCGGCGGGCCGATTGCGCCAGACGGCTCCCAGCCGGCTAGCTGCGACTGATCTCGTAGTGCTCCCGCCGGTCGGCACTGCCCTGATCGACACGGGTATAGGTCGCTGTCCGGCCGATCCGGTTCCACAACACACCGCCCTGGGGTCTGGTGCCGCGAGCGCGCAGTTCCCTCTTGAGAATCTTGTTGGTCGCCGTGGTCGGCAGGCTGTCGGTGACCCACACGTACCGCGGCCACGCCTTCGGCGACAGGTCGGGCTGGCCAGCCAGGAACTCACCAAATTCCTCGGGTGTGAGGTCGGCGTTATCGTGCAACACCACTGCGGCCATCACCTGGTCACCGACGTGTTCGTCGGGTACCGCATACACGGCGACCTGGTTGACCGCGGGCAGCCGCTGCACGATCCGTTCAATGGGGGCGGTGGTCATGTTCTCGCCGTCCACGCGCAACCAGTCGGCGCTGCGCCCGGCGAAATAGATCCAGCCGTCCTCGTCGCGGTATGCCAGGTCGCCCGACCAGAACATGCCGTGGCGCAGCCGGTCCTCGGTGGCCTGCGGATCGTTGTAGTAGCCCGCGAATAGGCCTGCACCGGTCGTATTGACCAGTTCGCCGATCGCCTCTTCGGGGTTGGCCAACGCGCCGTCGCGATCAAAACGCGCCGGAGGGCACTCGGTGAGAGTGTCCGGGTTGTAGATGGCTACACCGGGAAAGCCCCGCCCGAGGGAGCCCGGCGGGCACCCCTCTTCGCGCGTGATGATGATCGCGCCCTCGGTGGAGCCGAAACCATCCCACACCGTGCAGTCGAAGCGGCGGCTGAATTCGGCGATATCGCGATCGGTTGCCTCGTTGCCGAATGCCACCCGCAGCGGGTTGTCGTGGTCGTCGGGCTGCTCCGGGGTGGCCAGCACATATGCCAGCGGCTTGCCCACATAGTTCATGTAAGTCACGCCGTAGCGCCGCAGGTCAGCCAGCAGCCGGGAGGCCGAAAAAGTCGCCGGGACCATTGCCGCGCCGGAACCCACCGCCACACTCCAGCCGGCCAGTACCGCATTGGAGTGAAACAGCGGCATGGACAGGTAGCACACATCGGCTGCGGTGATCTCGAACCGCTCGATCAGCGCCGTCCCGGCAAACAGCACAGTCAGGTGGGTGACCGCTACCGCCTTGGGCTCGCCGCTGGTCCCGGACGTAAAGATCATCATGAAGGTGTCGGTGGCCGTGACCTCGCGATGCGGGGTTAACGGTGCTGCCCGCGCCAGCAATTCCGACCAGTCGCTGCCCGAGGTGTCGACTACGCGGACGCCGGGCAGATCGAGACCGTCGAGCAGGTGGCGGTGCGCGGGATCGGTCAGCAATATCTGACAGTCGGCCCGCAGGATGTCGCGCGCCAGCGCGCCACCGCGACGGGTGTCATTGATCCCGCACAGCACGTATCCGCCCAGGGCCGCCGCCGCCATCGCAGTGAGCATCTCGGGCGTGTTGCCCAACAGGGTGCCGACGTGCAGCGGCCGCTGACGATCGGCGATACCGATCAGCGCGGCAGCCATGGTCGAGGCGTCCGCCAGATGCTCCTGCCAACTCCAAACCCGATCGCCGTACTTCACCGCCGCAGTCTGCTGGCCCATGCGTTCGCGAAGCAGTTGCTGAAGCGTCTCCGCCATGGCATCACCACTTTCGGTCGATCCATGCCAATTGCGCAGGCTCGCACATTACCGGTGCGGCCGGGGCCGGCGGTTGCCGGGATGACGGCCGCACGCCGGGGAGTGGCCGCTGGGGCAGGGACCTGTCCCGAGCCGAATCAGTCGCTGTCGAGGGCGCCCGGTGCCGTTTTCGAGACCTGCACCAAGAACTCGTAGTTGTTCTTGGTCTTACGCAACTGCGAAATGAGCAGGTCGATGGCTTGGTGGGAGTCTAGACCCGACAGCAGGCGGCGCAATTTGTGCACGACAGCGAACTCGTCGGGGGACAGCAACAACTCGTCCTTGCGGGTGCCCGAGGGATTCACATCGACCGCGGGGAAAACGCGGCGCTCAGCGATCTTGCGGTCGAGTTTGAGTTCGGCGTTACCGGTGCCCTTGAACTCTTCGAAAATCACCGTGTCACCCTGTGAGCCGGTCTCCACCATCGCCGTCGCGATGACGGTCAACGAGCCGCCCTCCTCGATATTGCGGGCGGCACCCAGGAACCGCTTCGGCGGATACAACGCCGTCGAATCGACACCGCCGGACAAAATGCGCCCGGACGCCGGCGACGCGTTGTTATAGGCGCGCCCGAGCCGGGTGATCGAGTCGAGCAACACGACGACGTCTTTGCCCTGCTCGACGAGCCGCTTGGCGCGCTCGGTCGCCAGCTCGGCGACCGACGTGTGGTCCGACGGCGGCCGGTCGAACGTCGAGGCGATAACTTCGCCCTTGACCGAGCGCTGCATGTCGGTGACCTCTTCGGGTCGCTCGTCGACCAGGACCACCATCAGATGGCATTCCGGGTTGTTCGTGGAAATCGCGTTGGCGATGTCCTTGAGAATCGTGGTCTTGCCAGCTTTGGGCGGCGACACAATCAGCGCGCGCTGGCCCTTGCCGATCGGCATGATCAAGTCGATGACCCGTGTGGTCAGCTTTTCTGTCGTCGTTTCCAGACGCAGCCGCTGGTTGGGATACAACGGGGTCAGCTTGCCGAATTCCGGACGTTTCTTGGCGTCTTCGACGGGTCCGCCATTCACGCTGTCCAGACGCACGAGCGGATTAAACTTCTGCCGCTGGTTGGGTTGTTCACCTTCCCTGGGCACCCGCACAGCGCCCGTCACCGCGTCTCCGCGTCGCAAGCCGTACTTGCGCACCATGTTCATCGACACGTACACGTCGTGCGGACCGGCAAGGTAACCGGAGGTGCGCACGAACGCGTAGTTGTCCAGGACATCGAGGATTCCCGCCACGGGCTGAACCACATCATCGTCACGCAATTCCGCGTCAGCGCTGTCACCCGAACGTTCGCCGCGGCGCCGCCGATCGCGGAACCGCCGCCCTCGACGCCCTTGACGGCCCTCGGCGTCCTCGTCGCCGCGAGCCTGCTGTCCAGCCACCGCTTCGTGGTCAGCGCCGCGGTCACTGTCTGGGTCGGATGCGCGTTCCTCGGTCTTGGTCTCGGTCTCTCGACCATCGGCATCGGACCGCTCGGCGACTTCGTGTGCGCCGGCCTCCGTGGCGGGCGATCCGCTATCTTCCGCGGCGCCGCGCCGCGCCCCTGCTGATGCCTCGGTGGCCGAGCGGCCCGGCGCCTGGTCGGCTGACTCAGCGGCGCCGGCTTCACCGGTGTCTTGTGACAACGGTGCACCGGAGGGTGCGCCGTTAGCCTGTTTCTGAACTTCCCGGATCGCCGCGATCAGCTCGTTCTTGCGCATACCCGACGCGCCCTTGACGCCGGCCCGATTGGCCAGTGCCCGCAACTCGGGCAGCACCATCGCGGTCAGCGCCCCATCCGATGCAATGCTGCCCGCAGCTGCGGACAACTCGCCGTCGGTCGCAGCCGGTGCGGCAGGGTCGGCGCCGGACGCGGTGGGAGTAGCAGTGTCTGCGGTCACGGCATTCGAGAGCTTCTTGGTGTCTTCATTGTCTTGAGTGCTATCGCCGGCCATGATGAGGTCCGTATCAGTCACGGATTTCCTTTCTTCCCTCGCTGATTGCGTCGCGCGAGGGGTCTGTTGCATTCAGCCAACTCGCTGAGTGCGCCCAATCATCGACTCTGCAACGGTGATCGCCACCATCGGCGGCTCGAACAGCGAACCATCGTCCACGAGAAGAATTTGGTATGGTCCTAGTGGCAAGACAGTATCGACGCGATGCAGATGCTGCGATTGCTGGACGGCTCCGAGGATAACGCGCTTCGGTGCCGGAAGCAAGAAACCGCTCTCCTGTCCGGACGCGGCTCAGCCGGGGACTGCAACACCAGAACTCCAACGAACTCCGTCACCGACAGCCATTTCGCTGACGGTAAACCCATTTGCGGTACCGTACTCGACCGCCTCGGAGGGTAACTCCGGCTCCGTGCTCAATGCGATGACCGCCGGCCCTGCTCCCGAAAGCACGGCCGCAATGTTATAACGCCGCAGCAGCCGCAAATATTCCGCAGATGCCGGCATCGCCGGGGCACGCTGCGGCTGATGAAGCACATCCTCAGTAGCGACCATCAGCAAGTCGGGCCGTTCGGTGAGAGCCACCACCAACAGCGCCGCGCGGCTGACGTTGAAGCGGGCGTCGCCATGGCTGACCTGCGCCGGCAGCAATACCCGGGTCTCGGCTGTCAAGGACTGCTCCTCGGGGATCGCGGGAAACAGGTGGATATCGGGGTGAAGGCGCAGCCGCACGGCGGCGTAGCGGGGCGGATCACATCCGTGGTCGATCCACGAGACCACCGCACCGCCTAATACCGCCGCTGCGGCGTTGTCGGGATGACCCTCGAATTCCGACGACAGTTGAATCAATTGGGCCTCACTCAACGGCATTGAATCAACCTGCGCAGCAAGTCCATTCACTACGGCAAGCCCGCCGACTACCGCGGCAGCGGACGAGCCGACACCACGGCAATGCGGAATAGCATTGCGGCAGCGCACCGCTAAGCCAGGCGCACTGATTCCTGACGCCTGCAGCCCGCGTTCAATTGCCCGTACCACCAAGTGGCTGGATCCCAGAGGTACCTGCCCGGCTCCTTCACCTTCAACCTCGACGGTCAGACCGGATTCTGTTGTCTCGACAACGATCTCATCGTAAAGACTTAACGCCAGACCGATACAGTCGAATCCCGGGCCGAGGTTGGCGCTCGACGCTGCAACGAGAGCGCTAGCCATCAGACCCGCAGGCAGCTCAGTCACCACCGGCCCTTCACGAGCCCAGTCCCAGTTCCGCGGCGACCGCTTCGGGATCAACGGGCACTGGGCTTACCTTCGGCAGATCCTTCAGTGCCGTGTCCGGATCCTTGAGACCGTGGCCGGTCACGGTACATACCACCGTCGAACCCCGCGGCACCCAGCCATCCCCGATGGACTTGAGCACACCGGCGACGCTCGCCGCCGACGCGGGTTCGACGAACACGCCCTCGGCGTCGGCCACCAGGTGATATGCCGCCAGGATCTCCTCGTCGGTAGCGGCCAGGAACCGCCCCCGGGACTGCTGCTGCGCCGCTACGGCCGAGGCCCACGACGCTGGTGCGCCGATGCGGATAGCCGTGGCGACTGTCTCCGGGTGGCTCACCGGTTTACCCAGTACCAGGGGCGCAGCGCCTGCCGCCTGAGTGCCCAGCATGCGCGGCAATTTGTCGATCACACCCTCGTCGTAGTACTCGCTATACCCTTTCCAGTACGCGGTGATGTTGCCGGCGTTGCCGACGGGAAGGGCATGCACGTCCGGCGCGGCGCCCAGCGTGTCCACGATTTCGAACGCCGCGGTTTTCTGGCCCTCGATGCGCGCGGGGTTGACCGAGTTCACCAATGTGATGGCCGGGAAGTCGGCAGCCATTTTGCGGGCGAGTTCCAAGCATTCATCGAAGTTGCCGTCGACTTGAATGATCTTGGCCCCGTGCATGACCGCTTGCGCCAGCTTCCCCATTGCGATCTTGCCCTGCGGTATCAGCACCGCGCATGTGATGCCGGCGCGGGCCGCGTATGCCGCCGCCGAGGCCGACGTGTTTCCTGTGGACGCGCACAATATGGCCTGCTGACCACGAGCCAGCGCATCGGTGACAGCCACCGTCATGCCCCGGTCTTTGAAGGAACCGGTAGGGTTCAACCCCTCGACCTTGAGATGTATTTGGCAGCCGGTCTGCTGGGACAGGCTGGTGGCCGGAATCAACGGGGTCCCGCCCTCAAACAACGTGACAGGTGTCCAGTCGTCGCCCACCGGCAGGCGGTCGCGATACGCCGCGATCACACCTGGCCATGGCCGGCGTGTGGTGGTGCGTGGCACGCTCATGGACCGGTTCCTTCCAGTCGCAGCACAGCCGCGACACGCTGTACCACATCGAGATCAGCCAGCGCAGCCACGGTTTCCGATACGGCAGAGTCGGTAGCATTGTGAGTGACCACCACGATGCGCGCGGCTACCCGCTGGCCGTCTTCGTCGACCACGCCTTCCTGGCGGACTTCGGCGATACTGACCGCGCGCTTCGCGAATTCCGCTGCTACCGAAGACAATACGCCAGGATTATCGGCAACATACATCCTGACGTAATAGCGGGCTGAGGTGAAACCGATCGGAAGCACCGGTAGTTGGGCGTACTTGGACTCGCGTGGACCGCGGCTGCCCAGCACCCGGTTGCGGGCGGCCATCACCAGGTCGCCGGCTACCGCTGACGCCGTCGGTGCCCCGCCGGCTCCCTGACCGTAGAACATCAACCGCCCTGCTGCCTTGGCCTCGACGACTACCGCATTGAAAGCGCCATTGACCGAGGCAAGCGGATGCGTCAACGGCACCAAAGCCGGATACACACGGGCTGAAACGTGTTGCTGCCCTTGTTCTGTAGTGATGCGCTCACAGATCGCCAGCAACTTGATGGTGCAGCCGAGCGCCCGCGCGGATGCGAAATCGTCTGGGGTGATTTTCGTGATGCCCTCGCGGTAGACATCATCGACGGTCACGCGGGTATGGAAGGCGATGGAGGCCAAAATCGCGGCTTTCGCCGCCGCGTCGTAGCCTTCCACATCAGCGGTGGGATCGGCCTCGGCGTAACCCAGCGCGCTCGCGTCGGCCAGCGCGCGCGCATAGTCGGCTCCCGTTCTGTCCATTTCAGAAAGGATGTAGTTGGTGGTGCCGTTCACGATGCCGGCCACTCGCACCACCGTGTCGCCGGCCAACGATTGGGTTAAGGGACGGATGACCGGGATGGCTCCTGCCACTGCCGCCTCGAAATACAGGTCGACATGCGCGTTTTCGGCAGCCTGCGCCAATTCTCCGGTGGACTGGGACAACAAAGCCTTGTTCGCGGTGACGACAGACTTGCCGTGCTCGAGCGCGGAAAGGATCGCCTTACGAGCCGGTTCCACCGGTCCCATCAGTTCGACGACGATGTCGACGTCCTCACGCGTGACCAGTTCTTCGATGTTGTCGGTGAGCAACTCGACTGGCATACCGCGATCAGCGGCGACCCGGCGAACACCGATACCCCGCAGCGCCAGCGGCGCCCCGATCCGGGCCGCCAGGTCCCCCGCGGTGTCCTCGATAATGCGGACGAGCTCCCTGCCGACGTTGCCCAGACCCAGCACCGCGACGCCAACCGGCTTTTCCTCGCCGAACAAGGCTCACCCCACTTCCAGACTCAACAGATCGTCGACCGTCTCCCGGCGTAGTATGAGGCGGGCCCGGCCGTCGCGCACCACTACCATCGCCGGGCGGCCGATCATGTTGTATCGGCTCGACAGTGCATAGCAGTAAGCGCCGGTAGCCGCCACCGCAAGCAGGTCACCGGGTTCGATGTCGTCGGGCACCCACGCATTGCGGACGACGATATCTCCGCTTTCGCAGTGCTTGCCGACGATCCGCGCCAAAATCGGTGATGCGTTGCTGGCTCGCGAGACCAGCCGGACGTCGTAGTCTGCGTCATACAGCGCGGTGCGAATGTTGTCGCTCATCCCGCCGTCGACGCTGACGTAGCGCCGGTGCGCTGTAGGACTCACGTCGACGTCCTTGACGGTACCGACCTGATACAGCGTCACCGTTCCCGGCCCGGCAATGGCACGGCCGGGCTCGACGACGAGCCTGGGCTTAGGCAGCCCGACCGCCGCAGACTCCCGGACAACAATCGCATCGAGCGTGGCGGCCAATTCCCGCACCGGGGGTGGATCCTCGTGCGGCAGATACGAAATTCCCAGACCGCCGCCGAGGTCGACCGTCGAAACCTGCGCGGTTTTGTCCGCACCGAACTCGCTGACGATGTCACTCAAGAAGCCGATCACCCGGTGCGCCGCAAGTTCGAAGCCCGCCGTGTCGAAAATCTGCGAGCCGATATGGCTGTGCAGGCCGACCAGCCGCAGGTGGTCGGCGGAAAACACCCGGCGGGCTGCGGTCATCGCCGCGCCGCTAGCCAGCGAGAGACCGAATTTCTGGTCTTCGTGGGCGGTGGCGATGAACTCATGTGTATGCGCCTCGACGCCGACTGTCACGCGTATGAGCACGTCCTGGACAACACCCGCCTCGCCCGCAATGGCATCCAGACGCTCGATTTCTGTCATCGAATCCACGACCACCAGGCCGACTCCGGCCTTGACCGCCGCGGTTAACTCCGCCACCGACTTGTTATTACCGTGCAAAGCGATACGCTCGGCCGGGAAATGCGCGTGCAGCGCCACCGCCAGCTCCCCACCGGTGCACACATCGAGTGAGAGCCCTTCTTCTTCGACCCAGCGCACTATTTCACTGCACAAAAAGGCTTTGGCGGCGTAGTGCACGTTCTGTCCGCCGCCGAACGCGGCGGCCATTTCTCGACACCGCGAGCGGAAGTCGTTCTCGTCGACAACAAATAGCGGAGTGCCGTACTCCCGCGCAAGGTAGGTCAGCGGAACACCCGCGATGCTGACCACGCCGTCGTCAGCTCGAACCGTGTTGCGCGGCCAGACGTTCGGCGCTAAAAGCAAGAGTTCCTCAGATGCCTGCGGGCGCGGCGGGGACGCCACATGGTGAATCTGCTCAACGTGGCGGGTGCCGGCGGGATAGGCCTTCACATTCGCTCCGGGGCGCTTACACCAAGAATGGCCAGCCCGTTGGCGATGACTTGGCGGGTGGCCTGGCACAGCGCCAGGCGCGCAGTGTGCAGGGGGGTAGGTTGCTCGTCACCTTGCGGCAAGACCCGACAGGAGTCGTAAAAGCGGTGGTAATCACCGGAAAGATCTTCCAGGTAACGACATACCCGATGCGGTTCTCTCAGGGAGGCAGCGGTTTTCAGCACTCGCGGAAATTCACCGATGGTGCGCACCAGTGCTCCCTCCTTGTCGTGGGTAAGCAGTTCGAGGTGAGCAACATCGGGTGTCAAACCGAGTTCGGCAGCGTTGCGGGCCAGCGCTGACAGTCGTGCATGCGCATATTGCACGTAATAGACCGGATTGTCATTCGACGCCGAGGACCACAACGCAAGGTCGATGTCGATTGGCGTGTCGACCGACGCGCGGATCAGACTGTAACGGGCGGCGTCGACACCGATTGCCTCGACCAGGTCATCGAGTGTGATCACCGTGCCGGCGCGTTTGCTCATCCGAACGGGCTGTCCGTCACGGACCAGGTTGACCATCTGACCGATGAGAACCTCCACCGTTGCCGGGTCGTCACCGAGCGCGGCGGCCGCCGCCTTGAGGCGTGCGATGTAGCCGTGATGGTCGGCACCGAGCATGTAGATACACAAGTCGAACCCACGCTGCCGCTTGTCCAGGTAATAGGCGAGATCAGCGGCGAAATAAGTTGGCTGGCCGTCGCTTTTAATGACTACCCGATCCTTGTCGTCACCAAAGGAGCTGGACCGCAGCCAGGTTGCGCCGTCCTTTTCGTAGATGTTGCCATGGGCGCGCAACCGGTCGATGACCTGCTTGACGCGGCCGCTGCTGTGCATCGATTCTTCGTGAGTGTAGACATCGAAGTCCGTGCCGAAGTCGTGCAGCGACCGCTTGATGTGGGCGAACATCAATTCGACGCCGATTTCCCGGAACGTCTCGCGTAACTCAGGGTCGGGCCGGTTCAACACACCAGGTTCGCGCTGCAGCACCTGTGCGGCTATCTCGGTGATGTAGGTGCCCGCGTAGCCGTCGGGCGGAGTTGGATCGTGCCTGGCCGCAGCAATTAATGAGCTGACAAAGCGGTCGATTTGGGCACCGTGATCGTTGAAGTAATACTCACGTACCACTTGGGCACCTTGCGCCGACAACAACCGGCCCAGCGCATCGCCGACGGCGGCCCACCGGGTTCCGCCGATGTGGATGGGCCCGGTCGGGTTGGCGGAGACGAATTCCAGATTGATCTTCTGCCCGGCTAGTTCGTCGGAGTTCCCGAAACTCCCGCCCACCTCGATGACATGGCGGATAATGACGCCCTGGGCCGCGGCGTCCAGGCGAATGTTGACAAAACCTGGTCCGGCCGCCTCCGCCGAGGCAATGCCTTCGACACCCACCAGGGCCTCGGCCAGCCAGCTGGCCAGTTCACGCGGATGTGCGCCGACCGCCTTACCCAGCTGAAGCGCCAGGTTGGTCGCGTAATCGCCGTGCCCGGGGTTGCGCGGTCGCTCGACGGTGATGGTCTGAGGCAGCTTAGCCGCGTCCAGGCCGTGTTCGGCCAGCACCGCGGCGGCGGTGCACTTGAGCAACTCGGCCAGGTCAGCGGGGGTCACGAGGGTCCATCCTATGGGCTGTGGCGGCCAGGGTCCGAATCCGTTCCGCTGGCTACGCGGCGGCTGCGATGCGCTAATCTGACGGGGCCCGTGGTGCATCGCGTTGCTCGTGCGCCCCCGTAGCTCAGGGGATAGAGCGTCTGCCTCCGGAGCAGAAGGTCGCAGGTTCGAATCCTGTCGGGGGCACGCTATTTGCCCAGCTCAAGCGGCCGGGTTTCGGGGATGGCGTCTTCGTCGCCGTACGAGCAATGACGGCCACCGGCGATTTGATGGTTGATAGAGCTTGCGCGGCCATTCCGCGTCACCGCCGCTAGGTGGCCGGTCTCGGCGACTCTGCAGCCGGACTCACCCACTGCTGATATCATCCGCGCTATCGTGGTGCGCCTCGATCTGCCGGCGTGCTGACGGCACTCCCGTGACGGGTGCCATCGCCATCGCGGTCCAAGCTGGAGGCTCATGTCCGTCTTCTCGGCATGCGACCCCAGGTGGGGCAGCGGCCCGGTCGGTGGCACGGCGTCCGGAACCGGCGGGGTATCGCTCGTCCGGTGTCGGGTGCACATCACGTGCACCTCGCTGATGTGTGCCAGTGCAGCACCCAAGTGGCGGTGCAGCATTGTGTGGTGGTGTCGAGAGTGGTTGACTTGCACCAGCAATGGCTATCAGTTTCGACCACACTATTGTCGCGGCTCGCGATAAGCGAGAGTCCGCGCAATTTCTTACCGAACTATTCGGGCTGCCTGATCCAGTGCCGGCCGGCCGGTTCATGGCGGTCAGGCTCGAGCATGGGGCCACGCTGGATTATGCCGATGTACCCGACAACGAGGAGATCCGCCCACAGCACTACGCGTTTCTGGTTTCTGACGACGATTTCGACGCGATCTACGCCAAAATTCAGTCGCGCGGCCTGCCGCACTGGGCCGATCCGGCCGGCGAGCGGCCCGGCGAGATCAACCACCGAGACGGGGGGCGCGGGGTGTACTTCCCGGACCCGGCCGGGCATCACATGGAGATTCTGACCAGGCCATACGGCTCGGGGGGCTGACGGTTCATCGCGGCCCGTGGCGTGTGCTTTCCTGTTCCCGATAGTCGTCAGCGAGCTGGGCGACATGCTTGGGCAGCGTGCCGGCAGCGACATCGGCCAATGTCGTTTGCTCCAGCACAGAACGCATGCTGGCCCGCAGCGCCCGCCAAACATCGGTGAGCGCCGCGGTCGGACCTGAGTAGGGCAGGTCCCCGAGCCCCATGTCGCGCACACTGGCCAGTGGACCATCAATACAGCGCAGGACGTCGGCGATGCTGATCTCGGTTCCGGGGCGGGCCAGTTCATAGCCCCCTTCGCGGCCGCGGCGGCTGCGGACCAAACGGTCGGTACGCAGATCAGACAGGATGTCGACGAGAAACTGCGGTGGTATGCCCTGCGCCTTAGCCAAGTCATCGGTTTTGACCACCGCACCCGGCTCGGCCGTCGCGAGCTGGATCATCGCGCGCACCGCGTATTCCGCTTTCGCCGACATGCGCATTCTGTGAATTGTGCCATTATCTCTCCGGCAAGAGGCGATTCGCGCGGCTGAGCCGGTGAACCGCCGCGCAGCCGCCCGGGTGCGACACGGCTCAGAGCGCATCCGCAGGACCAGCGTAGGGCTGATGCGCGCGGGGCGACAGCGCCCACCGCAAACGTCCCGGTTACCACAGCGCCGCGCACCCGAGCACCCACACGCCGGGCGTGTCATGGTGTCCTGCGGCCGGCAAGCGCCACGTGCCGCACACTCAACGGGTGACCTCGTTGAGCTTACCGGTGGCGACGTCGAAGACGAACCCGCGCAGCGATTCATGCTTGGTGACAAACGGACTGGCCTGGATGCGGCGTAACGACTGGCGGACATCCTCCTCGACATCGGGGAAGGCCTCAGCTGCCCACGACGGCTTGATGCCAGTCTCCTCCTGGATGGCTCGCTTGAAATCGTCGTCGGTGAAGGTAAGCATCCCGCAATCGGTGTGGTGAATCAGGATGATCTCCCGCGTTCCCAACAGCCGCTGGCTGATGGCTAACGACCGGATCACATCGTCGGTGACCACCCCGCCGGCGTTCCGGATGACATGCGCCTCACCTTCCCTGAGGCCAAGCAGGCGGTAGACATCCAGGCGAGCATCCATGCATGCCACGATGGCCACATGCTTGCTCGGCGGCATCGGCAGCGGTCCGGTGAAGTTTCTCGCGTACTCGGCATTGTTCACCAAATAGCCGTCAGTAACCGTCACGCGAATCTCCTTGTGGGTCTTATTATTTGCTACACGGCACGCCAGTGTCGCGGGATTGTAGCAATCGGCCAGCGAGATTTCACGAATCTGGATCAGCCAGATCGGTAAGTAGTGCCGCCCACAAACCCGCCGCTCAGGTAGCGCAGCCGACGGCAGTGTGCTGCCTACGCCGCCGCGAACGCCCGACCGCACTCCCCGAGGACCGTTGGCGCCGCCGCCATGTCTGCTGCCCGATTGCGACGACATCTCTTACCCTGTGCCCATGCGACACGGGTGGGGCGGACCAACATGACCAGGTTTCTGGCGCGTCGGCTTGCCAATTACATGGTGCTGTTAGCGCTGGCGTCTTTCCTGACCTATTGCCTGACATCGGTGACATTCCATCCGCTGGACAGCTTCATGCAGCGCCACCCTCGGCCACCGCAGGCCGTGATCGAGGCCAAGGCCGCCCAGCTCGGGTTGGACAAACCGATTCCCATCCGGTACGCGAGGTGGGTCTCCGGCGCGGTCCGGGGCGATTTTGGCGCCACCGTGTCGGGTCATCCGGTATCCGATGAGCTATGGCGACGAATCGGGGTCAGCCTGCGCCTGGTGGTGCTGGGCTCGGTGTTCGGCACCGTGACCGGTGTCGTTGTGGGGGCCTGGGGAGCGATCCGCCAGTACCGGCTCAGCGACCGCGTGATCACCCTGTTGTCGCTGACCATCCTCAGCATCCCGACATTCGTGCTGGCGGGGCTGCTCATTCTCGGCGCGCTGCGCATCAATATGTTTCTGGGGGTGCGTGTTTTCCTGTACACCGGGGAGACGTCGCCTCTACCGTCCGGAGGGGTCTGGCAACAGTTGCTCGACCGCCTCCAGCACCTGGTGTTGCCGAGTCTCACGCTGGCTCTCGGCGCGATCGCGGGTTTCAGCCGGTACCAGCGAAACGCGATGCTCGACGTGCTGGGCGAGGATTTCATCCGCACCGCCCGCGCCAAAGGCCTCAGGCGCCGGCGCGCACTGGTTAAACACGGCCTACGCACCGCTTTGATTCCGATGGCCACGTTGTTTGCCTATAGTGTCGCCGGGCTGGTCACCGGCGCGGTATTCGTCGAGAAAATCTTCGGCTGGCACGGCATGGGCGAGTGGGTGGTGCAGGGTATCGCGACCCAGGACACCAACATCGTCGCGGCGATCACGGTGTTCTCCGGCGCAGTGGTCCTGCTTGCCGGCTTGTTGTCCGACGTCCTCTACGCCGCACTTGATCCACGGGTGCGGGTGTCATGACGCACCGGGTTGCCGAGACCACCTCCGTCCGCGCCGGTATCCACACCACCTCCTTCGCGTCGCGACGAAGCCTGATAGCACGACGGTTCATCCGCAACAAGCCCGCGATCGCCGCATTGGTAGTGCTGACCTTTTTGTTCGTCGGCTGCTATGCGCTGCCGGTGTTCCTTCCGTTCAGCTACATCGACATGGACTCCGGTGCGCTGCTGCAGCCCCCGTCGCTTGAGCACTGGTTCGGCACCAACGCGCTGGGCCAGGACCTACTGGCCCGGACCCTGCGCGGCATGCAGAAGTCGATGTTGATCGGGGTTTGTGTGGCCGTCATCTCGACAACTATCGCCGCGACGGTCGGATCAGTTTCGGGTTACTTCGGCGGTTGGCGCGACCGAACCTTGATGTGGCTGGTCGATCTGCTATTGGTAGTGCCCAGCTTCATCCTGATCGCCATCGTAACCCCACGCACCAAGCGGTCGGGCAGCATTCTGTGGCTGATCGTGCTGCTTGCGGCGTTCGGCTGGATGGTCAGCTCACGGATGGTCCGCGGTATGACAATGAGTCTGAGAGAACGCGAATTCATCCGCGCAGCAAGGTATATGGGCGTACCTAGCCGCCGTATCATCGCACATCACATTGTGCCGAACGTCGCCTCCATCCTCATCATCGATGCCACACTCAACGTCGGAGTGGCTATACTCGCTGAAACCGGTCTGAGCTTCCTGGGATTCGGTGTTCAGCCGCCTGACGTATCGTTGGGCACACTTATCGCGGACGGCACCAGTTCAGTGGCGACATTCCCGTGGGTTTTCTTGTTCCCAGCCGGGGCGCTGATCGCGATCGTATTGTGCGCCAACCTCACCGGTGACGGCCTACGGGATGCTTTGGACCCCACCACGCCTAAAAGGCAGCGGCACAAGTGACGCCTCTACTCGAGGTGACGGATTTGAGTGTCTCCTTCGCAACCGGGGACTCGCAGGTGGCCGCCGTGCGCGGGTTGAGCTACCACGTCGATCCCCGCGAAGTTGTCGCCCTCGTCGGTGAATCAGGTTCGGGCAAAACCACTGCCGCACTGGCTGTTGTGGGCCTGCTGCCTGAACACGCTCAGGTGTCTGGCTCGGTGCGCCTGTACGGCGATGAGTTGCTCGGACGGTCCGATACCGCGATGTCACACATTCGCGGCCGGACGATCGGCACGGTGTTTCAGGATCCGATGTCAGCTCTGACACCCGTCTACACCATCGGCGACCAAATTGCCGAGGCCGTCGAAATCCACAACCGCCGGGTCACCCGCGCTGATGCCCGCAAGCGAGCGGTCGAGCTGCTCGAGCTGGTCGGCATCGCCCAACCGCAACACCGGGCGAAAGCATTCCCGCACGAGCTTTCCGGCGGCGAACGCCAGCGCGTAGTGATCGCGATCGCGATCGCCAACGATCCAGATCTGCTGATTTGCGACGAGCCGACCACCGCGCTGGACGTCACTGTGCAAGCGCAGATTCTGGACGTGCTCAAAACCGCGCGAGACGTTACCGGCGCCGCAGTGTTGATCATCACGCACGACTTGGGTGTGGTGTCGCAGTTCGCCGACCGGGCGTTGGTCATGTATGCCGGACGCGCGGTCGAGGTAGCTACCGTTGACGAGCTTTATCGTGACCGCCGAATGCCCTACACGGTAGGACTGCTGGGTTCGGTACCGCGGCTCAGCGCCGTACAGGGGACGCGTCTGGTTCCGATTCCCGGCGCCCCACCGACGATGTCGTCACTGCGATTCGGGTCCTGCCCCTTCGCTCCCCGCTGCCCCCTTGTCATCGACAAATGCCGCTCGGGCGAACCGGATCTGGTCACCATCACCGATGGCCACCGGGCGGCGTGTATCCGCACCGACGACGTCGCCGGGCGCAGCGCGTCCGAAATCTTTCGCGTGCCGACCCAAACCCCTTCTGCGGGCAACGTAAGCCGGCGAACACCAGTGGTGCTGCGCGTCAACGACCTAACAAAGACCTACACACTCACCAAAGGTGTGGTGTTACGAAGGCGGCTGGGCGAAATCCGCGCGGTCGACAGGGTCAGTTTCACATTGGAACAGGGCCGCACTTTGGGCATTGTCGGAGAATCCGGGTCGGGCAAGTCCACGACGCTGCACCAGATTCTCGAACTCACCGCCCCAGAAGTGGGTTCCATCGAAATTCTCGGGACCGACGTTTCGACCCTCGACGCAGCTGCGCGCCGCGAGCTGCGGACTAAACTGCAAGTGGTCTTCCAGGATCCGTCGGCGGCGCTAGACCCCCGGCTCCCGGTTTTCGATGTGCTCGCTGAACCGCTAGTCGCCAACGGGTTTGACCGGAGCCGGTGCGAAAAACGGGTTGCTGAGCTTCTGGATGTTGTCGGGTTAGACCACGCCGACGCCAGCCGGTATCCCGGCGAGTTTTCCGGTGGACAAAAGCAGCGGATCGGTATTGCGCGGGCACTGGCATTGCAGCCGAGCATCCTCCTATTGGACGAGCCGGTGTCGTCGCTGGATGTGTCGATTCAAGCGGGCATCATCAACTTGTTGCTCGATCTGCAAGAGCGATTCGAGTTGTCGTATCTGTTTGTGTCGCACGATCTCTCGGTGGTCAGACATCTTGCCCACCGAGTGGCAGTGATGTATCGGGGAGCGATTGTTGAACAGGGCGATGCTGAGCAGATCTTCACCAACCCGCAGCACGAATACACCCGGCGGCTTTTGGCCGCGGTGCCGCGGACGCATCCCGATGTCGCCGGTGTTTAGCATCGCCAAGGTGGCGTATCCGTCGACGGTTCAGACAGTGTCGATGCTGGTTGTGGCCGCCTGTGTGATTGTGACGGGCTGTTCGGACGGGTATCGAAACCTACCGGCGGCGGGAACCACACGGGTCGGAACGACCAGTGATATCAACCCGCAGAACCCGGCGACGTTACGGGAGGGCGGCACTTTGCGGCTGCCGCTGACGTCATTTCCCTCCAACTTCAACGAGTTGCATATCGACGGTAACACCGCCGACGTCAATGCGATTACCGGTCCGACGCTGCCGGGCGCATTCATCACCGAGGCCAACGGGACACTGAAACTGAACACCGACTATTTCACTGCGGCAGAACTGACCAGCACCAACCCCCAGGTTGTCACCTACACGATCAACCCGAAAGCGGTCTGGAGCGATGGCACTCCGATGACCTGGGAGGACCTCGCCGCGGAGGTCAGCGCGTGCAGCGGTCGCGACAAACGCTACGCCATCGCCAGCAGAGCAGGGTTCGAACGGGTGCAGTCGGTCACCAGGGGCGTTGACGACCGCCAGGCGGTGGTCACCTTCGCCAAACCATACGCGGAGTGGCGCGGAATGTTTGCCAGCGGTATCCAGCCCCGCAGTATGACGGCGAACCCCGACGTCTTCAATAAGGGCCAGCTCGATGCGCCCGGCCCGTCGGCTGGACCGTTCATCGTGTCAACGATCGACAGGACCGCACAGCGGATCGTGCTGACCCGTAATCCCCGCTGGTGGGGCGCCAAGCCGAGACTTGACTCCATCACATTTCTGGTGCTCGACCCGGCCGCAGTCATCCCCGCGCTGCAGAACAACTCGATCGACGCTGCCGGGGTGGGCTCGATCGATGACATGGTCACCGCCCAGCGCACGCCCGGTATCGTGATCCGGCGCGCGCCGGCGCTCACCTGGTATCAATTCACATTCAACGGCGCCCCCGGTTCTCTGCTGGCCGACGAGCGGCTGCGACTGGCGATCTGTAAAGGCATCGACCGTCAGACCATCGCCAACGTAGCCCAACATGGCTTGACCGACCGCCCCGCGCCGCTGAACAACCACATCTACGTTGCCGGTCAGGTTGGCTACGAAAACAACAGTGCACCAGCTGCTTTCAATCCCGATCAGGCCCGGAGGGAATTAGAAGCAATGGGCTGGAAGCTCAACGGAGCGGTGCGGGAAAGGAACGGCAGACAGCTGGCGATTCGCGACGTATTCTTCGACGCGCAATCCACCCGTCAGATCGCGCTGGTCGCGCAGCACAACCTGGCGCAGATCGGCGTGAAGCTGATCCTCGACGCTAAACCGGGCACCGGATTCTTCGAGCGTTATGTCGCCGTCGGCGACTTCGATATCACCCAATTCGGTTGGGTCGGTAACGCCTTCCCGCTGTCCGCACTACCTCAGATCTATACCTCCGACGGTGAGAGCAATTTCGGCAAAATCGGCAGCCCGAAAGTCGACGCCGAAATCGAACAGACGCTCTCCGAGTTGAACGAGGGCAAGGCACGCGCACTCGCCAACCAGGTCGACATGTTGATCTGGCAGGAAGGGTTCAGCTTGCCGCTGTTTCAGTCACCCGGCGACGTCGCGGTCCGCTCCGATCTAGCCAACTACGGAGCGTTTGGTTTGGCCGACGTCGACTACACGGCAATCGGATTCATGCGACGCTGATCGCAGCGGCCGCTAAGCCGACGAAAGCAGAGCAAGGCGAAGGTGGGCAACAAGGCCCGAGCCTGCTGACGGCGCAGGCCAAAACCGTCAGCCGCACAGTTCGATACGATGGGCGCTTTGCACATCGTCATAACGAGCGGGTGTGCAGGTCAGCACGATCACTTGTCCGTGTGCCCCCACAACGTCGAACACTTCACCCATCCTGGCCAGCCTCTCCGGATCGGCGAAGCCCAACGCGTCGTCGATGAGCACCGGTACGGTGTCTTCCTTGGCGACCAATGTCGCGCCGGCCAGCCGTACCAGGATGCCGAGTTGCTCCTTGGCCCCACCAGACAGCGACTCGTAGGGCACAGTGCAACCGTCAAGAGTGCGGCTGCGGATCCGCAGCTCACTGTCGATGTCGACGTCGAAGGTGGACCCGAACACCAACCGGCCCAGCCGCAGTAGTTCTGCCCGGAACGGCTCGACGTAGCGTAATCGGGTAACGTCGCGATGGCGTGCCATCACCAAACGCAGCAGCTCCGCGGCACGGGCTCGGCGCCGGACCCGGGTGTATTCCCCGGCAGCGCGTTCCCGCTCAGCCTCAGCCGTGTCGAGTTTGCTTTGACGCCCTTCGGTCCCGAAGACGGCGAGCTCAACACTGACTTCGTGCAGGGCACGGACAACTTCGCTGTGGCGGATGCGCAGCACCTCAACCTGTTCGGTCGCCTCGGCTAATTCGGCGGCGGCCATATCAGGAGCAGCAGCGGCGAGTTGCTCAGCCAGCTCCGCGACACGACGCTCAGCGATCTGCGCCGCCCGCCGTTCATCATCCGCCGCTGCCGCCAAGTCCTCGTCGCTCACCGAGGCCCGCTCCCGGGCCAACCGATCACTGACGGCGTCGAGTTCGGCACGGTGGGTAGCGACTTTCGTTTGTAAAGCTGTTGCACGCGTCGATACCTCGGCAAACTCGCGTGCCACGGAGGCCGCGACACGGCGGCGGGTCTCGCATTCGGCATCCGCGGCGGCGCAAGCGGCTTCGGCGGCCTCGAGCTCCGCGCGGGCGGCGCTGATGTCCATTGCGGCCAGATCTGAGTGCGTGGAGTGACCGGCGCGCAGGCGCGCCAGCCTGCAACGCAGCTCGTCGACCTGGTCTTCCCCGCACAATCCCGCGATGATGGCGTTCAACTGCTCATGACTGTTTTCCAGATCGCGGCGCTGCTGCGCGGCGCGTCGCGCCGCTGCAAGGTCGGCCACACCCGCCGCCCCCAGTGCGGCCGTTAACTCCGTTTGCGCCGCAGCGTATTCGGCTTGAGCATCGATAGCAGTGGCAGCCGGGATCACTCGCGCGGTCAACACACCGGGAACCTCGACTGCGGTGGAGTCGGTGACTGTCATCGACCAGCTCTCGCCCGCAGATAGTGACACCCGTTGGCCGCCGGTCGCGAGTTCGATCTCGGCTGCCGCGGTGAACTCGAGCGTCGCGCAGATCAGCGCCAGGCGGCTGCGAGCACGATCGACGGCGGCAGCGGCATCCTCGATACGCCGCTCGAGTTCTTCGGTGACGGCGACTGCGCCCAGTTCGTCATTCACCCGGTCGCGATCACCCATCAGGGCGTCGATCCTGGCCAGCCGAGCACTCAACCGCTCTGACTCGTCACGGTCGCCAAGTTGCTCGAGGATGCGGCGGGCGGACTCAGCGCGGCGCTGGGCAGCCGCACGCACACACGCGGCCTGGTCCATCGCGGCATCGGCGGCGGCAACGTCGGCACGGACACGCGCAGCTGCGTCGGCCGATTGGCGCGCTTCGGCGTCGAGCGCGGCAACCGTCGCGGCCCGCGTATCAAATTCGGTACGCAGCCGCAGCCGCTCGGTATGCGCTTTTGTGGCCGCAGCACTGGTCGCCGCCGCCGCGGCGGCGACCAGCTGGGCTTGATGGTGCTTTTCGGTGAGCACCGCGATCTTGTCGGCGGCGGCCTGTGCGGTTGCGTGCCGGTGCTGGGCCCTGGCCTGGTGCTGCGCCAACTCGGCCAGCTGTTCGGTCAGGCTGGCGTGGCGACGCACCCGCTCATCCACCTCGGCGACCGCCGCCGCGCACCGCGCCACCTCCTCTTCAGCGGCGGCCAGTCGCGAGATCGCGGCGGCCCACTCGCCGGTCGGGCGTCCGGTGGGGGTGAAATAGCGCGCATACTCGGCGTCGATCCGCTCGATGAGCGACGATTCGCCGGCAGCGGACGCGGCAACCTCACCAGCGGCGATATCGAGCGCACGCGATAGCGCATCACAACCGGAGAGGTCCACCGCGGCGGTCGAGGCAGCCTGCAGCACCCGCTGAGCGCGCCAGAGTTCGGTATCCACCGTCTCAGCCAGTATCGCCCGGACCCGGTCGTGTGCTTCGTCGCCGGTCAGCTGTTCGCGGCTGGGTGTCAGCAGTGTCAATTCGGTCTCGTACTGTTTGTGGAAACGCTTGCGGTAGACGAAGCGATACGGGCCGGTGCTGATCTCGGCAGTGATCTCCGACCCGACGTCAGCGTGGGTGGGTTTCACCTGCTTCACTTCTTTTTTGGTTGAGCGGTCTTTGGCTTCCAGCAGCAAATCCAGCGCCTCGATCATCGACGACTTGCCGATCTCGTTGGCACCGCACACCACCACGACGCCGTGGTCGGGAAACTCGATCTCGCGGTGCGCAACGCCCCGGAAATTGCTCAGCACGAGGCGGTGCAACTTCATGCCGCGCCCCTACCGGTGAGCCGTAGCAGCAGGGCCAGTGCCGCCCGGGCATCGTCGGCGGCCTCGGCATCCCCGGTGCGTGCCGTCTCAACCAGTTCCTCTACCGCCGCGGCGGCGAACCCCCCGATACCAAGGTCGCGGAATTCATCGTCGGCTGGTAACACTGTCAGGTCGCTGTGACGCTCCCATAACCCCAGCCAGGCGAACAACCGTGAGTATTTGTCCAGGCAGGTATCCAGTGCGGCGCGGTCGGTGACGGTCAGCGAACCGGTCAGAACCAGCCGCACCACCGTGCGGTCCTTGCCGGCCAGCTGATCGAGGTTGATGTCCAGCGCCATGATGTCACGGCTGTTGTCCACGTGGGCGCGCAGGGTGAGAAACCGCCAGGTACCGACGTGGCGGGCTTCGACGGTCACGGGCCGACGGGGATCGGTTTCGTCGATGTCGACGATCAGGATGTGGCCGGGGTCGGGTTCGATGTCATCGAAATTGGTGACTTCCGGGGACCCCGGATACCACACCCGGCCGCTGCCGCCGACCTCGGTGAGCGAATGCTTGTCACCCAATGCCACATAGTGCACCGCACCCCTTCGCAGCGCATCGTCTACCGTGGCGAGCCGGATCAGAGAGGATTTGGTGCGGTCGGGGTCGAGTGCGTCGACACCGCCGTGAGCGACCAGCACCCTGGTCGCCGCGCCGTCGGCCGGCAGCCCCTCCAACACCTCGGCAACCAAATCCGTCGTCGGCACCTTGGAGCGCCACGGGGCGGCGACGATCTGCACCCCCGGCCGCACCTCAGAGATACCGGGCCGGTCGAGCACGACCACGTTGGGAGGGCATTCAGCGGTGAACAGTGCGCTGGTGTACACGGAGGAGGCGTCCAGCGGGTCATGATTACCCGGTAGCAGATAGACCGGAATACCGACGGCCCGCATGGCTTCCAACGACTGACTGATCACCTCGGGAGCCAGATGGTTGTGCTCGAAGACATCTCCGGCCACCACCACGAACTCGGCCCCCGCCTCGGCCGCCAGCGGGCCCAGTCCTGCCACCACGTCGCGGCGGGCCGCCGCGTACCGCGGCTGCGCCTCACCGGCCAGGAAATGGCGGGCCATCCCCAGTTGCCAGTCGGCGGTGTGCACGAAGCGCATGCCGTCGGCACCTCCTGATATCGCACGGCTCTCCGGCAAGGCGAGTCTAGGACCGTCGACCGACAACTCCGCGGACCTCGATCGGCACGTCCGGCGCCCCGCTTTGGCGTGCGCTTTAGGGTGGGCACGTGGACGATCAACGCCGGACTCTGGCACTGCTGCGGCACGCGAAATCGGCGTACCCCGAAGGGATCGTTGACCACGAGCGACCACTGGCGCCCCGCGGAGTCCGGCAGGCCAGGCTGGCCGGCGACTGGCTGCGGGCCAACCTGCCCGTCATCGACCACGTGCTATGTTCCACCGCGACGCGTGCGCGGCAGACCTTGGAATACACCGGCGTCGACTCACCTGTGCACTACAGCGAACGGCTCTACGGCACCACCGCGGCCACGGTGATCGAGGAAATCCATACTGTTGACGACGGGGTGATGACGCTGCTGGTCGTAGGGCACGAACCGGTCATCTCTGAAGTGGCGGTCCGGCTGGCCGGTGCCGGCGGCACCGATACGGCTGCTGTCGAACGTATTTCAGCGAAATTTCCCACCTCCGCGATCGCAGTGCTGCGCATTGGCTGCAGCTGGGAGCGCCTCGAACCCGGAGGCGCCACATTGATCAACTTCCACGTGCCGCGCTGACTCGAGACCGGGCGGCTACGAGTTGGTCGCCAGGGTCAGCTCCATGAGCTTGATCGCCTGGGCGCACGCGTCGATGCCGGGCGCCTGTGGATTGACCCACCAGCCGACCACCCCCGCGGCGTCGCTGGCGACGCCACACGACCCGTTAGGGTCGTTGGGACGCATGACGATCGAGTCAACACCTGCGATCGAGCGGTTCTCGATTTGATATTTGTAGAATTGGGCGACTTTGCGTTCGTTGCTCAAGCTGTCCTGCTCAAACCAGAACCGGGTGATATCGATGAGGCCAGCCGGGTTGGCCGCCTGCCACCGGCAGATCGCCCCGACGAAGGTGCTTTGAATGTCGAGCGGATCCGCGCCCACGGTCTTGGCCAGGATGTCAGTGGTCAGCACCTCGCATTCCTTGAGCAAGTTCGGGTACTGCTGTTCGGAATTCTGGTTGCGCGGAACGTCGCCCGATCCGGCCTTGACGGGATTTCCGGCCACCGATCTCGAACACCCGGTGAACACCAACAATACGGTGAGCACGACGGCCATTCCGGCCACCAGATGATGACGAACCGAACGACTCATTTCGCGTTCGCAATCGACTGACGGGTCAATTGTTTGGCTACGTCGCATGGATCCGGGAAGGGTTTCTGGTTGAAGCTGATCGACCATTCGATGAAATCGTCATTGAATTGGATTCCGATCTCGCACAACGAGTCACCTAACGTCGGCTCGCTGCCGATCGCGATGAAACCACTATGTCCGTCGATATTGATGTCTTCGACGCTGGTCCGCGATAGTTCCTCCGTCTTGCGCTCCCGCCCGATCGGGCTGCCGCGGTACCACGAGAAAGAAAAATGCGGGCCGAGGATCCCGCCACCCGCCAGCCACTGACACCCGACGGTATTCTGCGCGGTATTGACCAGCCCGGTCACCTTAGTCAGTTCGGTGACCGTCTGGTCGCTAATCCCGCCGCATGGCGGGAACATCGGTCCGTGGTGGCCTTGCGGAGATGCCGACGCAGACGACTGGGTCTGCTGAGGTTGGCTGGACCCGGAATGAGAGCATCCGGCAACCATCGGAACCAAGGCCGCGGCCACCAGGGCCAGCGCCGCTCTGTGTCGCCGCACCACTACGCCCGCCTACTGGTCATCACACGATGCACTGTAGCGTCAGCCCAGCGGGTCAACCACCGACGCGCCTGACCAGGGCGTTCCCCGGCGCCGCCGGCACGGCACGGGCGTGAACCATCCGGTGACCGGCCCCGGGTCGGTGTGCAACAGTTACCAGGTGGTCCTGGCACTGCTGCGCCAGTATGTGCGGCCGTACAGGTGGTCGATCGCTGCAGTGATGGTGCTGCAGCTGATCAGCACCCTGGCGTCGCTGTATCTGCCGACGGTCAACGCCGCGATCATCGACGACGGTGTGGCCAAGGGCAACACCGCTACCATCGTCAGACTCGGCGCGGTGATGCTCGCGGTCGCCGGACTGCAGCTGCTGTGCGCCGTCGGCGCGGTCTACTTTGGCTCACGGACCGGCATGGGGTTCGGCCGCGATCTGCGTGCCGCGATGTTCCACCAGGTGATCAGCTTCTCCGGACACGAGAGCGTGCGCTTCGGCGCGCCGTCGCTGTTGACCCGCACCACCAACGACGTCCGCCAGATCCAATTCCTGGTGCAGATGTCGTGCACCGTGCTGGTCACCGCGCCCATTATGTGCGTCGGCGGGATCGTCATGGCTATCCACCAGGACGCCGGGTTGTCGTGGTTACTGCTCGTCAGCGTCCCGGTCCTGGCGGCCGCCAACTACTGGATTGTGTCGCACACAATGCCGATCTACCGCCGCATGCAAAAGCTGATCGACACCATCAATCGGGTCATGCGCGACCAACTGTCGGGTGTCCGAGTGGTCCGCGCGTTCGCGCGTGAACCTTTCGAACGCCAGAGGTTCGCCGCCGCGAACGTCGCACTGTCGAATACCGCGCTGGCCGCTGGCAACTGGCAGGCACTGATGCTGCCCGTGACCACATTGACGATCAACTGCTCGAGCGTCGCAGTGATCTGGTTCGGCGGCCTGCGCATCGAGGCCGGTCACATGCAGATCGGCTCACTGATCGCGTTTCTGTCGTATTTCATGCAGATTTTGATGGCGGTGTTGTTGGCGACGATGTTGCTGGCGGTGCTGCCGCGGGCATCCGTATGCGCCGAACGCATTGCCGAGGTGCTGGCTACCAGCCCGGCAATCCGCAGCCCGGAGCATCCGGTGCACCCCTCCCGCCGGGACCGGGGTGAGGTGCGGCTGGATAGAGCGACATTTTGCTACCCCGGCGCTGACCGTCCTGTGCTGCAGGATGTTTCGTTAACCGCCGCTCCGGGCACCATTACCGCTGTTGTTGGCAGCACCGGTTCTGGCAAGTCGACGCTGGTGTCGCTGATCTGCCGGTTCTATGACGTGACCGCCGGCGCTGTCTGCCTCGACGGCGTCGATGTCCGCGATTACGACATCGAGCACCTGTGGTCGATGATCGGCTTGGTGCCGCAACGCGGCTACCTGTTCTCCGGTTCGGTCGCCGACAATCTCCGCTACGGCAAAGCCGACGCGACCGAGACTGAAATGTGGGAAGCGCTGCGGGTGGCGGCCGCCGACGGATTCGTACGTGCACACGATGACGGGCTGCAGATGCGCGTGGCCCAAGGCGGTGTCAACTTATCCGGTGGACAACGGCAGCGACTGGCTATCGCGCGCGCGGTAATTCGCCGTCCGACGGTTTACCTGTTCGACGACGCGTTCTCCGCACTGGACGTCCACACGGACTTGCGTATCCGCAAATCGCTGCAAGAAGTCTCTGCGGATTCGACGACGATCATCGTGTCGCAGCGCATCTCCACCGTCGCGCACGCCGACCAGGTCGTCGTTGTCGAACGCGGCCGGGTAATCGGAACCGGCACACACGATTCCCTGTTGGCCGGCTGTCCGACATACGCCGAGTTCGTGGACTCCCAGACGCTGGGCGCCGGAGTGCCAGGCCAGCCGTGACCGGGTCGATGGAGAGGCCGATCCGCGGGGTGGTCCAGGCGCCCACCGAGCGGTCCCGCGACTTCACAGGCTCTGCGTTACGATTGCTGAAACGTCTTGGTCCGCAACGAAAGCAGATCGCCATAGCGATCTCATTGTCGATGGCTGGAATCGCCATCTCGGTGGTGGTCCCCCGGATTTTGGGCCATGCCACCGATCTCCTGTTCAGCGGTGTGGTCAGCCGGCATCTGCCGCCGGGCTCAACCAAAGAACAAGCGATCGCTGCCGCCCGTGCCCGCGGAGACACTACCTTCGCCGAGTTGCTGTCCAGAATGAGCCTCCAGCCGGGGAAGGGTGTGGATTTCGGCGCGGTGGGCCACACCCTGTTGCTGGCCCTAATGCTGTACCTTATTGCTGCTGCGACTATTTGGCTACAAGCACGGATACTCAACGCCACGGTGCAACAAGCCATCAGGGGGCTGCGCTCCGACGTTGAAGACAAGGTACACCGGTTGCCACTGTCCTACTTCGACAATCGGCAGCGCGGTGAGCTGTTAAGCCGCGTCACCAATGACATCGACAACATCCAGACGTCGGTCTCGGTCACGATCAGCCAGTTGCTCAGCGCCGTGGTCACCGTGGTGGCCGTCTTGGTGATGATGCTGTCGATCTCGCCGCTATTGACCGGGATGATGGTGCTCACCGTGCCGCTGTCGCTGGCGCTGACCAAAGTCATCACTCGGCGTTCGCAACGGTTATTCGTCGCACAGTGGACCAACACCGGGCGGCTCAACGCGCACATCGAGGAAACCTACAGTGGTTTCACCGTCGTCAAGACTTTCGGGCATCGGGCCGATGCGCAGCAGCAGTTCCGTGAGCTCAACGACGACGTTTATCAGGCCAGCTTGGGCGCCCAGTTCTGGTCCGCCCTGCTGTCACCGGCGCTGGCGTTCGTCGGCAACCTGGGCTACGTCGCGGTGGCGGTGGTCGGTGGTCTGCAGGTGGCGACCGGACAGATCACGCTGGGCGGCATTCAGGCGTTCATCCAGTACCTGCGCCAGTTCAACCAACCGTTGACCCAAGTCGCGGCGATGTACAACACATTGCAGTCCGGGATGGCCAGCGCTGAGAGGGTTTTCGACTTTCTCGACGAGGCCGAAGAGCCACCCGAGCACCCGTTGCCCCTGCCGTCGGTTAACGGTGAGCATCCCGGCCGAGTCGAGTTTCGGGGTGTGAGTTTTAGCTATCGTCCGGGACATGCGGTCATCGAGAACCTGTCGCTGGTGGCCGAGCCGGGCAGCACGGTCGCGATCGTCGGTCCGACGGGCGCCGGCAAGACCACGCTGGTGAATCTGCTGATGCGTTTCTACGACGTCGACTCCGGGCAGATCTTGATCGACGGCGTCGATATCGCGTCGATGAGCCGGCATTCGCTGCGTTCGCGGATCGGGATGGTGCTGCAAGACACCTGGCTGTTCGAGGGGACGATTGCGGAAAACATCGCGTACGGGCGACCAGGGGCGAGCGAACACGAAGTCGTGGACGCCGCCAAGGCGGCCTACGTGGACCGCTTTGTGCATACCCTGCCGGCCGGTTATCAGACGCGGGTCAGTGACGACGGCACCAACATCAGCGCCGGCGAAAAGCAGTTGATCACGATCGCGCGGGCTTTTCTTGCCCGCCCCCAGTTGCTGATCCTCGACGAGGCCACCAGCTCCGTTGATACCCGCACTGAGGCGCTCATCCAGCACGCGATGTGTGAGCTTCGCCGTGATCGCACGAGTTTTATTATCGCTCACCGACTTTCGACGATCCGAGACGCGGATGTCATACTAGTGATGGAGTCAGGCAAGATCGTCGAGCAGGGCACTCACCGCCAACTGTTGGCCCGTCGCGGTGCGTACTGGGACATGGCCCGGCTCTGACTGTGAGGCGACCGGTCACAGGTGGCCCCTGCCGTTGCCGTCGCCGGTGTCACCGGGCGGGTGCACAATCGAGACGCACGATTGAACGGTCTCGGTCGAGGAACCGGCGCAGCGGGCCGGTGCTTTAGAGATCCGGGCCTTGCGCGCGCAGGTGATCGACGTGTTCCATCGCTTCCCGCAGCTTGGCCAGCCATTCCTGGGTGTGCTCACCGACCAGTTTGACCGCCCAGGCGAGCGCATCGGAGCGCGAGCGCGCCACACCGGCGTCGACCAAAGTATCGAGCACTTGCCGCTCCGGCTGTTTTAAGCGGGTCATCACCGGCACCGCCAGATGCGTGAACAGGATCCGCTCGCCGCCCACCTCGACGCCCCAGGAAACCTTACGGCCGTAACGGGCTTGTGCCTCCTCGGCGATCGCCATCCGCTCTGCGCGGGTTTCTTCGCGGAATCGGGAGACGCGGCCCGACGCGCGGGCCGGGGTTTGTTCTTTGCCCGAGGTCTGGGCGTCGGGCAGCTTGCCGATGACCGTGATCTCCTCACGATCGACAGTCACCCTGGGGTCACCGTCAAACCAGTCTTCAGGGAGACGTCCGGCAAACCATTCCGCCGCGTCGCAAGCATCGGGTTGATGAGCTTGCTGCCAGCCGCCGGAGCGCCCGTAACGCCGTGCGTAACCCCGCGAGGTCATGATTACATAATTACTTTGTTATAAACTTCTGGCAAGTGGTTTCACTGCCAGCGAACACCTCACGGCGGCGTCCCAGCGTCAGGTGGGCCGTGTGGGAGCTTCGTGACGGGTGGGTGCGCCGCGCGACATCGGTGCCGGAGATTTTGCGCGGTCTCCCGCGCGCAGATGCAGCGGCCCTCGTCACCCCGCCGCACGATCACCGGCATCGGAGCCCGGCTGACCTTTGTGCGCGATGATGAGCAGTGATGAACGCACCGGTTCCGAAAGGCTTGCCGCCCGTTGTCGACGACGGCGCCCGGCTGCTGATCCTCGGCTCGTTCCCGAGTGTGCAGTCACTGGTAGCGCACCAGTACTATGCCAATCCGCGAAATTGTTTCTGGCGTATTACCAGCGAACTCTTTGGCTTTGACCAGAGCGCCCCATACGAAACGCGTGTGGACGCACTTCAATCCCACGCAGTGGCGCTGTGGGATGTGCTGCACAAGTGTCGTCGTGTCGGCAGTTCTGACTCCAATATTGATCTGAAAAGTCTGGTGCCCAACGACTTCCAAAAACTGTTCACGTGCTATCCCAGCATTACTCGAGTGTATTTCAACGGGAACAAGGCAGACGCGCTGTTTCGCAGATTTGTCCGGGTCGACACAACAGTGAGCTATCAGCGGCTGCCGTCTACCAGCCCGGCCCACGTCATGCCCGTCTGCGACAAGTTGGCGGCGTGGCGAGTCATTTCGCGCTCATGACACCGGCGGGCGTCGATGAGCCCACGCTCGTGCGGCCTCGAGCTGCGCACTGAGCGCCGGCCGGGTCGCCTCGTCGTAGGGACGGCCGACGAGCTGCACCGGCAGCGGCAGCCGCCGGCATCCAGGCGGCGCCCCGCACCGGCGAGAGCCTGTTCACAAGGGTCCACCGCGGCAGAATATGTTGCCTTGCCGCCAGGCGCCGTGAGCCACGGCGTCACAAGCCGAGCAGGGAGCAGACTACTGATATGAGCGATTGCGTCTTTGACCTGTTGACCGAGGATCAGCTGCGACAACGCAAGACGGTCAAGTGGAATCACTTCGAGCCCGATGTGCTGCCATTGTGGATCGCGGAAATGGACTTTCCCACCGCGCCGGCGGTGCTCGACGCGGTGCACAGGTGGGTCGCCGACGAGGAGTTCGGCTACCCGGCGTTCGCCGACGATGCACTGCCGACGGCAACGGCTGACTGGTGTCGGCGCCGCTATGGCTGGAACGTGTCTGCGGAATGGGTTCGCATCGTCCCGGACGTCCTGAAGGGCATGGAGGTCGTCATCAACTTTTTAACCCGACCCGAAAGTCCAGTGGCCTTGCCTGTTCCGGCCTATATGCCTTTTTTCGACGTCCTGCACGTCACCGGCCGGCAAAGGGTAGAGATCCCGATGACACCGCAGCCGGATTCGGGCCGATACGTCTTAGACCCCGATGCCGTCGACGCCGCATTCGCCAAAGGGGCCGGGTCGCTGATCCTGTGCAATCCCAACAATCCGCTGGGCACGGCGTTCACCGTCGATGAGCTGCGCGTGATCGTGGACATCGCGGCGCGTCACGGTGCGAGGATCATCGCCGACGAGATCCACGCACCGCTGGTCTACGGACATCCCCACGTCGCCGCCGCCTCGGTGTCGGATGCGGCCGCCCAAACGGTTATCACGCTGATGTCGGCGTCCAAGGGCTGGAACCTGCCCGGTCTCATGTGCGCGCAGGTGATCCTGTCCAACAGCCGCGACGCCAAGGAGTGGGACCGGATCAACTGGCTGCACCGGATGGGCGCGTCCACAGTCGGTATCCGGGCCAATATCGCCGCGTACAACCACGGCGCCGACTGGCTGGATCAGCTGCTTGTCTACCTGCAGGCGAACCGCGACCACCTGGCGCGGACCCTGCCGGAGTCGGCTCCCGGGGTGACAGTCACCACCCCGGAGGGCACCTACCTTGCATGGGTGGATTTTCGTGCGCTGAACCTGCCGGCCGAGCCGGCCGAATACCTGCTCGCAAAGGCCAAAGTCGCGCTCAGCCCGGGTCTTCCGTTCGGCGCCGCGGTGGGTTCGGGTTTCGCTCGGCTGAACTTCGGCACCACCCGCGCGATCCTCGATCGGGCGATCGCGGCGATCGCCGCTGCGCTCCCGCCCGGGCGGTAATACCAGCGGCCGAGCCGCTACCGTGGCGGCATGTCCTGCGTGTTCTGTGCGATCGTGGCCGGGACGGCTCCGGCCATCCGAATCTATGAAGACGGCGGCTACCTGGCGATCCTTGACATCCGCCCGTTTACCCGTGGCCACACCCTGGTACTGCCCAAGCGGCACACCGTGGATCTCACCGACACCCCGCCCGAGACACTGGCCGAGATGGTCACCATCGGCCAGCGGATCGCGCGGGCGGCCCGCACGACGGAGCTCGCCGACGCGACCAATATCGCGATCAACGACGGCCGCGCGGCATTCCAGACGGTGTTCCACATTCATCTGCACGTCCTGCCGCGGCGCAACGGCGACAAGTTCGCAGTCGCGAAAGGAATGCTGTTGCGCCATGACCCCGACCGTGAGGCCACCGCGCAAATCCTGCGGGAGGCGCTGGCACGGACCGATGCGAGTCAGCCAGACTGAACGCATGGACGTCTCCCAGTGGGTCGAGCAGGTCGTCGGGATACCGCTGCTCCGAATGCACAACGCGATCTACACCGCCACCAAAGGCCGGATCGGACACCGGATTCCCGGTGGGCCACCGAACTTGCTGTTGCACACGACCGGAGCCAAGACCGGTAAGCCGCGCACCACATCACTGACTTATGCGCGCGACGGCGACAACTACCTCGTTGTCGCCTCGAAAGGCGGCGATCCCCGGGCACCGGGCTGGTATCACAACCTCAAAGCTGACCCCAACGTTGAAATCAACGTCGGCCCAAAACGATTTAGTGTCACGGCAAAACCAGTGGCACCCGGGGATCCCGACTATCCGCGGCTGTGGCAGATCGTCAACACGAACAACGCCAACCGCTATGAGAAGTACCAGCGCCGAACGTCGCGCCCAATACCGGTCATCGTGCTCACACCGCGCTAGCGCACGGCCCGGCCCGGAACGGACCGGCGACGCTTTAGATTTAAAAAAGCTCTTTTGCCAGCAACTCCAATGTCGCCACCCGGCCGGGAGCGGTCGCCGGATCGGTGCCGCGATGCGCCGAGGCCACCGGGTTGATCATCACCTCGTCCACGTCGAACTGCTGGGCCAGGGCCCGCAGTTGAGCGGCGGCGTCGGCGGGGGTGCCGAGGATGGCGCGCTGTAACCCGCGCTCGACGATGTGCAGTTGCTGCGGTGTGAGCTGCTCCGCCCGCGCATCTTCGACAAGCTGTACCGGCCCCAGCGGCTGCCCGGTTCGTAGCCGGGCCATCATGTGCAGGTTGGGCATCATCAATGCCGTTGCCTCCTCACGTGTTTCCGCCACCACCGCATTGACCGTCAAAAATGTGACCGGCTGTGCGGCGAGCTTGCTGGGCACGAATCGCGAACGGTAAACCGCGAGCGCCTCTGCGGTGCCCTTACCGGAGAAGTGGTGGGCGAACACATACGGCAGCCCTTTGGCGGCAGCCACATGCGCCGAGTACATCGATGACCCCAACAGCCACAGCCGCGGTTCGCTGACGGCGGCCGGGGTAGCCTTCAGCACATACTCCCCGTCGCGCAACGGCAGTCGTGCGCCTCGTGGGCTCATCAGCGCGACCACGTCGTCGAGGTAGTCGGGAAAGTGTTCCAGGTCGCGGTCATCGCGGCCGGCCCGCAGCGCCCATGAGGTGATCGGGTCGGAGCCCGGTGCCCGCCCGATGCCGAGGTCGATGCGGCCCGGGGCGGCCGCCTCCAGCAGTGCGAACTGTTCGGCCACCGCCAGCGGCGCATGATTGGGCAGCATCACACCGCCGGATCCGAGCCGCAGCTGCGCGGTCTGCGCGGCAAGATAGGCGATCAGCACCGGGGGGCTGGTGGCGGCGATTGCGGGCATGTTGTGGTGTTCGGCGACCCAGTAGCGGGTGAAGCCCAGCCGGTCGGCGGTCTGCGCCAGTTGGACGGTGGCCGCCAGTGCATCCGAGGTCGACTGGTCGGTACGCACCGGGACGAGGTCGAGAACGGACAGTCGCACGCTGGCGTCAACACCGACGGCCAGCCCAAGCTTCCCGTTCAGTGGCGTCACCTGATCCCGGCCATCGTCTTGGCGTCGGTGAAAATCGCGTCGAGCATGGCCGGGGTCAGCTTGCCGGTGAACATGTTCTGCTGGCTGGGGTGATAGCACCCGAGCACACGCAGGCCAGACGGCAGCTCCGCGAGCGCGCCGTGGCTGAACAGCGGCTTGCGTATGCCGGCGTGTTCCACCAGCCGCAGCGCGACCTGCCAGGCGAAACCGCCCAAAGCGACAATCACCCGGACATGGCCGGATACCAGCCGCCACTCGGCCTCCAGCCACGGCGAGCACGTCACCTGTTCCTCGGGTGCCGGCTTATTGGCGGGCGGCGCGCATCGCACTGGCGCGGTGATCCGAATGCGATTAGCCCGCAGTCCGTCCGCGGCGTCGACACTGCTCGGCGAACTCACCAGCCCGGCCCGGTGCAGCGCAGCGAACAACTGGTCACCGGAGCGGTCACCGGTGAACATCCGTCCCGTCCGGTTGCCGCCGTGCGCGGCCGGCGCCAAGCCGAGAATCAGCAGCCGCGGCTGTTGCGATCCCCACCCGGGCACCGGACGCCCCCAGTAGGGTTGGTCGGCGAAAGCCCGCCGTTTGATAACTGCGGCTTGTTCACGCCAAGCGACCAGCCGCGGGCAAGCGCGGCAGACGCTGACCAGCGCGTCGAGTTCCGGGATCGAGTGGACCTCCCCCGCCAATGCCGACACCTGCGCCGGATCGGCTGCTACCGGCGTCTGCGGTGTGGCCGGATCTCCTGGCCAGCCGGTACCGGGGGCGACCGGCGAGGCGAAGAGTCGGCCGGTACGAGGATGGGGACGCACACCCCACATCGTGCCTGCAGCGGCGTCGGAGCACGATCCCCGTTGCCGCTCACCGCAACGACTCCGCCGCGTCGGTCGCGGTTGACCTGGGGCTATGCTGTCCGGGCTGTGCGGCGGCCGAACTGGGGCGGCGTCCGGCCGTAGGATCGGGCCGTGGGTGCTGAGGTACTGGCCAGTCTGATCGCTGAGCTGCCCGACGGGATGGTGGTCACCGATCCGGCCGTCACCGAGGGCTACCGGCAGGACCGCGCATTCGACCCGTCGGCGGGCAAACCCCTGGCCGTGGTGCGGCCGCGACGCACCGAGGACGTGCAGACCGTGCTGCGCTGGGCCAGCGCCAATCGGGTGCCCGTCATCACCCGGGGCGCCGGCACCGGGCTATCGGGCGGATCGACCGCACTCGATGACAGCATCGTGCTGTCGACGGAGAAGATGCGCGACATCGTCGTCGACCCGCTCACCCGCACCGCGGTCTGCCAGCCGGGGCTGCTCAACGCCGAGGTGAAAAAGGCGGCCGCTGATTACGGGCTGTGGTATCCGCCGGACCCGTCGTCGTATGAGATCTGCAGCATCGGCGGCAACATCGCCACCAACGCCGGCGGTCTGTGCTGCGTGAAATACGGCGTCACCACCGACTATGTGCTGGGCCTGCAAGTGGTGCTGGCCGACGGGACCGCGGTGCGGCTGGGCGGCCCGCGGCTCAAAGATGTCGCCGGGCTTTCTCTGACCAAACTATTCGTCGGCAGCGAGGGCACGCTGGGCGTGATCACCGAGGTGACGCTGCGGCTACTGCCGGCCCAGCACGCGTCGAGCACCGTGGTGGCGACCTTCGCCTCGGTGCAAGCCGCGACCGACGCGGTGCTCGCGGTCGCCGGGCGGATCCGCCCGGCGATGCTGGAGTTCATGGATTCGGTGGCGATCAACGCGGTCGAGGACAGCTTCCGCATGGGCCTGGACCGGGAGGCCGCCGCCATGGTGCTCGGTGGCTCTGACGAGCGGGGACGAGCCGGAACCGAGGACGCTGAGCTGATGGCTGCCGTGTTCGCCGAACACGGCGCGAAGGAGGTGTTTTCCACCGACGATCCGCAGGAAAGCGAGGCGTTCGTCGCCGCCCGCCGGTTTTGCATCCCAGCGGTCGAGGGCAAGGGATCGTTGTTGCTGGAAGACGTCGGCGTACCGCTGCCCGCGCTGGGCAGACTGGTCACCGGGATCGCGCACATCGCCGCAGAGCGCGAACTCACCATCTCGGTGATCGCACATGCCGGCGACGGGAACACCCACCCGTTGATCGTCTACGACCCCGCCGATGCCGCGATGATGCAGCGCGCTCACCAGGCATTCGGCGAAATCATGGAGCTGGCCATCGGCCTGGGTGGCACGATCACCGGCGAGCACGGCGTGGGCCGGTTGAAACGGCCGTGGCTGGCAGACCAGATCGGGCCCGATGCCATGGCGTTAAATCAGCGAATCAAGCAGGCGCTGGACCCACTGGGCATTCTCAACCCCGGTGCGGCCATCTGACGCGACGCAGACATGTGCTGCGCCCGGCCCGCAGATCACTTCGCGCCATCCTTCCCCGACCCGCCTGTTGACAGCAGAAGGTAAGTGTCGTACTCATAAGACATGTCAATGAGCGTGTCTCACGCCGCGCACTTTCAGCTGGCCACGGCTGAAACGTGGGCCGATCCATGGGCAATGTACAAAGCGCTGCGCGACCACGACCCGGTGCACCACGTGGTGCCCGAAGACAGACCCGACCACGACTACTACGTGCTGTCCAGGCACGCCGATGTGTGGAACGCCGCGCGCGACCATGAGACGTTCTCGTCCGCGCAGGGGCTGACCGTCAACTACAGCGAGCTGGAACTGATTGGGCTGCAAGACAATCCCCCAATGGTGATGCAGGACCCGCCAGTGCACACCGCGTTTCGCAAGCTGGTGTCGCGTGGATTCACTCCGCGGCAGGTCGAAACCGTCAGGCCCAGGGTGCGCCAGTTCGTCATCGAGCGCATCGAGCGGTTGCGTGCCAACGGTGGCGGCGACATCGTCGCTGAGCTGTTCAAACCCCTGCCGTCGATGGTTGTCGCGCATTACCTCGGCGTGCCCGAAGAAGACCGCACGCAATTCGACGGCTGGACCCAGGCGATCGTTGCAGCCAACACCGCCCAAGCCGGCCTCGCCACGGCCGGGGACGCGGTCGCGGCGATGATGGCCTACTTCAGCGAGCTGATCGAGCGGCGCCGAACCCAGCCTGAGGATGACACCCTCTCGCACTTGGTGGCCGCTGGAGTTGGAGCCGACGGCGATGTCGCCGGCACATTGTCGGTGCTGGCGTTCGCGTTCACCATGGTCACCGGCGGCAACGACACCACCACCGGAATGCTTGGCGGCTCCATGCCATTGCTGCACCAACGCCCCGATCAGCGCCGGCTGCTAGCGCAAAATCCGGCACTGATCCCCGACGCTGTCGAAGAACTGCTGCGGCTGACCTCTCCGGTGCAGGGGCTCGCACGCACCGCCACTCGCGATGTCCGGATCGGCGACACCACCATCCCGGCGGGCCGCAAGGTCTTGTTGTTGTACGGCTCGGCCAATCGCGATGAGCGCCAGTACGGTCCAGACGCCGGAGAGCTCGACGTGACTCGCTGTCCGCGCAATATCCTGACGTTCAGCCACGGTGCGCACCATTGCCTGGGCGCCGCCGCAGCACGGATGCAATCGCAGGTCGCACTGACCGAGCTGCTGGCGCGCTGCCCGAATTTCGAGGTCGACGAGTCAGCCATCGTGTGGGCCGACGGCAGCTATGTGCGACGTCCCCTGTCGGTGCCGTTGACGGTGAAATCCTGATGGCCCGCTCCGACTGGCTGGCGGCCCGTCGCACCGAAGCTGCTGCCAACCGGATTCTCGACGCAGCCGAAACCCTGTTCACGGTACATGACCCGGGGTCTGTCGGTATGAACGAAATTGCAAGGGCCGCCGGATGTTCCCGCGCTACACTGTACCGCTATTTCGAAAGCCGGGAAGCATTACGGAACGCTTACGTACACCGCGAAGCCTATCGGTTGCACGACGTGATCAAAAAGAAGATCAGCGGCATCGAGGATCCGCGGCAACGGCTGGTCACCGGGATCGCCACCACGCTGCGGACGGTCCGGGAAAGCCCCCCGCTGGCGTCGTGGTTCGCCGCCACCCGCCCACCCATCGGCGGTGAGATGGCTGAGCGTTCCGAGGTGATCAAGGCCTTGGTCGCCGCATTCCTCAGCTCGCTGGGCCCTGACGATCCGGCTGCCGTGCAACGCCGGGCGCGCTGGCTGGTACGAGTGATCACCTCACTGCTGCTCTTCCCCGGCCACGACGACACCGACGAACAGGCGATGCTCGACGAATTCGTCGTCCCGGTCATGGTGCCGATCGAGCAGCGGACCGGTCAGGCCATCCAATAGGCCCGCGCGGTGATCGAACTTCGTGGTATCCCGAAATCCTCGCGCAGCACCCTGACCACCGACCGTGTGGTGCGGTTGTCGCAGGCCACCCAGCCGAAGTGGTCACGGGCGTCGAACGCCATCGACCTGAGCTTTTGAACCAAGGCTTTTCCGCCGTCCTTGCGGTCGACCCAAATGACACCCGCGCTGCGCGCCACGGGCAGGTCTTTGTCGTCGTCGTAGCCGGCTTCCAGAAACACCCGGGCGGAAGTGTCCCCGATCGCGCCGAGTAACGAGTTGATCGCCGGCAGCGAGGCGGTGTCACCGACGATCACATAGCCGGCGGGAGCCGGCTCGGGCAGAGCGAACCTGCTGCCCATCACGGTCACGTCGATCGTGTCACCCGGCTGTGCTGCCTGCGCCCACCGCGAGGCGACGCCGCCGTGCAGTGCGAACTCGATGTCGACGGTATCGGCGGCCGGATCGGGATCGACCAAGGTATAGCCGCGTTGATGGGGCTTATCGCCGTTGGGAAACCACATCCGGATCCACATGGTCGGGTGCAGGGACTGCTCACCGAGCATCCCGCCGGCCCGGAAGCTCAACCGCAGGTAATGCGGGCTGATCTCACGTCGACCGATCACGGTGAACCGGTAGTCGGCGCCGCGCAGCAGCTTCAGTACCGCGCCCTGTACACCTCGCGCTGCCCTGGATTCAGCCATCCCTGCCCCTCGCCTCCCGATGTCAACTTAGGCAAGGGTAACCTCTCACCGGCGCACTGGCGCGCCGGGGACCGCGCGCCCATGCCCATCGCTGCTGACTTGTCCCTGTTCGGTTCTGATTCGAGTGAACCGGTGCAACAGCCAGGCCAGCGGAATCGTGATGATCAGCGTCACGGCGAAGAGGTTCAGCATCGACCCGGTGTAGATGCGGTAACGGACGAGGTCGACCATGGCGAACTCCATGGTCACCAGATGAATCAGGAAGATTTCGTAGGAAATCTCGCCCAGCCACACCATGGGCCTGGCCGCCAGCAGCCGGGCGTACCAGCCATGGTCCCCCAGAGCCAACGGTGCCACGGCCAGTGTGCCGATAACCGCATAAAAGCCCGCTTTGACCAGCGCTTCTGTCAAACCGGTGGGCGAGGTCGTCGGGGCGCCCGCGATCGGGGTCGACGCGATGAAATAGCTGATCACCGCCAACGGTATGGCCACCAGCGCATAGCAGCGCACTCCCATCGCTTGCAGTACGGCCAGCATCATGCCGCCGACGAACCACGACAGGTACGTCGGCAGCCACAGCCGGGCGCCGTCGGGCAACCAATCGGTGGTGTGCACCATGATCAGCCAGGCCGGGGTGACCAACGCCAACACGCCTAACGCCGTCAGCGCCAGGACCGGCTGCCATCGACGTTGGCACACCACGACCAGCACCAGGTAAGCCAGCAGCGGCAGCACCAGGTAGAAAGCGACTTCCACTGCCAGACTCCACATCTGGGTGAGACCCTGATGCAGATACGAGCCCAGGTAGTTGTCGGTGTAGATCTGCGTCAAAGTGAGGTTGCGGAGCAACCCGCTCCAGGTGTGACCCGGGTTCGGACCGGCCGTGCGGAACTGGTAGACGACATAGGCGGCCAGCACGGTGATCGTGTAGGCGGGCATGATGCGCCGCACCCGGTGCCAGGCGTAGCGGCTTAGCGACGGCGGCGCACCGCCCGTGGCGAGGGCTTTCACCCAGGGGCGGAATAACAAGAAGCCGGATAGCACGAAGAAGATCGGAACTCCGATCTCCATCCGCGAACAGACCAGTCCGAAGTAGCCGTGGGTGTATTTGCCGGTGGTATAGGCCGAATGGGTGCCCACCACCAGCAGGGCTGCGACGGCCCGGATACCGGTGAGCGACGCGACCCGCTCTACTCGAGAGATCTGCTCCAGTCCGCCCTGAGCGGCCACGGCCTTGGGCGCGGTCATCCCCGGCCAGTCGTTTGCCGATTGCTGACGTCGACACGCTGGGGTGCCGTTGCGGGCTGGCGCGCAGATTCGGGCGCACCCATCCCGGCGCTCATGTGCGCGCGGCTCAGGCCACGGCTTCGGCACCGTCGCCCAGCCCACGGTGACGCCGGGCACGGCCGATCGACGGATCCGCGGGTCGGCAGACCTTGCCGGGGCGCCGACTTCAGGCTATCCGCAAAACACATCGGACATGCAGTCTAGTGGCCCAGCGACGACAAGGTCGTCGACAGCCACCCGGCGACGTCTGCCGCGCGAACGCATCCGGTACCGGTACGGTGCGGGTTGTGTGCTGGCTACCCTGGCGTGTCCGGAGCATGCTGGCCGCGGCAGCACTGCTGGCCGCGGGATTGGCCGGCTGCGGGCCCGGCGACTCGACCGTCGCAAAGACACCGCAACCGCCGGCGGCCGCACCAATCAGCACTCCGGGCAGACCGAGTACCACGGCCGCCGCTGCCCCGACCGGCACCACCGCCCCGCCGGTTGACCCCTGTGCGGTCGACTTGGCAGCACCCGCGATCGCCCGGGCGGTTTCCGAGCTGCCCCGCGATCCGCGCAGCCACCAGCCGTGGAACCCGGAACCGTTGGCCGGTAACTACAACGAATGCGCCCAGTTGTCGGCGGTGATCGTCAAGGCCAACACTAACGCCACCAACCCCAATACTCGCGCGGTAATGTTCCATCTGGGCAAGTACATACCCCAGGGAGTGCCTGACACATACGGCTTCAACGGGATTGACCCTTCTCAATGCACCGGCGACACGGTGGCGCTCACGTACTCCAACGGTATCGACGGGTTGAAGAGCGTGGTGAAATTCCGGTGGAACGGTGCTGGAGTCGAGCTCATCGGTAACACTGCCAACTGAGCGGATCATCCCGACGACCAACAAGTCCGCAAATGGAATGTCGTTCTTGCTCAATGGTAATCGATCAAGACCGGTGAGGGCGCTCTGGGGCTGGCCGGCAGTCGAACGGCGTGGTTTGGTCAGCGACCATCAGGAAACGAGTGCCGACCGCGGGCGGCTGGGCCGTCAGGACCGGGCCGGTGATGTTTGTTACGCGGCGGCGCCTCTGTGGTGAACGGTTGGTGCCACGCGCCGCTGTTCCAGAGGGATTCGTCACGGTCTTGCGCTGTGCTGGAATGCGCTGCCGCAGAACGCGGGTGATCACCGATCGCCGGCGGTGCTGAGAAGTTCGTAATCGAACGGAAACGCTGCTCGTCGTCGACGTGGAATCCGTTGCGGTTGAGTCTGCTTATGCCATCAGTCTGATGATCGGGCAGGCGGTGCCGTGCTTGGACGGAATCGGCGTGCCGCCGCGTCACCGAATGGTTCAGCCGGGCGCGCAGCGGCTCAGTGTCGTCCTCGCCACAGGACGATTCGGCGTCCGCGTGCGGCGGGCCAGGTTCATGCACAAGCGTGTACTCGACGTAGTCGTCGTCATCACAAAACGCGTCGAACCCGCACACGTCGTTAGCGGGGGTTACGGCGGACCGAGCGGTTCCTCCTGGCGAGCCCAGGCTTTGGCGGCCGTCCGGCGATGGCGGGTCACCGACCATGAAGAGCGCGGTGACCACGCCGAACAAAGCGACAAACGCAGGCAGAAGCGTCGACTGTGCCATCGCCGCCGCGAACGGTGCACGCAGGATCTCAGGCAGCTGAAGGCTGGTGCCGCCAGCAGGCTGCGGTCGCGCACCGGAAGGTGTCGCCGGCATTTCGGCGCCGATCCGCGCGACCATGAACGCGGCCATGCTCGCGCTGCCCAGCACGGCGCCCAGCTGCCGGGTGGTGTTGTACACCCCCGATCCGGTGCCGGCCAGATGGGACGGCAGGTTCCGCGTCGCAGTGGCGGTCAACGGCGACCAGATGAAGGCCATGCCCACGCCCATCGCGGTAAACGGCAGCACCAGCCGCCAGATCGGGGCGGCAGGACCCATCTCGATGGAAAGCCACGTCAATGCGATAGCCAGCAGCGAAAAACCAAAACCGACAACAGGCCGCGGATGCGACCGGTCGATGATCTTGCCGACAGCTGGAGCGAGCAAACCGCTGGCGAGCGCCATCGGGGCGATCAGTAGCGCCGAACGAGTCGGCGAGAGCCCGCAGACCCCTTGCGCGTAGAACATCACCGGCAGCACCATCGCGGTCACCGCGAACCCGATAATCGCCACCGCGAGGTTGGCCAGGCTGAAGTTGCGGTCGCGGAATACATCCAGCGGGATCAGCGGTTCGCCGGTGTTCACCGACTGCCAGTAGACGAACACCGCGATAAAGCCCGCACCCCCGACGAGCACCGCCCAGATCCACGGCGCCCATCCCGCAGACTGGCCCTGCTGCAGCGCAAACACGATGAGGAAAACACCAGCCCCGGATAACCCCACCCCGGGCACGTCGAACCGGTGCGTATGGGTGGGCAACCGCGGGATCAACCACAGTGCCAGCACCACACCCGCCACCCCGATGGGCACATTGACGAAGAAAATCCACTTCCAGCCCAGCGTGTCGACCAGCACCCCACCGGCCAGTGGCCCCGCCAGGGAAGCTACCCCGGCGGTGGCTCCCCACACGCTCAGCGCCACACCGCGGCGCTCTGGCCGGAAGGTCTGTGTGATTGTCGAGAGTGTCTGCGGCGTCAGCAACCCGGCACCGATGCCCTGCACCACCCGGGCGGCGATCAACACGCCGATACTGCCCGACAGGCCGCACCACAGCGACGCACCGGTAAACCCGGCCAAACCGATCAGGTAGAGGTTCTTCGGGCCAAACCGGTCTCCGAGCCGGCCCGCGACCAGTAACGGCACCGCATTGGCCAGCAGGTAGGCACTGGTCACCCAGATCACTGTGTCGTATCCGGTATGCAACGCGGCCATGATGCTGGGGTTGGCCACGGCGACGATGGTGCCGTCCAGCACGATCATGAAAAACCCGACCATCATCGCCGACAGCGCCGCCCACGAGTTGCCATCATTGGCGGCGTGCCTGCGCAGCCCGGGTCTGGCGGCAGCGACCCGTCGCGAACCCCGGCGCGGCTGGATGATCGCCGTCGTCATGTCTGCACCTCGCTTCCGCTATCCGTGACGGTCTCGGGCCGGGCCGTAGCCGGCCAGCTCCAGCGACCTGACCGCAGCGATGTCGCACACTGTCGCAACCACGTGACTTCCGCCTGAGTTATTGCCAGCAAGTACTCCAAGACGATCGGGCTGAGGCCGGGCGCGATACCGGCGTTCCGCTGCGCTGTCATCTCGGCGACGCCGGCTTCCAGTGCCACGACACGACTGTCCAGGGCATGCACTGCCGAGTCGGGGTCGAGGTTGTCGATTTCGGCCAGCGCCACGGTGAACTGCGGGTATTCGTTGACGGGTGTGGCGACCAGTTCGCGCACTCGCTCGGCGAGCGCCTCGACACCGGCGTCGGTGATCTCGTAGACGACGCGTTCGGGCCGGTTGCCGTCTCGACCCCTCGCCGCGCGCCGGATCAGCCTCTGCCCGGTCAGCCGCTCGACAGTGTGATACAACGACCCCGGGCGCACCCTGACGATACGGTCAGCCTGCCGGTCGCTGAGTGTCTGCAACATCTCGTAGCCGTGCATGGGCCGCTCCCGCAACAGTGCGAGCACCGAGATACCCAGCGACGTCAGTTGATGGGCCATCGACGATGAGGATCCCTTTCACTCGGCCGGCTCGGTCTCGGCGCCTTAACGGCATACTTGTCGCCCCCGGGGTCCGCCGCGGATTATTCCTTGTGGAGTAGCACGCTGTGACACAGGGCCGCCCGCCGGCACCGATGAAGCCGGACCGCGCCGGGCCCCGGCGCGGCGCCCTGGTGTTGGGCACGTTGCTGCCGGCCGGTCTCGGCGCCGCCGTCGGCGGCGCCGGCAACCGGATAGCGGGCAAGAGGATCGTCGGCAAGGCCCGCACCGCGTTCGGCAGTCCCCCGGCGTGCCGGCCGGCGCCAGTGCGCGTGGCACCGGCCACGCCACGGACCCCACTGAGCCACCACGCGGTCTGAAACCGAACCGTATCGTCGCGGCTCACCCGATGCGGCTGGCCTGAGGCGGTGCGCCTGTCGGATTGCTCACGACGCGTTAGCCTTTACTGGGGCGGGAATTGGCGGAACCGCCAGGAAGGGCGCCGACCACGGCGTATCGGGTCGCAAGCGGCATGCCGCGCGCTTGCCGGGCAGAGGAATCGAGGCGTTAGCTGCTGTGGGCAGTACAAGTTCACCATTCGGGCAGAACGAGTGGCTGGTCGAGGAGATGTACCGCAAGTTCCGCGAAGACCCCTCCTCGGTCGATCCGAGCTGGCATGAGTTCCTGGTCGACTACAGCCCCGAACCGACGGCCGGTGCCCGCGCCACGGCTGACGGAGAACCGTCGAACTCCCCTGCGGCCACACCGCCCACAGTCCAGCCGGCCCCGGCGGCCGCGCCGCCGGAGCCGCACGCGAGCACCACTGCCGGCACCACAGCGGGGTCTGCTGCGCCGATAGCGCCGGCCAAACCCGCTGCCCCACCACCGGCCGAAAACGACGAGGTGCAAGTGCTGCGCGGCGCCGCCGCGACCGTCGTCCGGAACATGTCGGCGTCACTGGAAGTGCCGACCGCCACCAGTGTGCGGGCCATCCCGGCCAAGCTGATGATCGACAACAGGATCGTCATCAACAACCACCTCAACCGCACCCGCGGCGGCAAGATCTCGTTCACCCACCTGATCGGCTACGCCATGGTGCAGGCGGTCAAGAAGTTCCCGAACATGAACCGCCATTACAGCGAGATCGACGGCAAACCCGTCGCCGTCACACCCGCGCACACCAACCTCGGGCTGGCGATCGACCTGCAGGGCAAAGACGGCAGGCGCTCACTGGTGGTGGCCGGGATCAAGCAGTGTGAAACAATGCGCTTCGCGCAATTCGTCACCGCCTACGAGGACATCGTGCGCCGGGCACGCGACGGGAAGCTCACCGCTGAAGACTTCGCTGGCGTGACGATTTCGCTGACCAACCCGGGCACGATCGGCACCGTTCACTCGGTGCCCCGGCTGATGGCCGGCCAGGGCGCCATCATCGGAGTAGGCGCGATGGAATACCCCGCCGAGTTCCAGGGCGCCAGCGAACAGCGGATCGCCGAACTGGGCATCGGCAAGCTCATCACACTGACCTCGACCTATGACCACCGCATCATCCAGGGCGCGGAATCCGGCGATTTCCTGCGCACCATCCACGAACTGATGCTCTCCGACAGGTTCTGGGATGAGATCTTCCGTGAGCTGGGCATCCCCTATGAGCCGGTCCGCTGGCGACCCGACAACCCCGACTCGATCGCCGACAAAAACCCCCGGGTGATCGAGTTGATCGCGGCCTACCGCAACCGCGGGCATCTGATGGCCGATATCGATCCGCTGCGGCTGGACAACACCCGATTCCGCAGCCACCCTGACCTCGACGTGCTGACGCACGGCCTGACACTGTGGGATCTGGATCGCGAGTTCAAAGTCGACGGTTTCGCGGGTGCAAAGTACAAAAAGCTGCGCGACGTGCTGTCGGTGTTGCGCGACGCTTACTGCCGCCACGTCGGCGTGGAATACACCCACATCCTCGAGCCCGAGCAGCAGAAATGGCTGCAGGAGCGGATCGAAACCAAGCACACCAAACCGACGGTCGCCCAACAGAAATACATCCTCTCGAAGCTGAACGCCGCGGAAGCTTTCGAGACGTTCCTGCAGACCAAATACGTCGGTCAGAAACGATTCTCGCTAGAAGGGGCCGAGAGCGTCATCCCGATGATGGACGCTGTCATCGATCAATGCGCCGAGCACGGCCTCGACGAGGTCGTCATCGGCATGCCGCACCGCGGCCGGCTCAACGTGCTGGCCAATATCGTCGGCAAGCCGTACTCGCAGATCTTCACCGAGTTCGAGGGCAACTTGAACCCCTCGCAAGCGCACGGGTCCGGTGACGTCAAGTACCACCTGGGCGCCAGCGGCGTCTACATCCAGATGTTCGGCGACAACGATATTCAGGTGTCACTGACCGCTAACCCGTCGCATCTGGAGGCTGTCGACCCGGTGCTGGAGGGACTGGTCCGGGCCAAACAGGACCTCCTGGATAAGGGCGACACCGAGGAGGGCTACTCGGTGGTGCCGCTGATGCTGCACGGTGATGCCGCCTTCGCCGGCCAGGGTGTGGTCGCCGAGACGTTGAACCTGGCGCTGCTGCCCGGCTACCGCGTCGGCGGCACCATCCACATCATCGTCAACAACCAGATCGGCTTTACCACCTCGCCCGAGCATTCCAAATCCAGTGAATACTGCACCGATGTCGCGAAAATGATCGGGGCGCCCATTTTCCACGTCAACGGTGATGACCCCGAGGCCTGCGTGTGGGTGGCGCGCCTGGCGGTGGACTTCCGGCAGAAGTTCAAAAAAGACGTCGTCATCGACATGCTGTGCTACCGCCGCCGCGGGCATAACGAGGGTGACGACCCCTCGATGACCAATCCGGCCATGTATGACGCCATCGAGACCAAGCGCGGGGTGCGCAAGAGCTACACCGAAGCGCTGATCGGGCGCGGCGACATCTCGATGAAGGAAGCCGAGGATGCGCTGCGTGACTACCAGGGACAGCTGGAGCGGGTCTTCAACGAGGTCCGCGAACTGGAGAAACGCGCAGCGCAGCCGAGCGAATCGGTGGAGTCCGACCAGATGATCCCCGCAGGGCTGTTCACCGGTATCGACAAGTCGCTGATGGCCCGCATCGGAGACGCGCACCTGGCCCTGCCGGAAGGCTTCACCGTGCACCCGCGGGTCAAGCCCGTATTGGAAAAGCGCCGGGAGATGGCCTACGAAGGCAAAATCGACTGGGCCTTCGCGGAGCTGCTGGCGCTGGGCTCGCTGGTGGCCGAGGGTAAACTGGTGCGGCTGTCTGGGCAAGACACCCGCCGCGGCACCTTCTCCCAACGGCATTCGGTGCTTATCGACCGCCACACCGGTGCGGAGTTCACCCCGCTGCAGCTGCTGGCCACCAACAGTGACGGCACTCCGACCGGCGGTAAGTTTCTGGTCTACGACTCGCCGCTGTCCGAATTCGCGGCTGTCGGCTTCGAATACGGCTACACGGTCGGCAATCCGGACGCATTTGTCATGTGGGAGGCCCAGTTCGGCGATTTCGCCAACGGCGCCCAGCCGATCATCGACGAGTTCATCAGCTCCGGTGAGGCCAAATGGGGGCAACTATCCAACCTGGTGCTTCTCCTGCCGCACGGCCACGAAGGTCAAGGTCCCGATCACACGTCGGCGCGAGTCGAGCGGTTTTTACAACTGTGGGCCGAGGGGTCGATGACGATCGCGATGCCCTCGACACCGTCGAACTACTTCCACCTGTTGCGCCGGCACGCGCTCGACGGTATCCAGCGCCCGCTGATCGTGTTCACGCCGAAATCGATGTTGCGCAACAAGGCTGCGGTAAGTGAGATCAGAGACTTCACGGAGGTCAAGTTCCGTTCGGTGCTGGAGGAACCCGCCTATGAAGACGGGATCGGGGACCGGACCAAAGTTCGCCGCATCCTATTGACTTCCGGCAAGCTGTATTACGAGCTGGCGGCCCGCAAAGCAAAGGACAAGCGCGACGACGTCGCGATCGTACGCATCGAACAACTGGCGCCGCTGCCCAAGCGCCGACTCGGTGAGACACTGGACCGCTACCCGAACGTCAAAGAGTACTTCTGGGTCCAGGAAGAGCCCGCCAACCAGGGTGCCTGGCCGCGGTTTGGATTGGAGCTGCCCGAACTGCTGCCGGATAAACTCACTGGGCTCAAACGTGTTTCCCGCCGTGCCATGTCAGCGCCGTCGTCAGGCTCATCGCGGGTGCACGCTGTCGAGCAGCAGGAGGTCATCGACGAAGCGTTCCGCTGAGCGGCTCGGCCGCCGCCGTGCGTGTTTGTACACGACACCCCGGGGCCGATCGGCATTGTGCGCACACTCGCGGCGAACACCGCTGGTGATCGACCTCTCCCGAGATCGTCGCAGCGTGTCTGATAACAGCGGTGCGCAGCGCCCACGTTACGGCGTTGTTCCGCGGAACCGCTTGTTGCCCGTGTTCACACGGGCCCGTGTGCCCCCGACCGGCAGCACCGATTAGCCTCGACGGGAACCAACGAAACAAGGAGCGTGTCCATGGAGGGGTTCGCTGGCAAGATCGCCGTGGTCACCGGCGCCGGTTCGGGTATCGGTCAAGCGCTGGCCATCGAGCTGGCCCGCTCCGGTGCACAGCTGGCGATCAGCGACGTCGACACCGAAGGACTGGCCCGAACCGAGGAGCGGCTGAAGGCCATCGGCGCACCGGTCAAGGCCGACCGGCTCGATGTGACCGAGCGCGAGTCGTTCCTCGCCTACGCCGACGCGGTAAACGAGCATTTCGGCGCGGTGAACCAGATTTACAACAACGCCGGTATCGCATTCACCGGCGATATCGAGGTCACCCCGTTCAAGGACATCGAACGGGTCATGGATGTCGACTTCTGGGGAGTCGTGAACGGCACCAAGGCGTTTCTGCCACACCTGATCGCCTCCGGCGACGGTCACGTCATCAACATCTCCAGTATCTTCGGATTGTTCTCGGTGCCGGGCCAGGCCGCCTACAACTCGGCCAAATTCGCAGTGCGGGGCTTCACCGAAGCGCTGCGCCAAGAGATGGCGTTGGCCGGCCACCCGGTGAAAGTCACCACAGTGCATCCCGGGGGCATCAAGACCGCGATTGCCCGCAATGCCACCGCCGCCGAAGGGCTCGACAAGGACGAACTCGCGGAGCTTTTCGACAAGCGGATGGCCATTACCAGCCCGCAGCGAGCGGCCCGGATCATCCTGGACGCGGTGCGCAAGAACAAGGCTCGGGTGCTGGTTGGACCGGACGCCAAAGCGCTGGACCTGCTCGTGCGGTTGACCGGCTCGGGATACCAGCGGCTGTTCGCGCCGGTGCTCAGCCGCATGCTGCCCCGCTGACTCAGCTCGCGGGCGCTTCCGGTCCGCATCGTCGCCGAGCTCAGCCCAATTGCCCGGCTCCTCAGCGGGCCCTCCCCCGCATCGTCGCCGAGCCCAGCCCAATTGCCCGGCTCCTCAGCGGGCCCTCCCCCGCATCGTCGCCGAGCCCAGCCCAATTGCCCGGCTCCTCAGCGGGCCCTCCCGGCCCGCATCGTCGCCGAGCCCAGCCCAATTGCCCGGCTCCTCAGCGGGCCCTCCCGGCCCGCATCGTCGCCGAGCTAAGAACGCCCGAGCGGGTGTTCGGCCAGCCACGTTTCGGCCACTGCCCGGGGATCGGCACCCCTGTCCACCTGCCGGCGCATCTCGACCAATGCGGCGGTGTCGAGTACGCCCGCCACCTCGTTGATCGCCAGCAGCTGTCGCTCGGTCAGCTCGTTTCGACGATACAGCGGCACTATGTTCTCGGCCTGCACCAGCGGTGGTTTCCCGTCGACCAGCACCACCAAGTCGTCGGGTATGTCCGGGGACGCGGAGGTGGTCCAACCCGCAGTGATCTGGCCGGCGCGTAACGCAGCGAACATTGTTGCGCTATCCGGGAATTGACGGGCAGTCGGCAGTCGGCACCGACTGACCGCTGAAGGCGTGGAGGCGCCGCTGACCGACCCGATGACCAGCCCCTCGCAATGCCGCACCAGCACTCTCAGCTCGTTACCACCCCAGGCCGTGGCGGTGGCCTTGGTGACCACCAGCTCCGGTTTGTCCTCCGCAGCGGTAGCGTAATCACCAGCCGCAACGCCTTCGGGCAGCGCCGCGACCATCGCCCGATAAACCTGCTTATCAGAGCGCACTGCGGCACCTGGCTGGAAAGTCTGTAACACCTCGCCGGTGAGAGTGGGGACCACGGTCAACGCCCCGGAGTCCAGCGTAGCCAGCGGATCAGGTGTCGTTTCAACGCGCGCCGCGAAACCGTACGAGCGCAGTGCTGCGGCGTACAGATTCGCCAACAGCACCGATTCGGAGTCGAAGCGTGATCCCACCACCAGCTCGTGGCCGGCGCGGTAAACATGACTGCAGCCCGCGACCGCCAGCGCCGCCGCAAGCGTCAGAGCAGTCAGCCGGAAACCGGTCACCCTGCCGAGTCTGAGGCAGCTGCAACCGCGGCGGCCACCGCCTTTCCGACGCGGGGATCCAGCGCACTGGGCACGATCCGGTCCGGCGCTAGTTCGTCGCTCACGACGGAGAAAATCGCTTCGGCCGCCGCCACCATCATCTTCGGGGTGATTCTGCGCGCGCCGGCATCCAGCGCACCGCGAAACACCCCGGGAAATGCCAGCACGTTGTTGATCTGGTTGGGAAAGTCACTACGCCCGGTAGCCACCACGGCGGCGTGTTTGGCGGCGAGAGCGGGATGGATCTCCGGGTCCGGGTTCGACAGCGCGAACACGATCCCATCCGGGGCCATCGTGGCGATTAACTCCTCGGGAACCACACCGGCAGATACTCCGAGGAACACATCAGCTCCCTCGAGTGCCTCCACCATCCCACCAGTGCGCCCCGCGGGATTGGTGCGCTGCGCCAGTTCGGCCTTGACGCTGTTCAAATCGTCGCGCCCGGAATCGAGGATGCCCCGCGAGTCGAGCAGGGTGATGTCTGAAATCCCCACTGAGAGAAGAAGGTTCGCGCATGCAACACCGGCTGCCCCGGCACCTGAGATGACGATGCGCAGCGTCTTCATGTCGCGGCCCAGCAAGCTGGTGGCGCCCAGCAGCGCCGCGAGCACCACGATCGCGGTGCCGTGCTGGTCATCGTGCATGACCGGACAGTCCAGCGCTTCGATCGCGCGGCGCTCGATTTCGAAGCAGCGCGGCGCGGCGATGTCCTCCAGACTGACCGCACCGAACGTCGGGCGCAGCCGTATGAGGGTTTCGACGATCTGGTCGGGATCCTTGGTATCCAGCACGATCGGGATGGAATCCAATTCCCCGAAAGCCTTGAACAGCGCGCTTTTGCCCTCCATCACCGGCAGCGCCGCCGCCGGGCCGATGTCGCCGAGACCCAGCACGGCGCTGCCGTCGCTGACGACGGCCACCAGCCGGTTCGCCCAGGTGTAGCGGGCCGCCAGCGTGTGGTCGGCGGCGATCGCGCGGCTGACCTGCGCCACACCCGGGGTGTAGGCGATCGACAGCGCGCGCTGGGTGTCCAGCGGGGCCTTCAGCTGCATGGAAAGCTTTCCGCCGGTATGCGCCTCGAAGATCTCCTCGTCTCCGAGGATGATCTGCGAACCTGTCACCGCTCGCGGGGCGATATCGCACACGGCCTCGAGGGTACTGCGTCCGGTTGACCAATCCCGCGGTGGGCCGGGTCGGACCGCGCGCCGGGACCGTGCTCAGATCAGGCCGAGCTGGCTCACCGCGTTGCGTTCGTCGGCCAACTCCGCAGCCGACGCGTCGATGCGGCGGCGGGAGAATTCGTCGATCTCCAAGCCGCTAACGATGGTCCAGTCGCCGTCCCGGGTGGTCACCGGGAACGAGGAGACCAGACCCTCGGGCACGCCGTAAGAACCGTCGGAGATGACCGACATCGACACCCAGTCACCCTGTGGTGTGCCCAGCAGCCAGTCCCGGGCGGCGTCGACGGTGGCTGAAGCGGCTGAGGCAGCCGATGAGGAGCCGCGCGCGGCGATCACCGCCGCACCTCGTTTGGCGACGGTGGGGATGAAGTAATTCTCGATCCAGGCCTGATCACCCACCACTTCGGCGGCGTTCTTGCCCGCGATTTCGGCGTGGAAGATATCAGGGTACTGGGTGTTCGAGTGGTTGCCCCAGATCGTCATCTTTGTGATGTCAGTAACTGCGGCGCCGGTCTTTTTGGCCAACTGCGAAATCGCCCGGTTGTGGTCGAGGCGGCTCAGTGCGGAAAACCGCTCCCGGGGGATGTCGGGCGCGTTGCTGATCGCGATCAGCGCGTTGGTGTTGGCCGGGTTGCCGGTGACCAAGATGCGGACATTATCGGCGGCAACCTCGTTGAGGGCCTTCCCCTGGGCTGTGAAGATCGCGCCATTAGCCTCAAGCAGGTCGCTGCGCTCCATCCCCGGGCCACGCGGGCGCGCGCCGACGAGCAGCGCCAGATTTGCGCCGTCGAAGATCTTGGCCGGGTCCGTGCCGATCTCCACACCGGCCAGCAGCGGAAACGCGCAGTCATCAAGCTCCATCACGACACCTTCGAGCGTCTTAAGTGCCGGTTCGATCTCCAGCAGACGTAGCTCGATCGGGCGGTCGGGCCCTAACAGCGAGCCGCTCGCCAGACGGAACAGCAGGCTGTAGCCGATCTGACCGGCAGCGCCGGTGACAGCGACCTTAAGAGGGGTTGTGCTCACGTCAGATGCTCCTTGGAAAAGTGGTTTGGATCGAAATTAGCGCACCACGACCAGCGGCGAATCTCTGGTCCGCAGCCGGCCTACGGTTGAGTCACCGCCCAAGGCTGCACCACCCATACCCGCCGGGCACAACTGACCCGTGCCTGGCGTCTCGCGCGTGTGTTCCGCGTTGAACGGCTCGTCGCGCGGCGCACGTGCGGACACGCGTAGCATTGACCGCGGCTCGAACAGACCTGCCACGCTACGGGAGATTGACCCGATGCCCTCGTTTCGCGCGTTATCCCCAGCGCTCCGGCCGACCGCCCGGACAACCACGTTCACCGAGCCGAACACGCAATCCGGTGTGGCCCCGGTCACCCAGGTGATGGTCGACTGCGGCGTGTATGTGGACGGGATGCGGCTGCCCGGCACCTACACCCACGCCGACGCATTGGCCAAGGCACGAGAAATCCAGCAGGCCGGCCAGATGGCATTCGTCTGGATTGGCCTGCACGAGCCCAACGAGCGCCAGATGCACGATGTGGCTGAAGTTTTCGGTCTGCACCCGCTCGCAGCCGAGGATGCTGTGCAAGCCCATCAACGGCCCAAACTGGAGCGTTATGACGAGACCCTGTTCCTGGTCCTGAAAACGGTCAACTATGTCCCACACGATTCGGTGGTGCTAACCCGGGAGATCGTCGAAACCGGGGAAATCATGATCTTCGTGGGTAAAGACTTCGTCGTCACCGTTCGCCACGGGGAACACGGTGGACTATCCGAGGTGCGCAAGCGGATGGACGCCGACCCGGAGCATATGAGGCTCGGACCTCACGCAGTAATGCACGCCATCGCCGATCATGTGGTAGATCACTACCTTGAGGTGACCAACCTGATGGCCGCGGATATCGACGCCATCGAGGAGGTGGCATTCGCGCCGGGGCACCGTACCGACGTCGAACCGATTTACCAGATCAAACGTGAAGTCGTTGAGCTGCGTCGCTGCGTGAACCCCCTGTCGGTTCCGTTCCAGCGCATCCAGTCAGAACACAAGGATCTGATCTCCAAAGAAGTGCGTCGCTATCTGCGTGACGTTGCCGACCACCATTCTCAGGTCGCCGAGCAGATCGCCAGCTATGACGAAATGCTCAGTTCGCTGGTGCACGCCGCGCTGGCTCGAGTCGAGTTGCAGCAAAACATCGACATGCGCAAGATATCGGCCTGGGCCGGGATCCTGGCGGTACCCACAATGATCGCGGGGATCTACGGCATGAACTTCGACTGGATGCCCATACTGGGCTGGAAGTGGGGCTACCCCGTTGTGATGGCCGTGATGACCGGTCTTTGTCTGATTTTGTACCGCAACTTTCGGCGCAGACACTGGCTGTGACGTTGTCGGCACATCCCAAAGTTTCGATCATTTCGCGTCGGCTCCGGGTGTCTCTGAGCGCAGGAGCGCGGCTCTGCGCCAGTCGCGGTCGGGGTCTGTCACCCCCTATCGGAGGGCGGGGGAATGGTCAGGTTGACCCCCGAATCGGCGTCGAAAACAGCAAGTTTCAAAGTGTCCAAAGCTAATTCGATCGACTGCCCTTTGACCGCCTTCGACTCGGGGGGAACCCTTGCCACGAACTGGTGCTCGTCGCTGCCTGATTCGGCGGCCAGCTCGTCCAGCTGCGCTGCGTGCACATCACAGTCGGCGGTGGTGAAGTGCACGTACTTGTCGGCGCCCAGGGATTCGACCATGTCGACTTTCACCTCAAAAATCAGCGCCCTGATGCGCTGATAGGCGTCGATCAACGCGGCATCGGCAAGATGCTCAGGGCGCACACCGACGATGACGTTGTCTGGTCTAGGGTGCTGGGCGATCACATCGTGGACCGGCTGAGTCAAGGTCACCTCGCCAAACGGCAACATCAGTCCGGTCGACGTCAGAGTGGCGGGAAAGAAATTCATCGCCGGCGAACCGATGAAGCCCGCGACGAACAGGTTGGCGGGCCGCTCGTACAACTCATCGGGGGTACCGATCTGCTGCGCGACACCACCACGCATGACCACCACGCGGTCACCGAGTGTCAGGGCCTCGGTCTGGTCATGGGTCACATAGACGGTTGTCGTGCCCAATCTTCGCTGCAGCCGTGCGATTTCACCGCGCATCTGCACCCGCAGTTTGGCGTCCAGGTTAGACAGCGGCTCATCCATCAAAAACGCCTTGGGATGGCGCACGATCGCGCGACCCATCGCCACCCGTTGTCGCTGGCCGCCCGACAACTGCGACGGCTTGCGATCCAGCAAATCGATCAGGTCAAGAATTCTCGCGGTCTCTTCGACCTTTTGCGCGATCTCTGCTTTTTTCAGCTTGGCAAGGGTCAGCGGGAACGCGATATTTTGTCGAACGGTCATATGAGGATACAGCGCGTACGACTGGAATACCATTGCGATATCGCGGTCTCTGGGAGCCTTCTCATTGACTCGCTCACCACCTATGCGAAGCTCCCCCGATGAGATATCCTCCAAGCCCGCAATCATATTCAACGTTGTGGTCTTACCACAGCCGGACGGCCCGACCAGGATGACAAACTCCCCGTCGGCGATCGTAATGCTTAGGTCCTTCACGGCCGTCGTGCCGTCCGGGTAACTCTTGGTCACGTGATCCAGCACAATCTCGGCCATTGAGCTATCCCTTCACCGCACCAGAGGTCAACCCGGCGACGATCCGTCGTTGGAAGATTAAAACAAAAATGATAATAGGGACGGTGATCACCATTGCGCCGGCAGCGATTGACCCGGTTGGCTCCTCGAATTGCGAACTGCCGGTGAAGTTGACGATCGCCACTGGGGCTGTGATCGAGGCTTTGGTTGCCGTCAGCGACAGCGCAAGCAGTAGATCGTTCCAGGCGAAGATGAACACCAGAATCGCCGCGGTCACGATTCCTGGCGCGGCGAGCGGCACAATCACCTTACGGAAAGCCTGCCCCGGCGTGGCACCATCCATTTTGGCAGCCTTTTCCAAATCCCAAGGAATCTCGCGGAAGAAGGCCGACAGCGTGTAGAGGGCAAGGGGCAAGGCGAAGGTGATGTAGGGGATGACCAGCCCGGCCCAGGTGTTGAACAGGCCGACGGTGCGTTCGATGTTGAACAGCGGTGTGACAAGTGATATTTGAGGGAACATTGCGATCAGAAGGGCGGCGCCGACCAGCAGTCCCTTGCCGCGAAACGACAATCGGGCCACGGCATAAGCTGCCATCGCGCCGATCACCACAGCGATCACGGTGGTGATCACACCAATCCCGATCGAGTTGATCAGCGCCGAGTTGAAGAAGTCGCCACGGAAAATCGCTCGGTAGTTGTCAAAAGTCACCGACGAAGGAATCAATTTGCCGTCTTTGACCGTTGAGGTCGGCTTGAGCGAGAGCGACAGAATCCACAACACCGGAAACAGGGCGTAGAACACCACCAGGACGTCGAGGATGAGCCAACCGGCCGCCCGCTGAACAGCGATTCGCTCAGCCATGGCAACCCCCGCCTGTTGCCGGGATGGTGCAGCAACCCCGCCCGCGCGGTTGCGGGGCGCGCCCTGAGGACCTGCCTCTGCGCCGACCCGCCCAGTAGCCCGGATCGGTGCTGCGGTACTCAAGCTCCATTGCCGCCCCTGCCCGGTGCAGCCGCACCGAAGCCTTTGATAAACACGAACGCGATGACGGCGGCACACAGGAAAATCAACACCGAGATTGCTGAACCAAGGCCCACATTGAAGCCTTTGAACAGATTGTCGTAGCCCAGCATCGAAACCGATTCCGTGTTGTTGGAGCCACCGGTGAGCACATAGATATTGTCGAAGATCCGGAACGCGTCCAAGGTGCGGAAAAGCAGCGCGACCAACACTGCCGGTTTGATCAGCGGCAAAATGACCTTGGTCAGCCGTCGCCACGCCCCGGCGCCGTCGACTTGTGCGGCCTTCAGGAGATCCTCAGGCACCAACGCCAGCCCGGCCAGCAACAGCAACGCCATAAATGGGGTGGTCTTCCATACCTCAGCGAGGATGACGATCGCCAGCGACGGGATCTGCTGCGTCAGCGGCGCGCTGCCGTGCGGCAACAGGTTAGCCAAATATCCGGTGCCCGGCGTCCAGGCGTAATACCAGGAGTATGACGCGGCGACCGTGACGATGCCGTACGGGATGAGCACCGCGGTGCGCACCACACCCTTGCCGACCACAGTCCGATGCATCACCAGCGCCAGCGCCAGCCCCAGCACAAATTCAATCGCGACAGAAACCACCGTAATCGCAAGCGTCACCACAAAAGCTGTCCACCAATACCGATCTGTCAACACGGTCCGGTAGTTGGCCAGACCAACGAAGGCGGTGTTCCCCGGCGTGGCGAAGTTGTACCGCTGCAAGCTCAGCCATATCGCGTAGCCGATCGGATACGCTGCGACCGCCAACATCAAAATCACCGCCGGGCTGATCAGCAGCAACGCCAGTCGCCGTTCGGAGCTGCGGTTCTCCGTCGGCGGAACGCCGGCGACGGTGCCCGGTGCGGGGAACCCGCTCATGGGATGAGACCCCTACCGTCGATAGCTTTTTGCACTTGCTCGGTGAGCTCGCCGGCCGTCCTTTCCGGATCGATTTTGGTGATCGGTGCCAGCGTCGCCGAGATCCGGGTGGACACCGCTTGATACAGCGGCGTCACCGGCCGCACAGCAGCAGTAGTGAGCTGCTGGCGAATAATGGCGTATTGCGGATACTGCTCCTGGAACTGCGGATCCGAGTACAGCGAGGTCCGGACCGGCGACAGGCCACCCTCGATCGAGATGTGTTTCTGGTTGTGGATGTTGCGAAGGCAACGAATCGCCTCGAATGCCTCCGCTTTGTGGCGGGTTGTCTTGGCCACGGCCAGGTTCAACCCGCCGATTGTCACCCGGGCCGGACGACCAGACACCACAGCCGGGTAGGGTGCGAACCCGAGCACCTTCTTGCTGGCGTCATAGGCGACGCGAAACTGGTCGCCGGTAGGTGCGAACATCCCGACACTGTTGATGCTGCTCGCCAAGTCGGGACGCGTATTCAGTGGCAAGAAAGGCACACCGCCCTTCACCGCGTTTTCCAGAATGGAGCGCAAAACGTAGGGGTAGTTGACTTCCAGTGCGGCTTTGCCCTGTTCCAGCGCCAGTCGCGCGGTGCTCTCGTCGGTCTGTGTGATCGATGGGTCGGCTCCGGGGGCGGTCGCTACCGATTTGAGGATCTGCAGCGCCGTAACAGTTGCGGCTCGATGCGCAGGCGTATCGGTCAATGTGACGGTCCGGCCGTCGCCAGAAAGCACCTCACCACCCGCGCTCACCAGCAAGGTGTTGAACCACACCACCAGCCCTTCGTACTGCTTGGCCTGCACGGCAATCCAACTCGGGCCGCCCGCGGCATGCAACCGGGTGGCCTCGGCGACCATGTCGGTCCAGGTCGCCGGTGGCTTATCCATCAAATCTGCTCGGTACCAGAGCAATTGAGTGTTCGAGGTGAGGGGCGCAGCGTAGAGCTTGTGCTTCCAGGTCGCCGTCGCAAGCGGGCCCGGTAGCGTGTCGGTGGTGGCGTCAGCCTCGGCTCGACCGGCCGGATCATCGGATAAGGGAAGAACCCAGCCGGCGTCGGCGAACTCGGCGGTCCACATCACGTCCAGACCCATCACGTCCAAAGTTCGATCGTTGCCGGTAAGTCGGCGCGCCAGCTGCAGGCGCTGGTCGTCGGCCGATTTCGGCAAGCTGACCTGCTGGATGCGGAACCGCCCCCCCAGTTGGTCGGTGCAATTTCTGGCGATGGCGGCAAATGTCGCGCTGTCGGCGGCCGGCGTATAAAAGCTGATCACCCGCCCGCCACCAGCCGCGCAGGCCACCGCCCACGATGCGGTGATTGCCGTCGTCGCGACCGCAGCCAGCCACCGTGCGCGCCCGCGACGACTCGCCACCACACCCGCCTTATCTGTGTCTGTGTTGAGTAATGTCCCGCGCCAGAACCGTAGAGCCACGTGCGCGTGATTCGCAACACTGTGAATGGCCGTGACTTCAGGGGGCCAGCTGCCCAGCAGCACACGCCGCAGCCCGCTGAGCGGTCCACACCCCATGGGCGGTTCAGATCGCCAAGCGTGCCAACAGATCCCGGGCTTTCTCCGCATTTTGCGGATCACAGAGCACGTCGTAGCGGCCCGCCACCAACTGCATAGTCGAGCTGAAGTCCCTTGTACCGCGGGCCATCGCGTAGGGCACAGCAGAGGTGATTAACCCGAAGAACACCCCGGCGATCAGACCGGTTGCGAGTGCAGCCCACGGATTGGGACTAAAGAAACCCAGGACCAACCCGATGAACAGGCCCAGCCAGGCGCCGCTCAGCACACCCCCGCCGAGAACTTTCGGCCAGGTCAGCCGGCCGGTGACCCGTTCGACCTGCATGAGGTCGACGCCGACGATAGTCACCTGGTGCACCGGAAACTGCTGTTCAGACAAATAGTCGACGGCGCGCTGCGCCTCGGCATACGTCGGATACGACCCGACCGGCCAGCCCTTCGGCGGGGTCGGCAACTGAGGTGCACCGCGCCGACCCGCACCTGGGGCGCTCGGGGTCGCGCCGGGAACCTGTCCGGGCTGAAAGGGGCTGGTCATAGATCTCATTCTCCTCTGCCGGGCTCAACGATTCATCTGCCGGTTGACTGCCGCTAAGCAAGCTTGCCCGATTGTCTCGGCGAGGTGGGCTACTTCGGCCGGCCCGTGCGGCCCTCGTCGTCACGAGGCGCGCGACCTGCCCGGTTTCTGCTCGGCCCGCTGTGCGGCCCGCATCCTCCCCAGGCTAGGTTGAACGCATGACAGTTCCCGGCGGCGACTCGGGCGATAAGGCGCGCGACAACGTTAACCAGCCCCCAGCTGAGCAGACCCCGGCACAAGCCGGGCCGGAAGCCCCGCCCGCTGAGCCTCCCCCCGCTCCGGGCGTTGAGCCACCCCCGGGGTTTGCGCCTCCGTCGGCTGCCTCGACACCCGACTTTGCGCACCCCACCTATCCGGCAGCGGGCTACCCGCCCGCGTACCCGCCGCCCGCCGGGTACCCACCGCCGGGATACCCGGAACAGCCCGGATACGGCTCCATGTTCCCGCCCGGACCGCCGGAGTACGGCCAGCCCCGGCCGCCGGAGTACGGGCCGGGGTATCCACCCGGCTACGGCGAACCCTATCCGGGCGGCTATCCGGCACCGCCCTATCCGGGTGGCTACGGTCAGCCCCAGCCGTCCGGGACCAATACGCTGGCGATCGCCGCACTGGTCAGCTCGTGCATTGGCCTGCTCACCTGTATCGGCTCGATTGTCGGAATTGTGCTGGGCGCGGTCGCACTCAACCAGATCAAGCAGGTCCGCCAGGAGGGTTACGGGTTAGCCGTCGCGGGCATCGTGGTCGGAGTTGCGACGCTGCTGGTCTGGCTCATCATCGCAATGTATGCACGGCACCACCTCGGGGCCCCCTAGCGGCGACGGCATCACCGGCACCTATCCGCTCGGCGGCACGAACGGTCCCGATTGGCGCTGCAGGCCTGCCGCGCGGCCCCGGGCGGCTATCACCTGGGCCATTTTGCGGCTGGCCTCGTCGATCATCTCATCACCGAACATGACCGCCCCCCGCGCGCCGCCCGCCACGGAGGTATGCCATGCATAGGCTTCCAGGATCAACTCCGCGCGGTCATAATCGGCCTGGCTGGGCGTGAATATCTCGTTGCCCGCGGCGATCTGATCGGGATGCAGCACCCATTTCCCGTCATAGCCGAGCGCCGCCGACCTCCCCGCTACCCGCCGGAACGCTTCGATATCACGGACCTTGAGGTATGGCCCGTCAATCGCCGCCACACCGTGTGCGCGCGCGGCCACCAGAATCGTCATCAGCACATAGTGGTAGGCGTCACCGACGTCGTATCCGGGGGGTTGCTCACCGACAACCAGCGTGCGCGTGTTGAGACTTGCCATCAGATCGGCAGGGCCCAGCACCAGCGCCTGCACCCGGGGTGCGGCCGCGATAGCGTTCACGTTCGTCAGGCCCGCGGCGTTCTCGATCTGCGCTTCGATCCCGATCCCACCGACCGGGAGCCCGTGGATGGTCTCCAGCTGGGTCAACAGCAAGTCGAGTGCCTGCACATGGGAGACGTCGGAGACTTTCGGCAACACGACGACGTCGAGTTGCCCGCCGGGGGTGGCGGCGACGGTGGACACCACTTCGATGACATCGGCGTGGGTCCATGGCGTCGCCCAGCCGTTAACCCGAACGCCGCGCAGCTGTCCGGCCCAACCCGACTCGGCCAGCGCTTGCGCTACCCGGGTGCGGGCGGGCCCCTTAGCCTCTGGTGCGACGGCATCCTCGAGGTCGAGAAAAACCTCATCGGCGGGCAGGCTTTTAGCCTTGTCGATCATCTTCTGGCTACTGCCGGGAACCGAGAGGCAGGTTCTGCGGGGCCGATACGTGTTATCCACCCTTTCACTCCTACTCTGGCATCCATGGGAGCGGTCGACAGGGTGTACGTGGCGCGGCTCGCGCGAATGCTGGTCCTGGGTCCGCTCGGTGAGTCATTTGGACGCGTCCGTGATGTTGTCATCAGCATCAGCATCGTCCGCCAGCAACCGCGGGTTTTGGGGCTGGTGATCGACTTGGCAACCCGCCGCAGTATTTTCGTGCCGATTCTGCGGGTCGCCGCGATCGAGCCCCACGCGGTGACATTGAACACCGCCAGCCTCTCGCTGCGCCGCTATGAGCAGCGGCCCGGTGAGGTGCTGGTTCTCGGCCAGGTGCTCGACACCCCGGTGCGGATCAGTGACCCCGGACTGCCGCAATTGGCCGGCGCTGACGTCGTCATCACCGACGTGGGCATCGAGCAGGCCCGGACGCGTGACTGGGTGGTGACCAAGGTTGCGGTCCGTAGCCGTCGACGATTGCGGCGACGGGGCTCCGTCTACGTCGTCGACTGGCAGCACGTGCAGGGGCTGACGCCGTCGGCACTGGCGATGCCGGGCCAAGGTGTGACCCAGCTGCTCCAGCAGTTCGAGGGCCGCCGCCCCGTCGAAGTGGCCGAAGCAATCCGCGAACTTCCGCCCAAGCGCCGTTACGAGGTTCTCACGGCACTCGACAACGAACGACTGGCCGATATCGTGCAGGAGCTGCCCGATGAGGATCAGACCGCGGTGCTGGTGCAATTGGGCAGCGAACGCGCCGCCGATGTGTTGGGGGCGATGGATCCCGACGACGCCGCCGACCTGCTGCGCGTCCTGAGTCCGACCGAGGCCGAGGCATTGCTGTGCCGCATGGACCCCGGAGAATCCGACCCGGTGCGCCGGCTGTTGAAACACTCTCCCAACACCGCCGGAGGGTTGATGACCTCAGAGCCGGTCGCGTTGACTCCGGACACGTCGGTCGCCGAGGCTCTCGCCCGAGCTCGTGACCCCGACCTCACCCCCGCGCTGGCATCCCTGGTGTTCGTCGTGCGCCCACCGACTGCCACCCCCACCGGCCGCTACCTGGGTTGTGTGCACCTGCAGCGGTTGCTGCGTGAGCCACCGGCCACACTCGTGGGCGGAATTGTCGACACCGACCTGCCCAGCCTGTTGCCAGAGACCCCGCTGGCCGCAGTAACCCGCTACTTCGCGGCTTACAACCTCGTCTGCGGGGCGGTGGTCGACAACGAGAGCCATTTGCTGGGAGCGGTGACCGTCGACGATGTGCTCGATCACTTGCTCCCGCATGACTGGCGCACCCAGGACGACGAGCACCTTTACCCCGCCGGGAGCCCGTCGTGACCAAATCCTTGTCGCGGCAACGCCTCTACACTCCCCGCACGTCGCGACTGCAGGCGCCCCGGGTGGACCCCGAGGCCGTCGGGCAAATCACCGAGTCCATAGCGAGATTCTTCGGGACGGGGCGCTACCTGCTGTTGCAGACCGTCGTGGTAGTGGCCTGGATCGCGCTGAATGTCTGCGCGACCACCCTGCGCTGGGATCCTTACCCCTTCATCCTGCTTAACCTGGCTTTCTCCACCCAGGCCGCCTATGCCGCTCCGTTGATATTGCTGGCACAGAACCGGCAGGAGAACCGGGACCGCGTTGCGCTCGAAGAAGACCGCCGGCGCGCCGCACAGACCAAAGCCGACACCGAATACCTGGCACGCGAACTGGCCGCGCTGCGACTGGCCATCGGCGATGTGGCAAAGACCCGGGAATACCTGCGCCGGGAACTGGAAGACCTGCGGACCCTGCTGACGAATCTGCAGCCGGAAAAACCGCATACCGCGGCGATACGTTCCGCTGATGGTGCCGACCATCGCGCCAAAAAACGGGGATGAGACCCGGTTTGGTGGCCAGACCCGCCTCGGAGTGGCTCAGGTCCCGCGCCCGATCAGCACGGAGTCAACGATTGCTGCCACCAACCGTCAAGTGTTATGTATGGTGACCTAGTCCATGAGGCCCAACATGATTCCACCAGCGCCTGATAGGGCTCACCTACCGAGGACGATCGAGTGCGCATAAGGCCAGGCTGGGGTGCACACCCGGCATTCCCAGCGGTGCGGCGAGGAGTACGCCGCGTGCTGCGGAACATATCAGCCTTCGGTGCGGGCATGTGGATTCCGTTGCAGCAGCGTCTGACCCGTGTGACACAAACGCCTTTATTCGGGATGGCCGTGATCACTCCGCTGGTTCTCGCCGGCGCTGTCGGCGCGGCGGCCCCCCGATTTCCCGCGGAGGCCGCCGCAGTGCACGGCACCCCGATCACTCCGATGGCCGCGGTCGCGTCTTCCCCGGTCGACCGCTCGGGCCCGGCGATAATCGCGGTCCGCCGTCCATTGCGGACCCTCCACGTCGCAGCAGCTACCACATCGGCTCCTCCGCCGCCGGTCGTGGTGAATTCGCCTGGCGCCCTGGGTATTCCGATGGTAGCGCTCAGCGCCTACCGCAATGCTGAGCGGATAATGGCCGCGTCGGAACCAGGCTGCGGAATCAGCTGGAACCTGCTGGCCGGGATCGGACGCATCGAATCGATGCACGCAAACGGTGGCGCCACCGACGTCCACGGCACCGCGATCTGGCCGATTTACGGTCCCGCACTCGACGGCACGCTGCCGGGTAACGCCATCGTCGTCCAAAGCAACGTCGGCGGCCGGGTGGTCTACGCCCGCGCAATGGGGCCGATGCAATTCCTACCCGGAACGTGGGCGCGGTACGCGTCCGACGGCGACGGCGATGGGAGAGCCGACCCGCAGAACCTCTTCGACTCCACGCTGGCCGCCGCCCGCTACCTGTGCAGCGGAGGGCTCAACCTGCGTGATCCGTCGCAGGTGATGGCCGCGATTTTGCGCTACAACAACTCCATGCCCTATGCCCAGAACGTCCTGGGCTGGGCCGCCGCCTATGCCACTGGCGTGGTTCCGGTCGACCTGCCCCCGCTGATCGGGCCTCCGCCGCCGCTGGGCGACATACACCTGGAGAACCCCGAGGGGATCGGCCCGGGGCTGCCGCTGAACATCCATGGACTGCCGTCTAACGACCCCATGGTCCGGTCGCCGCTGATCGACCTGGGGCCGACTCCACTCACCGGCCAGTCACCGCTGTGGCCGTGGCTGCCACGGCCCACCCAGACGCCGTCGTCATGCACATTGATCTGCATCGAGTCGCAGAATCCGCCGCCGGCGGCCTGGCAACCGCCGTGGGCCGGCCCGCCGCCGTCGGCGGCAATGCCACCTCCGCCGTTCGCACCACCCGCGCCGCTGCCCCCCGAACCGCCTTTCGCCCCGCCGGCGGCCAACGGCCCGGTGCCCGGTGCCGGCAACTGACCAGCGGGCATTCGGGGACGCCTACACTCGGCGGTGATGTCCAGAACCCCCGATTCCGCCGAGGGCTTGAGCTCCGCTGTTCGTGCCGCGCTCGCCAAGGTGATCGACCCTGAGCTGCGCCGCCCGATCACCGAACTCGGGATGGTCAAAAGTGTCGACGTCGACGCCAGCGGCAACGTGAACGTCGAGATCTACTTGACCATCGCCGGCTGCCCGAAAAAGTCCGAGATCACCGAACGCGTCGCCAACGCGGTCGCAGACGTTCCCGGTACCGGTGCGGTGCAGGTCGGCCTGGACGTGATGAGTGACGAGCAGCGCACCGAGCTGCGGAAGAAATTGCGGGGCGATGCCCGCGAGCCCGTCATTCCGTTCGCACAGCCCGGCTCGTTGACGCGGGTATACGCGGTTGCCTCCGGTAAAGGCGGTGTCGGCAAATCCACCGTCACAGTGAACCTCGCTGCGGCAATGGCGGCACGCGGCCTGTCGGTCGGCGTGCTCGACGCTGATATCCACGGCCACTCCATCCCCCGCATGATGGGTACCACCGACCGGCCCACCCAGGTGGAGTCGATGATCCTGCCGCCGATAGCCCATGACGTGAAAGTCATCTCGATTGCGCAATTCACGCAGGGCAACACGCCGGTGATCTGGCGCGGCCCGATGCTGCACCGGGCATTGCAGCAGTTCCTGGCCGATGTGTACTGGGGCGATCTGGATGTGCTGCTGCTCGATCTGCCGCCGGGCACCGGCGACGTCGCCATCTCGGTGGCCCAGCTGATTCCCAACGCGGAAATCCTCGTGGTGACCACACCACAACTTGCCGCAGCCGAAGTAGCTGAGCGCGCCGGCAGCATCACGCTACAGACCCGCCAACGCGTTGTGGGCGTCGTAGAAAACATGTCGTGGCTGGCGTTGCCGGACGGCTCGAAGCTGCCGGTGTTCGGCGAGGGTGGCGGCCGACAGGTCGCAGAACGCCTGTCGCGCGCTATTGGCGCCGAGGTACCGCTACTGGGACAGGTCCCGCTCGACCCTGCGCTGGTCGCGGCGGGTGATGCCGGCACACCGATCGTGCTGAGCGCCCCTGACTCCCCGGTGAGCAAGGAACTGGTCGGCATTGCTGATGGCTTGTCCTCGCGTCGCCGCGGCTTGGCTGGCATGCCCCTGGGGCTGGATCCCACTCGGCGTTGACTGCCGGACTCCTGCCGCGGCCAGATCGCGCCGGCCGGGTACGGGCTTGGTTTAACGTTGCCGCACACCTGCGGCCCGTATCGCCGCCGCGCTACGTCGCGTCGGTATCAAACGGGGCGGGGCCTTCGACCCACTGGTGAGGTGTCGGCGCTGACGGATGCTCTGCCGGCGAGGGTGCAGATTTCGGTGAGACGCCATCGGGCCGGTCGAAGGTAGCAGGGAACAAGAAGTCGTCACCGTCGAGTAAATGCTTGGTCAGCGCCGCGCGCGGCGTCAGTCCGCGCAGTTTGTGCAACTCACTCAACGGTTCGCGCAATTCGTCGAACTCGGGTCCGATGTCCTCACGCAGCTGGTTGGTCACAGCACTGAGATAGTCACGCGCCTGCCGTACCGCGTTCGCCGTCCAGCGGATCGCCCCGGGAAGCCGTTCGGGGCCGAGGATCACCAGCCCGAGCACCACCAGCACGAGCATTTCGCCCCAGCCCACATTCGCGAACATTTAGCCGCCGTCCGGACCGGGTTTGACCGTCAGGGTGACGTGTCGGCCATCGCGGATCACCTCCACCGGCGCGTCCTGCCCGATGGTCAACTGTCGCACAGCGACGACAAACTCGTCGGCGTCAGCGACGGTGCGGTTGCCGACCTTGACGATCACGTCGTTTTCCAGGATCCCGCCCTTCTCTGCAGGACTTCCTACCTTGACGTTGGCCACCTGAGCACCCGAGGCTATGGCATTGCTGACCGAGCGGGTAGTCACTCCCAGCGTCGGATGCACGATCTTGCCGTCCCTGATCAAGGTTTGCGCGACCAGTTTGGCTTCATTGACCGGGATCGCGAACCCCAGCCCGCTGGCGCTATCGGACAGCGATTTCCCGGCGGTGTTGATGCCGATCACCTGAGAAGCCATATCGATCAACGGGCCGCCGGAGTTGCCGTGGTTGATCGAGGCGTCGGTTTGGACGGCGTCGATAACGGTATCGGTGTCCGAGCCCTCACCCGATAGCGGGACGGGGCGATGCAGCGCGCTGATGATGCCGTGCGTCACGGTGCTGCGCAACCCCAGCGGCGCGCCGGCAGCAAGCACCTCATCACCGACGCGAACCTTGTCAGAGTCACCGAGGCGGGCCACCGTCAGATTGTTCACGTTGTCGACCTTGAGCACAGCCAGGTCGGTTTTCGGGTCGCGGCCAACCAGGTTCGCGGGCACTTCCTTGCCGTTATTGAACACCACCGTCGTCTTCCACTGGCTGGGGTTGTTGGCCGCCTCCGAGATGACGTGGTTATTGGTGACGATGTAGCCGCGGCCATCGACAACGACACCCGAGCCTTGCATCCCTTCCTGATCGCTGACAGATTCGACTGTTACGACCGAATCGGCTACTGCGGCTGCCACTTTGGCGAATCGGCCAGCGGGCGCTTGGGCGTTGCCGTTGGTTGGCAGGGTGACCTTCGATGTCGTGAATGCTTCAGCGACCTCTGCTGTCTTCCGGCCCACCCAGCCGCCGACCACGCCGATCAACAGCGCGACGACGGCCAGGACGGCCAGCGCCCGATAGGAAACTTTCCCACCGAAAAGCACGTCGCGCACGCCGAGCTTGTCACTTCCCCCGATGACGGCATGCGGCTGGGGTGGTGCCAGCGCCGGGCCGCCCAGAGCCGCAGCGGACGCGGGATCCCGCCACGGGTCGTCGGGCTCTTCCGGCCCGCTGTCCCTGTCTTCATCCAACGCACCGGCGTCGACGGGGTGACGCTGGAGTGACTCGGCACCCGGATACGGGCGGCCGAAGGCCTCCTCGAGCACAGGGTCGGCCGGCCGATGATGCGGAGTGAACGTGCTTTCGTTGCGGTACTTCGGCGGGCGCACCGCTTCGGCCACGAAAGACCCGTGGACCCCGTGCGGGCGCCCGAAAACCTGGCGCGAAACGGGGTCGACCGGGGGGCGGGAAATGGGGCGCGGCCCTAAGCGGTCACCGCGATAGTTGTCCTGGTCGGCGCTCACCTTGTCCTCTTTCGACCCGTCACCAAACCGCGCGCTAAGCCAATCTGCACGTGCTGTCCAGCCTAGCGGCGCTTACCCGGGTCATGCCCGTCATCGTCGGTGAGCTGCTCCGATGACAGCGGCGCCGCGCCGGGCGGCGAGTGCGGGATCTGTGACAATACCCCGAGCAGTGTGCTGGGAATCCGTATGGGATGCGAATCGCGCAGCGCCGCCCGCGCCCGGTTCTGGCCATCCACTTCGGCAGCGCACTCAGGACACAGCGACAGATGATGCGCCGCACGCAGGTGCGCGCTCATGCGCAGCTCCCCATCCACGAACGCCGCGATGGCCTCGGTGGACAGATGCTCAGTGGAGCTGAACTGGCGGGGAGCGCCGACCGGAGCGTCATTTTGAGAGGCAAACGGTGATGGGAGCCAGGAAAACGCGCGACGGAACACATGTCCCCGGTCGCCCATGACAGCTCCTTTCCACCCCACCTCCACGTGCGTACCTCGAATGTAGCGCGCGGCCTGATGCATGAGCACCCATCACACAGCCGGCCAGACCCGCACAGTGGTGCTGAAGCCGATCCACCACCGCGACCCCGCCTTGTCCGGTTATGCGGGGTTGACCGTCGCTCCCGGCACATCGGGACGCGCATCGTGCGCCGGATGAGCGGCCAGATAGTCGCGCAGCGCCTGGCGGCCCCGGTGGATGCGGCTGCGTACCGTCCCCAGCTTCACGCCCAGCGTCGCACCGATTTCCTCGTAGGACAGGCCTTCGATATCGCACAACACCACTGCGGCGCGGAACTCCGGCGGCAGCGAATCCAGGGCCGCCTGCAGGTCGGGCCCAAGGCGCGAATCGTGGTAGATCTGCTCGGGGTTGGGATCGCTGGCGGGCACCCGATCGTAATCGTCTGGCAACGCTTCCATGCGAATGCGTGCACGTCGACGCACCATGTCCAAAAACAGGTTCGTGGTGATGCGGTGCAGCCAGCCTTCGAATGTTCCGGGCTGGTAGTTCTGAACCGATCGAAACACCCGGATAAAGGTCTCTTGGGTTAAATCTTCGGCGTCGTGCTGATTGCCCGAGAGCCGGTAGGCCAACCGGTATACCCGGTCGGCGTGCTGGCGCACCAACTCATCCCAGGACGGCATCGTGGCCTTGTCACCGGTCGCGTCGAACACGGCGGTGCCGAATAGTTCCTCGGATGACTCCACCCAGTCCGTGTCGCGGCGCCGCTGAGGATGCGACATACTGGTCGGGCTCATGAGTGTGGTGATGATCGGATCCTCCGAATCGGGCCTGCCGTAACTGATCGACAGTTGGTCACCGCGCGTAACGCGCAGCTCCCACGGGGTATTCCCGTCCCAGCTGTCGGCGCGTTCCATGCAACTACGGTCGCCTACCGGCGTGTGGTCGGTATGTGACCCGACTGAGCTTTCACTGAGAAGCCCGGCCGCACAGTCACGTACTGCAGATATGCGGTGCCGTGTGACATTCATCAACGTGCCTGCCCGGGTGTGTCGCGAGGTCGGGCACCCCGCGGAATCGGGCGTGCCTGCCTGACGGCGACGCCGGTTGGACTTACGCTGCGGGCATGCCCAGTACCGACCACCCCCCCGGTCAGGCGGCTCTGAGTCGGGCCGAATCTCTCACCGCACACGCCGAAGGATCGATATCAGAGGATGCGATTCTCGTGGCCGCGCGCGACCGCGCCATGGACATTGGCGCCGGGGCGGTAACCCCGGCGGTCGGCGCGCTGCTGAGCCTGCTGGTCAAGCTCAGCGGTGGTAAGGCTGTCGTCGAGGTGGGTACCGGCGCCGGGGTGAGCGGCCTGTGGTTGTTGTCGGGCATGAGTGAGGACGGGGTTTTGACCACGATCGACGTCGAACCCGAATACCAGCGGATCGCCAAAGAGGCGTTCGCCGAGGCCGGGATCGGGCCGTCACGAACGCGCCTGATCAGCGGCCGGGCCCAGGAGGTGCTGACCCGGCTCGCCGATGCGTCGTATGACCTGGTGTTCATTGACGCCGATCCGCTCGACCAGCCCAGCTACGTCGCCGAAGCGGTGCGGTTGTTGCGCCCCGGCGGGGTGGTCATCGTGCACGGCGCGGCCCTGGGCGGGCGTGCAGGCGATCCCGCAGCGCACGACGCTGAGGTGACAGCGGTCCGGGAAGCGGCCCGGCTGATCGCCGAGGACGAGCGGCTCACCCCGGCCTTGGTCCCGCTCGGCGACGGGCTGCTGGCCGCGGTCCGCGATTAACGCGTCGTTCCGGATTTCGGGCCCGGTGTCGCATTGACAGCGTCCTGAACAACTGTTTAATGTGCTGAACATGCGTTCAGCCGATCTGACCGCCGCCGCCCGAATCCGCGATGCGGCGATCCGGCAGTTCGGCGAGCATGGCTTCGGTGTCAGCCTGCGCGCCATCGCTGACGCCGCCGAGGTAAGTGCCGCGTTGGTGATCCATCACTTCGGCTCCAAAGACGGCCTGCGCCGGGCCTGCGATGACTACGTCGCTGACGAGATCCGCACCGCAAAGTCGGAGTCAATGCGCTCCAACGACCCGGCCACCTGGTTCGCCCAGTTGGCTGAGATCGAGTCGTATGCGCCCATCATGGCATACCTGGTGCGCAGTGTGCAGTCTGGCAGCGAATTAGGAAAAGTGCTGTGGCGCAGGATGATTGAAAACGCCGAGGAGTATCTGGACGAGGGTGTGCGGGCCGGCGCCATCAAACCCAGCCGCGACCCGAAGGCCAGGGCCAGGTTTTTGGCAATCACCGGTGGCGGCGGTTTTTTGCTGTACCTGCAATTGCACGAAAACCCCACCGATCTGCGGGCGGTGCTGCGCGACTACCGCAACGACATGCTGCTGCCCTCCCTGGAGGTCTACACCGAGGGCCTGATGGCCGATCCCACGATGTACGACGCGTTGCTGGCCGCGGCCCGGCAAGGAGCCTCCGATGCCCGCTGACACTAGCCATATCGCTATCGACATTCACTCCCTCACAAAACATTTCGGCTCGGTGCGAGCGCTGGATGGCTTGGACCTGACAGTGCGCGAAGGCGAGGTGCACGGCTTTCTGGGCCCCAACGGCGCCGGTAAGACGACGACGATCCGGATACTGCTGGGCGCGGTCAGGGCCGATAGCGGGACAGCTCGACTGCTCGGCGGCGACCCGTGGACCGACGCTGTCGGGCTGCACCGTCGTATCGCCTATGTGCCAGGCGATGTCACACTATGGCCCTCGCTCACCGGCGGCGAAATCATCGATTTACTGGCCCGGATGCGCGGCGGTATCGACCGGAAGCGCCGCGCCGAGCTGATCGAGCGCTTCGACCTCGACCCGCGCAAGAAGGCCCGCACCTACTCCAAGGGTAACCGCCAGAAAGTCTCCCTCGTCTCGGCGTTCTCGTCACGGGCCGAGCTGCTGCTGCTCGACGAGCCGAGCACCGGACTGGATCCGTTGATGGAGCACGTCTTTCAGCAGTGTGTGGGAGAAGCACGCGACCGCGGCGTGACTGTCTTGTTGTCGAGCCATCTCCTGGCTGAGACTGAGGCGCTCTGCGATCGGCTGACTATCATCCGGGCCGGCAAGACCGTCGATAGCGGTTCTCTGGACTCTATGCGCCACCTCAGCCGTACCTCGATTAAAGCCGAAATGATTGGTGACCCAGGAGATCTCACGCGGATCAAGGGCGTGGAGAATGTCAGCGTCGTAGGCAACATCCTGCACGCGCAGGTCGGCAGTGAAAGCCTGGGTGAACTCATTCGGGTACTCGGCGAAGCGGGTGTGCGCAACCTGGTCAGCCACCCGCCGACCTTGGAGGAACTGTTTTTGCGCCACTACAGCGTCGACGGTGAGCGGGCGCGCAGCGGACAGGAAGTGCGGACGCCATGAGCATGCTCGCCGTGGACCGGTCGCATCGCCCGGCACACCGGGTGCCCGGACACGGTTCGAACGTCTCCGGCACGCTGGGCATGCTGCGGCTCTTTCTGCGCCGCGACCGGATCGTCCTGCCGTTGTGGGTCTTGCTGCTGTCCGTGCCACTGGCGACCATCTACGTCGGCAGCGTCGAGAAGGTCTACCCCACCGAGGCCGCGCGCGCAGCATTCGCGGCCTCGATCATGACCAGCCCCGCGCAGCGGGCTTTGTACGGCCCGGTCTACAACGACAGCCTCGGCGCAGTCGCCATCTGGAAAGCCGGGATGTTCCACGTGCTCATCGCAATAGCGGTCATCCTCACCGTGATCCGCCATACCCGCGCCGAGGAGGAGGCGGGACGCGCCGAACTAATCGACTCAACCGCTGTCGGCCGTTACGCCAACCTGACGGCCGCGCTGCTGTTGTCCTTCGGGGCGTCGATCGCCACCGGCGTGGTTGGTGTTGCGGGGCTGTTAAGCACCGACGTTGCGCGCAGCGGGTCGCTAGCGTTCGGCGCGGCGCTGGCCGCGTCCGGGCTGGTGTTCACCGCCGTGGCCGCGGTGGCCGCGCAGTTGTCGCCGAGCGCCCGGTTCGCCCGCGCGGCCGCGTTCACCGTGCTGGCGGCCGCGTTCGCGTTGCGCGCCGTGGGCGATGCCGGTTCTGGCAGGTTGTCATGGTCTTCCCCACTGGGCTGGTCGCTGCAGGTCAGGCCCTACGCGGGCGAGCGCTGGTGGGTACTGGTGCTGCATCTGGCGACGACGGTGGTGCTCACTGTGCTGGCCTACGGATTGCTCGCGCGCCGCGACGTGGGCGCCGGGTTGATCGCCGAACGTCTCGGTCCCGCAACTGCCGCAGTGGCGCTGCGAGGGGTGTTCGGGCTGGCGTGGCGGCTCGACCGCGCCGCAGTGTTGTTGTGGACCGCCGGACTATGTCTGTATGGCCTGCTGATCGGCAGCGTGGTGCACGGCATCGGGGACGAACTGGGCGACGGCACGGCCGCACGCAGTATCCTCGCGCGGCTGGGCGGCACGGGTGTGCTGGAGCAGGCCTTTATCGCGGTGGCGTTCAACATGCTGGCCGTAGCGGCCGCCGCGTTCACTATCTCGCTGACGCTGCGACTGCACCAGGAGGAGACTGGCCAGCGAGCGGAGACACTACTTGCCGGAGCGATCAGCCGGACCCGCTGGTTGGCAAGTCATTTGGTGATCGCACTGACCGGATCGGCGGTGGCGATGCTGGGTGCCGGGCTGGCGGCCGGGCTCACGTACGGCTTGGCCGCCGGTGATGTCGGCGGCAAGCTGGCCACCGTCCTCGGCAGTGCCGCCGTGCAGTTGCCCGCCGCCTGGCTGCTCGCCGCGGTGACCGTTACGCTGTTCGGTCTGGCCCCGCGGTTCACCCCGCTGGCGTGGGGGGTGCTGGTCGGGTTCATCGCGGTGTACCTGCTCGGCTCGCTGTCGGGTGCTCCGCAGTGGGTGCTCGACCTCGAACCGTTCACGCATATCCCGCAAGTCGGCGGCGGCGACTTCAGGGCCGTTCCACTGCTCTGGCTCCTGGCGGTCGATGCGGCACTGATCGGGCTGGCAGCGGTGTTCTTCCGGCGCCGCGACGTGCGAAGCTGAGGATGCCGTCATGAAAACACTCGGTAAAGGCGCAGTGTCATCCGCTTTGGGCCTAGCGGCCTTCGGATTGACGCTGTTTTTGCCGGCCGGCACCTTGCACTACTGGCAGGCGTGGGCTTTCCTGGCCGTCTTCGCGCTCTCGACATGGATTCCGAGCATCTACGTGCTTCGGACGAACCCGGCCGCACTTGAGCGTCGCATGCGTGCGGGACCTTTTGCCGAGACCAGGACGCTGCAGAAGATCATCATCTCCGTCGTCTTCGTCTCGTTCACCGCAATGATGGCGGTCAGCGCCCTGGATCATCGCTTGGGGTGGTCGCGGGTTCCGGCCTCGGTCTGCGTCGTCGGTGATGTCTTGGTGATGCTCGGACTTGGGCTGGCGATGCTCGTGGTCATCCAAAACAGTTACGCGGCCGCCAACGTCACCGTCGAGGCGGAACAGAAGCTGGTCTCCACCGGGCTGTACGGCATCGTCCGCCACCCGATGTACGTCGGCAACGTGATCCTGATGCTGGGTGTGCCGCTCGCCCTCGGCTCCTACTGGGGACTCGTCTTCCTCATCCCCGGATTGGTAGTGCTCGTCCTGCGCATCCGCGATGAAGAACAGGTCCTGCAACGCGAACTGGCCGGGTATCGCGAATATCAGCACAAGGTGCGCTACCGCTTGGTGCCCTATATCTGGTAGGCCAATCGACCGCAACACCCCCCGAGGTATTGGGCGTACACGAAGGAAACGTGTTGTCACACAATGTGTTCGGTACTGTCGATGAGGCGGTTACCCGGTCGTTCCGAGTATCCGGCCGGGTGGGCGGCCGCGTATACATTCCCCGCAGGGTCGTGTCACGTCACCCTGGACTGGGGAACCGGATTTCGACAGGCCTCTCCTGCTGCCAAAGATCCCGGCGTGGAAGCCGATCCCGGGTTAGATCCAAACACCCTTGCCCACCGCCACGACGCCGCCGGCGCTGACAGCGAACCGTTCCCGGTCCTTCTCCAGATCCACACCGACCATCTCGCCGGGTCCGACCACCACGTTTTTATCCAGGATGGCGTGTCGCACCACCGCGCCCCGGCCGACTCGGGTGCCCGGCATGATCACGCTGTCCTCCACGATCGCGCCGTCGTCGACCACGACATTCGACGATAACACCGAGTTGCGCACCGAGGCCGCCGAGATAATGCTGCCTGCTCCGACCACCGACTCCTGAGCCGAGCCGCCTTTCACGAACTTGGCCGGTGCCAGGTTCTCCGACGCCCCGCGGATGGGCCAGCGTTTGTTGTACAGGTTGAACACCGGATGGACCGACACCAGATCCATGTGAGCGTCGTAGAACGCGTCCAGTGTCCCGACGTCGCGCCAGTAACCGCGGTCGCGGTCGGTGGCGCCCGGCACCTCGTTATCGGAAAAATCGTAGACCGCGGCCATCCCGTCGGCGACCAACCGCGGAATGATGTCACCACCCATGTCGTGGTCGGAGCGGTCATCATCGGCGTCGGCCCGGATCGCATCGATGAGTACTTTGGTAGTGAAGACGTAGTTACCCATTGAAACGAAGGTGGTCGCGGGATTATCCGGTGCGCCGGGCGGGTCGGCCGGCTTTTCGACGAAGCTGCGGATGCGACCGGAGTCGTCGGCGTCCAGGCACCCGAATGCGGACGCTTCGGTCCGCGGCACCCGGATACCGGCCACCGTCGCCCCCGCCCCGCTTTCGATGTGAAACCGCACCATTTGCTCCGGGTCCATTCGGTATACGTGGTCGGCCCCGAAAACCACGACATAGTCCGGGTCTTCGTCGTAGATCAGGTTGAGCGATTGGTAGATCGCGTCGGCTGAGCCGGTGTACCAACGAGGGCCGAGACGCTGCTGGGCGGGTACCGGGGTGATGTACTCGCCGGCCAGACCGGACAACCGCCAGTTCTGGGAGATATGGCGGTCCAGCGAGTGCGATTTGTATTGGGTCAGAACACAGATTCTCAAATACCGGGCATTGACGAGGTTCGAGAGCACGAAGTCGATCAACCGGTAGGCGCCCCCAAAAGGGACCGCAGGTTTGGCCCGGTCTGCGGTGAGCGGATACAGTCGCTTGCCCTCCCCCCCGGCTAGGACGATCCCCAGCACATGTGGCGATTCCCGCATAGCTCAAACCTATCGGCAGCCGTGCACCGCTGCCAGGGCAATCGCACGATTGCTCGCCGTTCTGACACGGCTGGCGGTCAAGGTTTTTGGCTTGGCCACGCCTCTCCAGGCACCGGGCGCAGGGCAGAACCGCCACAGCGCGCATGCCGAGACCACCTCAGGTAACCGGCGCACGTGTCGACGGGCTGGGCGCGCAAAAGGCCAACTGCTGAACCGACACGAACCGCGGCGCCGCGGCCGATTTCGGTCGGCTCTGTTAGCTGGTGACGCCCTTAAGCTCGTCGCCCAGTGCGGCGGCTTCGTCGGGTGTCAGCTCGACGACGAGCCGACCGCCACCTTCGAGTGGTACCCGCATCACGATGCCGCGCCCCTCCTTGGTCGCTTCCAGAGGACCGTCGCCGGTCCGGGGCTTCATCGCCGCCATCGAATGCTCCCTCCAGGTTCGAGCCAGCCCGTCATCACGGGCCCGGTGGGTGCCGGGCATGCCCCGCCGTTTCCACACCCGGCGTTGAACTGCCAATTCACTCCTCTATTGTTCCCTATACACTTCGGCGCGCGCACCAGACCCGGTTGTTAGCGGGTCTCAGGGGACTGCCGGGGCACCCAGCAGCTGCGGACGTGGTCGTCGACCATCCCGGTCGCCTGCATCAGCGCGTAGGCGGTGGTGGGCCCAACGAACCGAAAACCGCGCCGCTTCAATTCGCCTGCCATAGCTTTCGATTCCACAGTGGCCGATGGGATTTCGGATACACTGGCGGGCCGTTCCCGCGGCGGCGGGGCGAACGACCACAGCAGCCGGGAAAGATCGAGATCGGCCGCGGCGCGTGCGTTGGCGATCGTCGCCTCGATCTTGGCCCGGTTGCGAACGATTCCGTCGTCGGCCATCAGCCGGGCGATATCGGCGTCGGTGTAATGAGCGACCGTCTCGATGTCGAACCCGGAAAAAGCGCGCCGGAAATTGTCCCGTTTGCGCAAGATAGTCAGCCACGATAGACCACTCTGGAACGCTTCCAGACTCATCCGCTCGAACAGGGCTATCCGGTCGTGCACGGGCCGGCCCCACTCGTGGTCGTGATAGTCGCGGTAGAGCCCAGAGCTGGTCATCGCCCAGTCGCAGCGGACTAACCCGTCATCGCATCGTGCGGTCACGTGCGATCCTGGCTATCCTCGCTGCCCTGGCCACCGGCGGGCTGGGTGTCGGTAGCAGCAGCCGATGTGGCGTGCGCCGCCGCCAACTTGCCACGAAGCAGGTCGAGTTCCCGGCCGAGGCGGTCCAGCACCCAATCCACCTCACTCGTTTTGTACCCGCGCAGCACCTGGGTGAACTTGATCGCGTCGACATCAGCACCGGTGATTTCCGATGCCGGCAGCACCGTTGCTGTCGTTGCCCGCGGCAGGGGCGGTAGCTGTTCGCCGCGGCCGAACACGAAGGCGGCGACACCGAACAAGACGACTGCCACCAGAATCAGCACCACCAGGTAGAGCAATATCAACGCCACGTCACCGATATTGCCTCATCACCGCGGTGCGGTGTACCTCAGTGCGGGCGCAGCGCCTTCATCGGGGGCCGGTCCACCAGTGAGACCGGCCAGGTGCGGGGGGTGTAACCGTCGTCGTCGAGGAAGAACTGGGTGAGCCCTACCCCGGAGTCGGGAATGCCGCAGCGTGACAGCAGCGTCGCGATGACCTGGCGGCTCATCGCACCCAGCTCGGAAAGCGGCCGGTTGCGGTGAGCCCGCACACCCAAGTTGACCTGAGCGATGGCGTCCAGTCCCAGCCGGTCGTAGGTGTCGATCAGCAGGCCGATCTCCACGCCGTAGCCCGGCGCGAACGGCAGTGACATCAGCAACTCCCGGGTTGCCGCGTATTCACCGCCCAGCGGCTGCAGCACACAGCCAAGTTCGGGCCGCAGCGCCGCCAGCAGCGGGCGCGCCACCAGCTCGGTCACGCGCCCTCCGCCGGTTGCACCATCGCCACCACTGACGTTCAACGGCCGTCGGTAGAAGCTTTTGACCAGGTGAATCCCATCGCCGGTAAGCAGCGGGCCCACCAGCCACGGCACGAACATGGGGTGCGGGTCGATGAGGTCGGAGTCGACGAATACCACGATGTCGCCGCTGGTGACCGCCAGCGATCGCCACAACGCCTCGCCTTTCCCGGGTCGTGGCGCCACTTCGGGGAGGGCCTGTTCGCGGCTGACCACACGGGCTCCCGCGGCCATCGCCCGGATCTCCGTATCGTCGGTGGAGCCCGAATCCAGCACGATCAGCTCATCGACCAGCCCGCCCACCAGCGGTGAGATGCTCTCGATCACCGCTTCGATGGTGTCTTCCTCATTCAGGGCCGGCAGCACCACCGAGATCGTTCGCTCGGCCTTCGTCGCCTCCAACTCGCTGACAGTCCAGCTTGGACGACCCCAGCTGCGGTCGGCGAGCCACGCGTCACCCGGCAGCGCCTGATCGCCGGCGAGTAACTCCGATGTCGTCACGCCAGACCCCTCACCGCACGCGCGGGCGGGCGCCTGCCACAGATGGAGGCCACCATCTCCAATACCCGCCTAGTGGGCCTGACCTCGTGTACCCGGAACATGCGGGCTCCGGCCGCGGCTGCGATTGCGGTGGCTGCCAATGTGCCCTCCAGCCTTTCGGTCAAATCCACGCCCAAAGTCTCCCCGACGAAGTCCTTGTTGCTCAAAGCCATCAGCACGGGCCACCCGGTCTTAACAAGATCATCGGCGTGACGCAACAAGGCCAGACCATGAAAGGTGTTCTTGCCGAAATCGTGGGTCGGGTCGATCAGCACACGGTCAGGCGCCACGCCGGCCGCAACCGCGCGCTCAGCGGCGGCGGTCAGTTCGCGGATCACCTCGTCCACCACCCCGCGGGTAGTCGTCCCGTAACTCACCCGGAACGGGCGGGTGCGCGGCGGCGCACCGCCGGTGTGCGAGCACACCAGACCGGCTCCGAACTCGGCGGCCACCTCGGGCATTTGTGGGTCGACGCCGCCCCACGTGTCGTTGATCAGGTCGGCGCCGGCCGCGCAGGCCTGCCGGGCCACCGCTGCGCGCCAGGTGTCGACGCTGATCAGTTGGTCGGGGTAGGTGTCACGCAGCCACGCGATAAACGGCACCACCCGCGCGACCTCGGTCTCGGTGTCGACGCTTCGGCCCGGACCGGCTTTGACGCCGCCGACGTCGATGACGTCGGCGCCGTCGGCGATCGCTTGGTGCACGGCCGATTTGGCCGCCTCGTCGCTGTAGGTCGCGCCCCGGTCATAAAACGAATCCGGGGTGCGGTTGACGATCGCCATGATCAGCGCGCGGTCACCTGCGACCGGACGGCCGCATAGTGTCGATTGCCCGGATGCGATCGGAGCTGTCTGCCGCACGCGTCTATGGTGCCTGGTGGGCTACAGCGTGCGCGAATGAGGTCATCGGGGCGAGCATGTCGAAGTAGCACGGTTACGCTCCGGCGCGCTCCCCCAGGGCTTTCAGCCCTGCGGTCGCTTACCGGCTCGCGCTGTGGGGCCGGCGCGCTCCCCCAGGGCTTTCAGCCCTGCGGTCGCTTACCGGCTCGCGCTGTGGGGCCGGCGCGCTCCCCCAGGGCTTTCAGCCCTGCGGTCGCTTACCGGCTCGCGCTGTGGGGCCGGCGCGCTCCCCCAGGGCTTTCAGCCCTGCGGTCGCTTACCGGCCGCGACTTCGTCCGGGTATTCGGGATAGAACGGCACATAGCCGTCGTCACGGCCGGCCAACACGTAAAGCGGATCCTCGACGCCGGGGCCGTAGCCCTGCTCACGCAAATCCACTTTGCGGCTCTTGAATGTCGAAGTATGGTCCATCGAGTCCACCACCCGCACGAACAACGGCACCGCGTACACCGGGAGCCGGTCATAGAGCGTGCGGGCCAGCGCGCGGCCGTCGAACCGAGCACCGTCGTGCAGCTTGACCGCAGCCATCCCGGCACGGCCGCCGGTGCGCGGTACCTCGACGCCATACACCGCGCATTCTTCGACGGCCTCGTTGGCGGCCAGCGCCGCCTCGACCTGTGTAGTGGCGACATTTTCACCTTTCCAACGGAACGTGTCACCGAGCCGATCCACAAACGCGGCGTGACCCATGCCTTGGGGGCGCATCACATCACCGGTGTTGAACCAGCAGTCGCCATCACGGAAAGCGTTGCGCACCAACTTCTTTTCGCTTGCCACGGGATCGGTGTAGCCATCGAACGGCTGCAACCGGTTGACTGGGCTGAGCAGCAACCCGGGCTGCCCGCGCGGTACCCGGCGCACCCGGCCGGACTCGTCACGCAGCGGAGCGCCGGTGTCGGGGTCATATTCGACATACGCCAACGGCATCGGTGAGATCCCCGTCGTTTTGGAGATGTTGAAGATGTTGATGAAGGCGGTGTTGCCCTCGCTGGCGGCGTAGAACTCGCACACTCGCGCGATGCCGAACCGGGTGGTGAACTCGTCCCAAATCTCCGGGCGCAGCCCGTTGCCGGCGATCAGCCGCACCCTATGGGCACGATCGGTCGGCTTGGGTGGCTGGTTCAACAGATACCGGCAAATCTCCCCGATATAGATAAACGCCGTCGCGTCGGCGGCGATCACCTCATCCCAGAACCGCGACGCCGAAAATGAGCGACCCAGCGCCAGTGTGGCACCGGAATTGATCACCGATGCCACTGCGACCGTCAGCGCGTTGTTGTGGTACAGCGGAAGGCAACAATACAGCGTGTCGGAGCTCTTCAGGCGCAATCCCAGCCCGCCGAACACAGCCAGTGCGCGCAGCCACCGCTGATGCGTCATCACGCTGGCCTTAGGGAATCCGGTGGTGCCCGAGGTGAAGATGTAAAACGCGGTGTCTTTGGCCAGCACCGCTGACGCCGACGCCGGGTTGGCGGTGGGCGCGGTGGCCGCCAGCCGGTGCAGCTCTTCAATGGTCAGCGGCTCGGGCGCCCCGCAGTCGGCGACGGCGCCCACCAGATCGGATTCGGCGACCAAGACCTTGGCGTCCAGCAGACCCAGGCTGTGTGCCAGAACCTCGCCGCGCTGGTGGTAGTTGACCATGCCGGCGATCGCCCCGCATTTGGCCGCAGCCAGCATCATCAGCACCGCATCAGGCGAGTTGCGCAGCATGATCCCCACGACATCGCCGCGACCGACACCGCGGGCGGCCAGCACCGCGGCATACCGGTTGGCCGTGGTGTTCGCCTCCCGGTAGGTCAGCTGTTGGTCAGCGAACCGCAGGAAGACGCGGTCCGCGAAGCGGTTCGCCCGCTGCTGAAACACCGTGCCGATCGACGCTTTGGAATGCGGCTGCACCAGCAACCCCGTCAGCACGCCCCGCACGATCACCGGCAGGTCAGCCACTACGCCCGGCACCCGGGTCGCGATATCGGTCAGCCTGACCGCTGTGCGTCCACCCTCGGACACGGATCCCTCGATTCGCTCAACCGCAGTCGGCGGCCAGCCTAACCGAGTGCGCTCAGCCGGGTGAGCACGCCGCCAGCGCCGCGCTGACCTCGTCGACCACCACCAGCCGGTCCAGCGATGCCTGCGCAACGTAGCCGGCGTCGACCAGCCCGCACAGCCAGGCACGCAGCCCGTCATAATGCCCGGTCGGGTCCAGCAGCACCACGGGTTTGTCGTGCACGCCGAGATACCCCGCCGTCCAGACCTCAAACAGCTCTTCGAGGGTGCCGAGACCACCCGGTAGCGCGATGAACGCGTCGGCGCGGTCTTCCATCACCTGTTTGCGCTCGCGCATGGTGTCGGTGACGATCAGCTCGTCGGCATCGTGGTCGGCAACCTCGCGATGGACCAGCATTTTGGGGATCACACCGACGGTCCGGCCCCCGCGTGCCCGCGCCGCGGTGGCCAGGGCACCCATGGCCGAGACGTTGCCGCCGCCCCACACCAGCGTCCAGCCCCGCGCGGCGATCGCCTCGCCGAGCCGGGCGGCGAGCGCCAGCAACTCGGGTTGGGTGGGTGCGGACGCACAAAACACGCAGACGGCCCACGGCGAATTCGGCGCCACACATCGAAACGTAAACCACCCTGCCGCCGCCCGCATTTCGCCCTAGTGGCGGCGCCACACGTGCGGGCCATAGAATCCGGCGGGTGCCCTGGCCAGCCGCACCGCAGGACACCGCCATGCACCGGGTGTACGCCGCCCTGGACCGCCGGCGCGGTGTGGTGCTGGCAGGGCCTGACGGGGTCGGCAAAACGCTGCTGGCCCGGGCGGTCGCCGAGAAGTTCGCCGCGGCGCACCCCTTGACGACGATCCGCTGGGTGACGGGCACCCCCTCGCAGCAAATGGTTCCATTCGGCGCCTTTCACGGTGTCGTCGAGATGTCCGGGGAGCGGCCCGCCGCGCTGCTGCGGGCCGCCCGTGACACCCTCATCCGGGAGCACGCCGATCTGCTGTTGGTGGTTGACGACGCTCACGAGCTGGATAACCTGTCGGCCACGTTGGTATACCAGCTGGCGCGCACCGTACAGGTGCGGCTGCTGGTGACGGCCCGTGCGGGCCCGGAGGTGCCGGACCCCGTCGCTGCGCTGTGGTCAGACAACCTGCTCACCCTGGTCGATGTCGAACCCCTCGACCAGGCGAGCAGCGCGGCGAAGGTCGAAGCAGCCGTCGGCGCACCGCTGGGGGCGGTGGCCGAGGAGGTGTTCCGGCGCAGCCAGGGCAACCCGCTGTATCTGCGACACCTCGTCGAAGGCGGCGGACTGCTGGCCGCCGACGGCGGCTGGCGCTGCCGTGACGAGGACCCCCCGTCGCTGTCCGGGTTGATCGATGAATACCTGCGCGGCCTGCCGGCGCCGGTGCGCACGGTGCTGGGGTATCTGGCCGTCGCGGAACCCCTGGCCCGGGCGGATCTGGCGGCGCTGGCCGGCGAGCAGGCCGTCGCGCAGGCCGAAACCCTCGGAGCGATCACCGCCCGCGGCGATCACCTCTACGCGGCGCATCCGCTCTACACCGAGCGCACCGGCGCCGCCCTCGACGCAACCAGCGCCCGGGCCTTGCGCACGGCGATCGTCGGGCAGCTGGCTCAACGCCCGTACGACCCGCTGCGATTGGCGGCGCTGGCCGTCGACAGCGAGATGCCCGGCCCGGTCGCGGATGTCGTGGCCGCGGCCCAGCAGGCGCTGCGGCAAGGCGGCCTGGCACTGGCCGAGCGGCTGGCGCGGGCCGCGCTGGACCGCTCGGGCGGGCTGGCGGCGCGGCTGCCGTTGGCGCACGCGCTGGCCTGGCAGGGCCGCGGCCGGGAAGCCGGGGCGCTGCTGGCGGCGGTGGATCCCGACCAGTTATCGGAGACTGAGCTGATGGCCTGGGCGCTGCCGCGGGCGGCCAACCAGTTTTGGATGCTCAGCGAGCCGGAGCGGGCCATGGCGTTCCTGCACACCACCCGTAACCGGCTGACCGCACCGGCGGCCCGGGCCACACTTGACGCCCTGGCGGCGACGTTCGCCATGAACGCCGGCACCCCGCTGCGCGCGCTGCAGCTGGCCACTGAGGTGCTGGCCTCACCGCACGCCGATGAGACAGCTGTGGGATGGGCGGCGTCGGCCGCGGCGCTGTGCTCGGCCCGCATCGGCCGGCTCGACGACGTGGAGGCGCTCGCCGCCCGAGCGCTGGGGGGCGAGCATCCGGGCTTGTTGCGGTTCACCGGCGGTTTCGCCCGGGTCACCGCGCTGCTACTGGCGGGGCGGCTCGACGAAGCACGCACCGTGGCGCAGCGTTACACCGATTTCGCCGAGTTGCAGCAACCGGGCCGGGCGATCGGCGAGGTGTTGGTGGGCTATGTGGCTCTCGCGCAGGGCGAGTTCGACAGCGCCGTCGCGCTGCTCGCCCGGGCCGCCGACACGCTGGCGCCGACCGGCTACTCGTGGGGACCGCTGTCGATGATGCTGCTCGCCCAGGCCCTCGGCCAACACGGTGAACAGTTCGAGGCGGCAAAGGTTTTCAGTCGAGCAGAGTCGCGGCACGGCCTGAAATCGGCGCTGTTCGCTCCCGAGCTGGCGCTGGCCAAGGCGTGGTCGAAGGCGGCGCGCGGTGACCGGACGGCTGCGATCGAGGCGGCCCGTGAGGCGGTGCAGGCCGCTGAGCGCGGCGGACAGTCGGCGATCGCGCTGCGTGCACTGCATGACGCGACACGACTCGGCGACACCCGTGCCGTCTACCGGGCTGAACGCCTGTCTTTCGAGGTGGACTGCGTGCTGGGTCGGCTCACCGTTGCTCATGCCCGCGCACTGGCGGCCGGGGATACGGCGGCGCTGGCCGAGGTGGCCGCCGACCTGGCCGAGACGGGGCTGCGTGCGGCGGCCGCTGACGCCGCCGCGCAAGCCCAGCGCGCTCAGCCCGTCAGATAGCGGCGCAACAGGTCCACCGCGGCCGTGATCTGGTCGAGCGGCACCCGCTCGTCGCGGCGATGCGCGAGATTGGGGTCGCCCGGACCATAGTTGACCGCCGGGATACCCAGGGCGGCGAAGCGCGACACGTCGGTCCAGCCGTATTTGGCCCGCAACCGCCCGGCGGCGGCCTCGACCAAGGCCTTGGCGGCCGGCGCGGACAGGCCGGGCAGTGCGCCCGCGGCGGCGTCGGTCTGCTCGATCCGCACGTCGAGCCCGTCGAACACGTCGTGCACATGTGCCAGCGCTTCTGCAACGGAGCGGTCCGGGGCGAACCGGTAGTTGACCGTGACCGAGGCCGCATCCGGAATCACGTTGCCTGCGACCCCGCCGTCGATGTGCACCGCCGACAGCCCTTCGCGGTAGGTGCAGCCGTCGATCTCGACAATGCGGGCCTGATAGCCCGCCAGCCGGTCCAGCACCGCGCCCAGTTTGTGAATAGCGTTATCGCCCAGCCAGGAGCGTGCCGAATGCGAGCGAGTTCCGGTCGTGTGGATGTCGACGCGCAGCGTGCCCTGACACCCGGCCTCGATATAACCGCCCGTCGGCTCGCCCAAAATGGCCACGTCAGCCGACAGCCAGTCCGGCAGCTCACGCTGAATACGGCCCAAACCGTTTGCCGTCGAATCGATTTCCTCGCAGTCGTAGAACACCAGTGTCAGATCGTGCAGGGGTGCGGCGATCGTGGCAGCCAGATGAAGAAAGACCGCGCAACCGGATTTCATGTCGACGCTGCCGCAGCCGTACAGCATCTGAGCGTCCCGGCGGCTGGGCAGGTTGCCCGCGACCGGGACGGTGTCCAGGTGTCCTGCCAGCAGCACCCGGGTCGGCCGATGCAACCGGGTGCGCGCCAGCACCGCGTTGCCGTTGCGGATGATCTCAAAACCCGGCGCCTGGGCGCGCAACGCGGCTTCCACCTCATCGGCGATGCGCGCCTCCCGCCGGGATTCGCTGGGGATATCGACCAGCGCCGCAGTCAGCTCAATCGGATCGCCGCATAGGTCCAGCACGATCTCAGGGTAGTGGGTCACCCGGTGGCCCGGGCAGCCACAAAAGCCCCTGTTCACCCCCGCCTGCCGGGGGCCTTTGCGTGTGCCCGGCGGGGGGAAAGTAGCGTGACCGTCGTGACTGGAGCTTCTGGTATCGGGCTGGCGACGCTCGCCGCCGACGGCTCGGTGCTCGATAGCTGGTTTCCCGCACCGCAACTGATTGAATCGGGAGCCAGCGGCACGACGCGCCTGGCCGAGGTACCCGACGAGCTGGCCGCGCTGACCGGCCGCGACGAGGACCGCGGGACCGAGACCGTGGCGATCCGCACGGTAATCGGCTCGCTGGACGAGGTCGCCGCCGACGCCTACGACGCCTACCTGCGGCTGCACCTGTTGTCGCACCGCCTGGTCGCGCCGCACGGACTGAACGCCGGCGGCTTGTTCGGGGTCTTGACCAATGTGGTGTGGACTAACCACGGACCGTGCGCGGTGGACGGTTTCGAGGCGGTGCGGGCGCGGCTGCGCCGGCGCGGACCGGTGACGGTGTACGGCATCGACAAGTTTCCCCGGATGGTCGACTACGTGATCCCGACCGGAGTGCGTATCGCCGACGCCGACCGCGTGCGGCTCGGCGCCCACCTGGCACCGGGAACCACGGTGATGCACGAGGGATTCGTCAACTACAACGCCGGCACCCTGGGCGCTTCGATGGTGGAGGGCCGCATCTCGGCGGGCGTGGTCGTCGGCGACGGCTCCGACATCGGTGGCGGCGCGTCGATCATGGGCACGCTGTCCGGCGGCGGGACCGAGGTCATCTCGATCGGCAAACGCTGCCTGCTGGGCGCCAACTCGGGGCTGGGTATCTCACTGGGCGACGACTGCGTCGTCGAAGCCGGACTGTACCTCACCGCAGGAACGAAGGTCAGGATGCCCGACGGCAGCTCGGTCAAGGCGCGAGAACTCTCCGGCAGCAGCGGCCTGCTGTTCCGCCGCAACTCCATGACCGGCGCCGTCGAGGTGGTAGCGCGCGACGGTCGGGGCATCGACCTCAACCCTGATCTGCACGCCAACTAGTCCTGGGCCCCGGGTAAGCGCCGCGAACGTGCGTGTCTGTACGCGACACGCCGCCAAACCGCGTCCAACTATGCACGCTCGCGGTGGAATGTGGTGACTCAGCCTTGGGCGAGCAACTCGGTTTTGAGCACCTTGCCCATCGCGTTACGGGGCAGCGAATCCACAATGCGTACCTCGCGTGGCCGCTTATGCACCGAAAGCTGTTGGGCGACATAGTCTATCAACGAATCCGGCTCGGCGTCCCCGACGACGAACGCGACGATCCGCTGGCCGAGATCCTCGTCGGGCAACCCGACGACAGCCGCCTCCGCCACATCCGGATGCCCGAGCAACGCGGTTTCGATTTCGCCCGCGCCGACCCGGTATCCCCCGGACTTGATCAAATCGACCGACTCGCGCCCCACGATGCGGTGCATCCCGCCGCGATCGACGACCGCGACATCCCCGGTGCGATACCAGCCGTCGGCGTCAAACACCTCCGCGGTGGCGTCCGGACGGTTGAGGTAACCGTCGAACAACGTCGGACCCCGAACCTGAAGCTGCCCGATCGTTTTCCCGTCCTGCGGCACAGGATCTCCGGCATCGTCGATGAGCCGAGTCTGCACACCCGCCAGCGGTAGACCCACCCAGCCCGGCCGACGCTCGCCGTCGGCTCTGGTCGACAACGTGATCAGCGATTCGGTACTGCCATACCGTTCGACGGGTGAGTGCCCGGTGAGCCGCGCCAGTTCCCCGAACACCGGTACCGGCAACGGCGCACTTCCGGATACCAGCAGCCGCGCGGGCCTGAGCGCCTCGGCCGCCGCAGGGTCGGCTACTACCCGCGACCACACGGTGGGGACACCGAAATACAACGTGCCGCCCGCTTCCGAACAGGCCCGAGCATACGCAGCCGGTGTCGGCTTTCCGGTGTGCACGAACCGATTTCCAATCCGTAGTGACCCGAGCAGGCCCAGCACCAGCCCATGGACGTGAAACAGCGGCAATCCATGCACCAGCGTGTCGCCGGCGGTCCACTGCCAGGCCAGCGCCAACGCGTCCAGGTCGGCGGCGATCGCTCGCCGGCTCAGCTGCACACCTTTGGGCGGTCCGGTCGTGCCCGAGGTGTAGATCACCAGCGCGACCGCATCCGGCGGCGGCTCGGGATGGCTGTGCCCGGAGTGAGCACGCAATCGCACCGGGATATGTGCCAAACCCTCGTCTTCGTCGGGGCGGTCGCCCAGCCAGACCTGTGCGCCCGAGTCGGCGAGGATGTGACGCCGCTCCGCCCGCCCCACATCGGCCGGCACCGGCACCACGGGCACGCCGGCGAGCAGGCAGCCGGTGACCGACAGCACGGTCGACACCGTCGGGGCGGCCAGCACGGCAACCCGGTGAGCACCGGCGATGCGCTCGGCCACTGCGCTGGCCGCACCGACGAGGTTGTCGCGGCTCAGCGTGACATCGCCGATTCGCACAGCATCGCCGATATCGGCAGCCGAGGGATCCAGCGAAGCCAGCAGCATGCCAGCGAGGCTACCGCCTGCCGGTTACCGCGATACTGGCTGCGTGGAGCACATTGTGCGCGTTGCGTCCCGTGAGGTGTACCGAAACCGCTGGATGAGGGTCCGCGAGGATCAGATCCGTCGTCCCGACGGCAGCCACGGACGCTACGGCGTGATCGACAAACCCGACTACGCGTTGGTGATCGCCCGCGACGAGGAGCGATTCTGCCTCGTCGAGCAGTACCGCTATCCGCTGGGGCTGCGGCGGTGGGAGTTCCCCCAGGGCACCGCGCCGGATCTGGCTGAGGTCGAACCCGTCACGCTGGCCGAGCGGGAACTGCGCGAAGAGACCGGGCTGCGCGCCGAGTCAATGGTCCTCCTCGGCCTGCTCGACGTTGCGGCCGGAATGAGCAGCCAGCGCGGCCGGGTGTTCCTGGCGACCGGAATCACCGAGGGCCGGCACGAACGCGAACACGAAGAACAGGACATGCACAGCTCGTGGTTCTCGCGCACCGACGTGGAGCAGATGATTGTCGACGGGGCCATTACCGATGCGCAGTCGATCGCGGCATGGGCGCTGTTTTTGCTGTCACCGCAGTCTCGCGCCCAATCGCCCGATTAGGCGGGGATACCGATAGCTTTGGGCTCCATGTACTGGTGCAGGCCGGCAATGCCGCCGCCCTCACGACCCAACCCGCTCTGCTTGAATCCGCCGAACGGCGCCTCACCGAGACCGCAGCCGTTGACAGCGATCTGGCCGGTGCGGATGCGGCGCGCGACGGCGACAGCTCGGCTCACGTCGGTGCCCCACACCGCGCCGGAGAGCCCGTACCGCGAGTTGTTGGCAATGGCGACCGCCTCCTCGTCATCGCGGTAGCGCAACACGCTCAGCACAGGTCCGAAGACTTCCTCCTGAGCGATGCGCGCATCGGGGTCGACCTCGGTGAGAATCGTGGGCTCGAAGTAAAAACCGACATCCAAGCCGGGGGGACGAGCACCACCTGTCACAAGCCTGGCTCCGTCGTCAACCGCCCCGGCGACATATGCCTGGACGCGATCCAGCTGCGTGGCACTGATCAGCGGCCCCATCTGCGCCGACGGATCAGTGGGGTCGCCGACGCGCAGCGCCCGCGCGAAGTCGACCAGCCGATCCACAATCTCGTCGTGGAGCCGGTCGGGAAGCAGCAGCCGGCTGTGCAGGATGCAAGCCTGGCCGGCATGCATTGAGCAGCAATCGAATAACATCCGCTGCAGCATGTCGTCGGTGATCTCCGCATCGTCAAGCACGATGCTGGCCGACTTCCCACCGCATTCGAGCAAGATCCGCTTCATCGTGCTGCCCGCCGCAGACATGACCTGACAGCCCACGGCCGAGCTGCCGGTGAAACTCACCATATCGATGCGGGGATCGGTGGTGAGTAGTTTGGCCGCCTCGACACCCGACGGTGTGACGACGTTGACGACACCCGGCGGGATGTCGGTGTACTCATCGATCATTCGCGCCAGCGCGAGCCCGGCCAGCGGTGTCAGCGGAGAGGGCTTGAGTACGACGGTGTTGCCCGCAGCGAGAGCATTGCTCACCTTCATGACGTTCAGACAGTGCGGGAAATTCCACGGTGTAAGAATCGACACCACCCCAAGGGGTTCATGGCACAGCAGCGCGGTCCCGCCGAGAGGCTCATCGCCCAGCTTGGTGGCGAGCTCCGCGGAACGATCGGCCATGACCGCGGCGCTGTCGACCTGCATCGCCCGCTCGTTCGCGACGCAGCCCCATTCGATTTGGGAAAGTGCGAAGAATTCGCCGCCATGATCTCGCAGAGCCTCGCCGAGCTGGTGGAGGCAGCGCGCCCGCTCCTCAGGCCCGGCCTGCGCCCACGGTCCCGAGTCGAACGCCCGCCGCGCCGCCGCGATCGCGGCTTGGACCTGGGAGCAGTCCGCATCGGGCGCGGTGGCGATCACCGCCTCGGTGGCCGGGCAGATGTCAGCGTAGCGGCCGGCCTGCGGCTCGACCCACCGCCCATCGATGTAGAGCGGGTAGGTGTCAACGAGCGTGTTCGCATCGGCCATCTGGATCCTCCTCGCGCAGGGCGCCAGCTCGGCATTTGGTGTACACCGCCGGGCGGCACCCGTCAACGACTATTCCTTTATTCCATTAAGCCGCACCATCATTGATAGAGGTGGGTCCGCAGCGGCTTATGGGCGCAGCTCTTTTTTGAGGACCTTACCGGTGGGGCCGGTGGGCAGCTCATCGATGATGCGGACCTCGCGCGGGTATTTATAGGCGGCCAATCGCTCTTTACAGTGGGCGATGACCTCGTCGGGGGTCAGCCTGACACCCTCTTTGGCAACGACGAAGGCGAGCACCTCTTGACCGAGTTTCTCGTCCGGCTTGCCGATCACCGCTGCCGCGGCGATCCCGGAGTGTTCGAAGAGGACTTCTTCGATCTCGCGGGGGTAAACGTTGTAGCCGCCGCGGATGACGAGATCTTTCTTGCGGTCGACGATAAAGAAGTAGCCGTCCTCGTCGCGGTAGCCGAGATCGCCGGTGTGAAACCAGCCGTTGCGGAACGCCTCGGCGGTGGCCTCAGGCTTTTTGTAGTACCCCTTCATCAGGTTGTGTCCGCGGATCACGATTTCCCCGACGTTGCCGGGTCCTGGCGGTAACGGGGTGCCGTTCTCGTCGACCACGCGGACCTCAACCCCCCAAATCGGCTTGCCGATCGAGAGCACTTTGCGCTGTTCGGCGCTGATGTTGAACGTCGCGGTGGACGCCGTTTCGGACAATCCGTATCCCTCGAGGATCACCACGCCGGGGAATTTCTCTTCGAACGCCCGGATTACCTCACCGGGGATCGCGGCACCGCCGGATACCCCGACCCGCAGCGCCGAGAGGTCACGACCTTCGGTGTCGGCCGCAAGAAGCGCGAAATACATTGTCGGGACGCCGGAGAAGATGGTGCAGCGGTGCAGGACGAGTTCGTCGATGACGGTTTTCGGGTCGAATCGGGGCACCAGAACCAGCGTTCCCCCGAACCGCACCGTCACGTTGAGCACACTGGACAGGCCGAAGACATGAAACATCGGCAGCACCGCCAAGCCGATGTCATCATCGCGGAAGCCGAACAGCTCGCCGCTGACCGTGCAGTTCATGAACAGCTGAAAGTGCGTCAACTCGGCGCCCTTGGGTTTGCCGGTGGTGCCCGACGTGTAGATGATCACCGCGGTGTCTTCGGCGTTGGTCGGCTCGATGTCGCCCGTGTCGTCCGCGAAGTACAACTCATCGAAAGACTTTGTGTGAGAAAATCTTTTGTCACTTCCAGGCAGATTCACCACATAAGTGCTCAACTCCGCGATTCCGGCGGCACCCCGGACCGCCTCGTCGGCGGAGGTCTCAAAAGTGATCAGCATCCGCGAGTCGGAATCCTTGAGGTGATAGCTGATTTCCGGCGCGCGCAGCAGCGGGTTCAGCGGCACGACTACCGCACCGGCTTTGAGAATGCCGAAGTAGGCGAACAAGAACTGCGGCAGGTTGGGCAGCTGGAGCGCGACCTTGTCCCCCGGGCGGATGCCGAGGCTGCGCAGACTGGCAGCGATCCGGCCGGAGATCTCGTCGACCTGGGCGTAGCTGAAGGACCGGTCGCCGATATGGCATAACGGCTTGTCCGGATGGGCATTGCGGGATTCGCGAAGAATGACGGCAAGGTTGAAACTCATGCCTGGCTCCTGTGATCGGTTAGCGGGATAGTGGCGTGCCGCCGTGTCAGCAGCTGCTTTGAGGTGACCGGAGCGACCGGGGGTGGAGCCGGCGACCACAACGCCGGCGGCGAGCCGAGCGGCGTCCCCCGGCCGCAGGAGCTCCACCGATGCGCGGGCGGGCCGGTGTCCCGCACACCGATGCGGCGACAGATCCCCAGTGCTGGAGGGGGCTCGAACCCCTGAATTCGGCGTCCGTCAACGTCTCTAACAGCGGCTTCGATCTCCTTCGATCCATTTCAGTGCAGTTCGTCACCTGCGGTTTTCGATTCGCCGTGTTGACGGCGTCAACGCGCCGGACCGCCCCATGGACGGCGTGTTCTATCCGCGCCGATTCGCGTAGCACTGTCATTCAAGACCGTAGTTTATTACTATTGACCAAAGAAAGGTGGTGAATGACAGTGGCGCGAGTCATTCCCCGTTCGGTCGCCGACGTAGTCGAGCAGCTCGAACTCGACGGCGACCTGGTCGTGACGTCAGATCGGCTGGCTACTGTCATGCACCAAGTCGGCGTTGATGGCGATGAGGTGGCGACCCGGCGTCTCGCGTACGAACTCCAGCGCGGCGGCTGGCTGGGACAGCTGCGGACCCGGCACGCCTGGGAGTTCCTCCCTGCAGCGCGCGGCGGCGCCTACGGCTCCGGGGACCGATTCATCGAGTTCCGCGCGCAGCGCGCCGTGGACCCCGATTGGCGCGGCGTGCTGGCCATGGAAACGGCGGCATCCCTCCTTGGGCTGGCCCAGCGGTTGCCGGAACAGGAGGTCGTTGCCCTGCCTGTCGAGCAAGCCTTTCCTAAGGCACTCGCCGGTGATTGGCGCTACGTCCGCATCGAGTTGCCCGAGGTCGGGCTGACGACGGTCAACGGATTGCCGTCATGGAACCTCGAAGGACTGATCGTCGGCATTGCGGTACGCCCGTCGGCCTATAAGGACGTGGCTGGCCTGGGTCAGTGGCTGCCAGATGCTGTCACGCGCGTGGACGTCGACACCATCATTGGCTTGCTGCAGACCAGGCCGCGTGCAGCGGCGCAGCGTGCCGCGTACCTTCTCGGGTCGGCAGGCAACACCGACGCCCGAGCCGCGATCGTCGCGGCCCACCCAGCGACAGAGACGGTCTGGCTGGGACCGCGTGTCGCCAGCGCAGGTGTCTTCGACGCAGAGACCAAGGTCAATGACACTCTGCTGCACCGATACCTCACCGTGGGCACCGGATCGTGACCCGGATCACCGAGGGGCACCTCGCGCGCCACTATCAAGGCGTCAGGGGTGGACGCGATGCCGCTCTTCTCGACATCGCCCAGGATCACGCGTTGCATTTGCTTCACAACGCCGGGCTCTTCGCGCGCGGCCTGGTTTTCAAGGGCGGTACCGCGCTGCGAAAGTTTAGAGCGGGCAACGCGGGCCGTTTCTCGACCGACCTCGACTTCGCCGCGCCCGATGAGGAGGTTGCGCTCGCCGCTCTGCAGGCTCTCGACGGCGTCGAGGTCGAAGGTTTTACTTTCGCGATTGAAAATCTCGGTGACGACGGTCGACGTGGCGACCTGTTGGTAGACACGCCATTCGGCCGACCGCAGCTGGGCGCCAAGATAGAGTTGGCGCGACACGCGCTAAGTCTGGCACCCGAGTTGCTCGACCCGGTGCGGCTGCCGATCCACGACAGGTACGACTTCATTCTGTCGCCGACTCCGGTAGTCCGCGTCGAGGAAGCCGTCGCCGAGAAGCTCGCACGCTACCGCCCGGTGTCGCTGGCACGAGACCTCTACGATCTGCAATGGTTCGCAACCTCGGGTGCGCTCGATGAGTCCCTCATCCGCCGACTCTGGGTGCTCAAGGTCTACCGCGACGTCGTAGTCGACGGCCGCGGAACCAAGCCAGTCGACCCGCAGGAGATCCTCAGGCAGCGGGACGATCGTGAGTTCCGTCAAGAAGACATCGGCTACCTGACCAAGCCCGTGCGTATGAAGGACTGGATCACCACCATCCGCAGCCGCTATGCATTCCTTACTCACCTTGACGCCGACGAGCAGCGCTGGGCCCAATGCAACGAGCGAGACCTTCACGAGGTGGAAACGGCCCTCGCGTCTTTTCCGGCGCGCACCTGAGTCGCGAATCACGAAGCAGGAGAGAGCCTTCCGAGAGATGACCGGCAGCGGACTAGTCCGCGCCGAAGCGAAGTGTCGAGCCCCGTCGCTCGGCACCCCTGGGTTATGAGCTCCTGGCCAGGGGGCTGAGTTTGGGTGGTTCTCGCCGGACTGTTGTTCTCAACCTCATCGTCCACCAACTACCCGCAGTCCGCCTGGGGCTGTGTCTAGCTTGCTTTACTAGAATTTGTCTACTTGATTAGACTAAAATGGTGGTCAAAGAGGAACCAGCCAGAACCATCACCATGCGGCTTCGCAAATCGAGATTCAGCCCGACCGATGCGGCTGGCAGCCACACCAAATGGCTCCACCTGCTCGGGCCCTCGGTTTCAATTCCGTACGGGCACCGCACGATATCGCCGGGCGTCGTACGCCAAATTAACAACGCGATCGCACAGGCCGAACGACTGGCCAAAGAAGAGAAAGAGGCGAAAGAGGGGAAATGACGAGCGAATACAAGATTGAGATCGTACGCGACGGCCGCTGGTGGATGGTTCGTGTTCCCGAGCTGAATGGCTTAACCCAGGCACGACGGCTATCCGAAGCCAAATTGATGGGCCGCGAGTGGATCGCGGTAACCACCGGAACACCTCTGGACGACGTCTCCGTGCAGGTCTCCAGCATCACCGTGCCTGGGTGCGGGGACGTTCACGAAGCTGCACAGGACATCATCGATATGCGCGAGCGCGCCGCCATCGCAACCAGGAAGGCCCAGGATCTAACCGAAGCATTGGCGAACGAGCTTGTCAGCGCAGGGATTCCGGTGCGTGACGCCGGCGAACTGCTCGAAGTCTCACCACAGCGAATCAGCCAACTATCCGACACGGTGGCGCCCGCCGTCGCGAGTGGGAAGCTGTTCGATGAATTCACTCGGTTTGACGACAAACCAGCGCGCCATCTTGAGTCGACATTCGCGTTCCTGGACCGCCGCGCCGGCGCACTCTGGGATCGGGTACGAGATCACCTTGAGATCTGCTACGCAGCCTTTCCCGAGGAGCACAAGCCAGGCCTGGTCAGTCGCCTGAGGAAGGCCGACGTGCGGCAACACCTTCCCGCATGGTGGGAGCTGTACGTATTCACTCTCTTCGATTGCCTCGGATACGACATTAAGGTCCACCCAGAACTGTCCGGCAGTAACAACAAACCGGATTTCCTTGTCACCAAAGGTTCGTCAAGCATGTACGTCGAAGCGGCGGTGATGTTCAACGGCGAACTCGACTCGGATGCCTGGAACTGGGTGTGTGACTGCGTTAACGACGCCAAAAACCCCGACTTTATGGTCGACCTCGAGATACGTTCGCCGGGCAAGCAGCGTCCCCGGGCACGGGACATCATCGCTCCACTCGAGAAGTGGCTCGCAAGCCTGGATGCTGACCGCGTCATAGCTGAACAGGCCGCGGGGCACCCATTACCGCATACTCAGCTAACTGCCGGTGACTGGATCCTTGACTATACCGCTGTGCCCGTGCGACCTGATCGTCGCGGCACTCCTCGGCGTTTGATCGCGATTTACCCAACAAAACCAGCTCAATTCGGTAAGGACGTTGAGCAACTAAGGAAGACTCTGAACAAAAAGGGCGGAAAATATAACACACCCGATAGGCCGCTTGTCGTTGCGATCACAACCTGGAACTCTATCCATAAAGACGATTTGAGGGAGGCGCTTTTCGGGTCAATAAAGCTCGCGGTACCTCGGGATAACCTAGACGAGGCTCATTTTGTACACACACCCGACGGGTATTGGCGCCCCGGGGCAGATCCCCGCGGGAGCCGGATATCGGCTGTACTGTTCGGCGATGCAATGCGGGCCTGGTCGGTCGCATCCAAACTGCCCGAACTGTGGATCAACCCGTGGGCAGTGAACTCTATGCCTTCGTTGCCACCTTTCGCAACAGTAGTGGTCGGCGACGACGGCAAGCTGGCTCGCACTGATGCGTCCGCGACGGCGGCCAGTCTATTTGGCTTGCCGCCGGACTGGCCTAACTCTGATTGATCCGGGCGCTTCTCGCCCCCACGCAAAGAACTGGCCGGAGTCAGCATTGCGCTACCTGGCAGCCGAAGCGCCGGTGACCCGAGACGATCCACGTTGAATCTGCGTCTCCGTTCGCGGTGGCTTCGAGGGCTGCCGCTACCACCTCGAACTCCCCCAGAGCCGTGGTCAGATCTTCGACAATCTCTCTGGCGATGATTTCGGGCGCTGGAAGGTGGTCAGCGTCGTCGAGCGACTCGTCACACAGCAAGGTGATGTGGAGGTTGACCTTGCCGCGCGATGAGTTCGAAGTAGGTGAGCGATTTCCATCTCTCCGATTCGACACGCTCGTCACGAGGCTTTCCGCTGAGGTAGAAGTCGACAAACTCGTCGAGGTGAGGGCGGCGCGGAGGGTTCTCCTTGAGCGTGAAGTGCTGGTTGGTGCGCAGGTCGTAGACCCAGAATTTCGTAGTCAACGGCCGCTCGGAGGCCAGCTTCTTGTCGAAAATAGCACATTGGCCTTCACACCCTGCGCATAGAAAATGCCGGTCGGCAAGCACAGAAGCGTGTGTACGTCGAAGTCGGCCAACAGCTTTTGCGGCTCTTCTCCATGATGCTGGGAGCTGGGGATCCGGGCGAGACCCGCTTGAGGCCTTGAAATGAGCTGATCGTGGGCCTGGGACTCGGCATGATCCGTGATAACAAACCAAAGTTCACACGGATTGTTGAGGAGTCCCAGGTTGGAAGCAGAGGTTACCGGATCGGTTGTTGCTGCGTTGTTCGGATTGGATGGGTTGCGGGTGCTGGCCGCCGCGGATGCCGGAGGTGAGCTGGAGCTGCTGGTTGAGACCGTCGTTGGGCTGGCGCCTTGCCCTGACTGTGGGGCGCTGGCGGTTGCCAAAGATCCGTCCGGTGTGGGTACGTGATCTGCCTATCGGCGGCAGACCGGTGGTGCTGTGTTGGCATAAACGGGTCTGGTGTTGCCCACATGCGTTGTGTCCGAAAAAGACTTGGACTGAGCAGCATCCTGCGATCCAGCCGCGCGCGTGGTTGACCGAGCGGGCCCGGGGGTGGGCGTTCAAGCAGGTCGGTGCCCACGACGGCGCCGTCTCGCGGGTCGCGTCGGCGCTCGGTGTGGGCTGGGCGACCATCATGCGGATCGTCACCGCTTGCGATAAGCCGCTCATCGACGACCCGGCACGGCTGGACGCGCCGAGGGCGATCGGGATGGATGAGACCGCGTTCTTGCGCGCGACTGGACAGCATCCGACGAAGTATGCGACCGGCATCGCTGATCTGACACCGGGTCAGCCAGCGCGGCTGCTCGAGGTGGTCCACGGCCGCTCCGGTGTCATGCTGACCAGCTGGCTGGGCGAGCGCGACGACCAGTGGAAGGCGCAGATCGCCACCGCATCGCTGGACCCATTCCGCGGCTATGCCAGCGCCCTAAAACAGCAGTTGCCGCAAGCGGTTCGGGTAATTTGCGTCTGAGTTCGCCGCAGACATCGGGGTGGGAAATTACCCAATGCTGGCAGTCTTCTCGGGTGATCCGAGAGGAGCTGCTTATGCCCGAGTTCAGCAACGGTCGGCGTGTGGTGACGCTTCTAGGAGATCTCGTTGATACCGATCCGGCGCAGGTTCGCGAACCGGCCGATGCTCTTCTCGGTGTCGGCCCACACCCGGGCCACAATCGCCTCCATGGTGCGCCAGGCGATGCGCATCACCTCACACACCGCAGTTTCGAACACGCCACCGTCAGCCAGGCCACCGTGTCATCGAACGCGTAGGTGTGCCCGCCGTGATGGCGTACGCACCCCGGTACGGCCTACGGGTTCCGCTGTTGACGTTCGGTCAACGCCCGCAAGAAGAACATCAGGTTCGCCGGCCGCTCCGCCAACCGCCGCACGAAGTACCCGTACCACTGAGTGCCGAACGGCATATACACCCGTACGCGGTTACCGGTGTCGACCAGACGGCACTGTTCGGCGTCGCGGATGCCATACAGCATCTGGTACTCGAAATCGCCCGGTCCACGCCCCGATTCGCGGGCTAAGGCAGGCACCGAACTAATTACCACGGGATCGTGCGACGCCACCATCGGATACCCCGACCCCGCCATCAGCACCCGAAGGCACCGCAGATACGAGTCGGTGATCTCGGCGCGGTCCCGGTAGGCAACCGAGGCCGGCTCGTCGTAAGCGCCCTTGACCAGCCGGATCCGCGCACCGGCTGCGGCGAATTCTTGGCAATCGCTGAACGTGCGCCGCAAGTAGGCCTGCAAAACCAACCCCAGCCATGGAAAGTCGACCCGCAGGTCGCGCACAATCGACAGCGTCGACTCTGTGGTGGCAGAGCTCTCGGCATCCACCGTCACCCATACACCTGCACGCTGCGCGGCGGCGCAAATCGCGTAGGCGTTCTCGCGGGCGATCTTCTCGCCGTCACGGTGAAGAGCTTGCCCCAACGCGGAGAGCTTCAGCGATACTTCCAGCGGCCGAACTCCGTCGAATACCGGCTCACCGCACCAGCCCAGCACATCGAGCAGATCCACGTAGGCCTGCACGGACGCGTCGGCGCCGTCGCGATCGGTGATATCCTCCCCCAGGTAGTCGATACTGACGTAGCGGCCGGACTTCCGCAGCGCTGCAACGTTTTCCAATACTGCGTCAAGCGTCTCTCCGGCGACGAAACGGCGCACAACCGTCCGAGTGACCGGCAGGCGTTCCACTATTCGCCGTAACCGGTCAGCCCGGCCGGCAGCCAAAATAACCGGACGGATACTGCGGGCGAACAGTCCTGGCATCACTCGGCCGCCATATGCGGGTAGCGGTGATCGGTGGCCGGGACGAAAGTCTCCTTGATCGAGCGGGCGGACGTCCAGCGCAACAGGTTCAGTGCTGAACCCGCCTTGTCATTGGTTCCTGACCCGCGCGACCCGCCGAACGGCTGCCGCCCCACCACCGCCGCCGTCGGCTTGTCGTTGATATAAAAATTGCCCGCCGCGAACCGTAGCCGTTCGAGCGCGGTACGCACAGCAGCTCGGTCGTCGGCGATGACCGCGCCGGTGAGCGCGTAGCGAGACCCGGTGTCGATGACCTCGAGGATCTGCTCGTAGTGTTCGTCGGGGTAGACGTGCACCGACAGGATCGGCCCGAAATACTCGGTCGTGAAAGCCTCGTCGCCCGGGTCATCACCAAGCAGCACCGTGGGATGCACGAAATAGCCTTCGCTGTCGTCGTATCCGCCGCCGACTGCGATCGTGACACCGGGTGCGCCCTTTGCTCGTTCAATAGCGTTGACATTCTTGGTGAAAGCGCGTCTGTCGATCAACGCTCCGCCGAAGTTGGAGAAGTCGGTGATGTCGCCGTAACGCAGCTCAGCAGTGGCGGCCAGGAAATCGTCGCCCATCCGCTGCCACACCGAGCGCGCGATAAAGGCTCGCGACGCCGCAGAGCATTTCTGGCCTTGGTAGTCAAACGCGCCGCGGATCAACGCGGTACGCAAAACGTCCGGTTGCGCCGACGCGTGCGCCACCACGAAGTCCTTGCCGCCGGTTTCTCCGACCAGCCGCGGATAGCTGATGTAGCGGCCGATATTGGCTCCCACCTGCTGCCAGAGGTGCTTGAAAGTGGCTGTCGAGCCGGTGAAGTGGATACCGGCCAGCCGCGGATCGGTCAGCGCGATATCGGAAACCGCGTAGCCGTCACCGGTCACGAGGTTGACCACCCCGGGCGGCAGTCCCGCCGCCTCCAGCAGTTGCATTGTCAAGTAGGCCGCCAGGGTTTGTGTGATTGACGGCTTCCACACGACGGTGTTGCCCATCAGCGCGGGCGCCGTGGGCAGGTTGCCGGCGATCGAGGAGAAGTTGAACGGCGTGATCGCATAGACAAAGCCATCCAGCGGCCGGTAGTCGGCGCGGTTCCACTCGCCAGGCGTGCTGATCGGCTGCTGCGCCAGGATCTGGCGGGCGAAGGCGACGTTGAACCGCCAGAAGTCGATCAGCTCGCAGGGCGCGTCGATCTCGGCCTGATAAGCGGTCTTGGATTGGCCGAGCATCGTTGCGGCGGCGATCGTTTCCCGCCACGGGCCAGCCAGCAGATCGGCGGCACGCAGGAAGACCGCGGCGCGTTCGTCGAACGGCGTCGCCGCCCAATCGTTCTTTGCGGCCATCGCGGCGTCGATCGCGGCAGCGGCGTCGGCGTGAGTGGCGTTGGTCAGCGTGCCCAGTTTCGCGGCGTGCCGGTGCGGCTGCACGACGTCGATGCGCTCACCGTCGCCCATCCGGTGCTGACCGGCGATGACGTGCGGCAGGTCGATCGGCTCACCACCCAACGAGGCCAGCGCGGCGCGCAGCCTCCGTCGTTCGGGGGAATGCGGGGCGTAGTCGTGCACCGGCTCGTTGACCGGCAGCGGTACCCGGGTGATCGCATCCATACTGCCAGGGTCGCGCGTACCCAGCCCCAGACGATTGGTTAATCGAACAAGATAGCCCGGCAGTGCTAGTAGGATCGGACAACATGCGGGCCGCTGGCGTCGGGCTGGGTCAGTTGCTGCTCGCGCTGGACACCACGATGGTCAGCCTCATCGACGCCCCGCGTGGCCTGGACCTGCCGGTGGGGTCGGCGGCGTTGATCGATTCCGACGATGTACGGTGGGGTCTGGCTGCGGGAGCGGACTCTGCCGACGTGTTCTTCTTGCTCGGTGTGAGCGACGACGAGGCGCTGCGCTGGATCGGCGAGCAGCCCAGCGGGTGGACACCGGTGGCCATCTTCGTCAAAAAGCCCTCCGATGAACTGGTGGCCACGGCGGTCGCCGCAGGGTCGGCGGTGGTGGCGGTGGACCCGCGAGCCCGCTGGGAGCGGCTGTATCGATTGGTCAACCACGTCTTCGAGCATCACCGTGCCGATCCGCTGTACGACTCCGGCGCCGATCTGTTCAGCCTGGCGCAATCACTGGCCGACCGCATCCACGGGATGGTCAGCATCGAAGACGACCGCTCGCACGTGCTGGCCTATTCGGCCTCCAACGAGGAGGCCGACGAACTGCGGCGGTCGTCCATCCTGGGCCGGGCCGGCCCGCCTGAGCATCTGGAATGGATCGGCAAGTGGGGCATCTTCGATGCGCTGCGGGCCGGCAACGAGGTCGTCCGCGTCGCGGAACGCCCGGAACTGGGGCTGCGGCCGCGGCTGGCGGTCGGTATCCATCTGCCTCCGGTCGACACCCGCCGAGCGTCGGTGTTTGCCGGCACTATCTGGGTTCAGCAGGGTTCTCGACCGCTGGCTGAGGATGCCGAGCAGATGCTGCGCGGGGCTGCGGTGCTGGCGGCGCGCATCATGGGGCGGCTGGCGGCCCGGCCCTCCTCCCATGCGTTGCGGGTGCAGCAACTTCTAGGCCTGCGCGAGATGGACAGCGCTGACACCGTCGCCGTCATCGCCCGCGAACTCGGCATCGTGGCCGACGCCGACGCCGCAGTCATCGGCTTCGACAGCATCGGCCGTGACCGGCAGCCGTCCGACGTCTTAGCATTGAGTGCCAGTGCTTTTCGCCATGATGCTCAAGTCGTCTCGAAAGGCTCACGGGTATATGTGCTGCTACCGCAGGCCACGAACACCCGCGCTGTCACCTCCTGGATTCGGGGGACGATCGCCGCACTGCGCAGCGAGCTGGGACTCGAGCTGCGCGCCGTCATCGCCGCCCCGGTGACCGGTTTGGCCGGGGCAGCCGCCGCGCGCGCCGAAGTGGACCGGGTGCTCGACAGCGCTGAGCGCCACCCGGTTTCCATCGCCCAGGTGACGTCGCTGGCCGAAGCGCGCACCACCGTGCTGCTCGACGAAATCGTGACCCTGGTCAGCGCCGACGAGCGACTGATCGACCCGCGGGTACGGGAGCTGCGGGCGCGTGACCCGGTGCTGGCCGAGACGCTGCGCGCGTACCTGGACAGCTTCGGGGATATCAGCGCCGCAGCGACCCGGCTACACGTCCACCCCAACACCGTGCGCTACCGGGTACGCCGAATCGAGAGAATACTGTCTGTGTCGCTGGCCGATCCCGATGTGCGACTGCTGCTTTCGCTGGGTCTGCGGGCGACCGAGGGCTGAGCCCCGGATCACCACCGCGAAGCACCCATCGCGGAAGTCTCGACCCAGGCGGTGCACAGCTGTACTGTTAGGGCAGTTGGTCACGGCGGTTGGCGATTTGCCGGGCATTCCGCTCAGCCCGGCTCACAAGAGCAGCGACCAGCTGGGAGGCCACCATGAGCCGCTTCCTGGTAATCGGCTACGCCGTGATGTGTTACGTGATGTTTGTCGCCGCCTTCATTTACGCGATCGGGTTCGTCGGCGACTTTGGGGTGCCGCGCAGTGTCGACTCCGCCGCGGTGGCCCCGGCGGGACAGGCGGTCGCGATCGACATGGTGCTGCTTTCGGTGTTCGCCATCCAGCACAGCGTGATGGCCCGCCCGGCGTTCAAACGATGGTGGACGCATTACGTGGCGCCGCCGATCGAACGCAGCACCTATGTGTTGGTGACGAATCTCGTGCTGTTCCTGCTGTTTTGGCAGTGGAGGTCCATTCCCGCTGTGGTGTGGAACGTGACAGCACCAGCCGGCAGGCTCGGACTGTGGGTGCTGTTCTGGCTGGGCTGGCTGATGGCGCTGGCGTCGACATTCATGATCAGCCATTTCGACCTGTTCGGGCTCAGGCAGGCGTACCTGGCTGGGCGTGGGAAACCACACGCAAACATCGGATTTCGCTCCCGTCTGCTGTACCGGCTGGTGCGGCATCCGATCATGCTGGGCTTTGTCATCGCGTTTTGGGCGACACCGAAACTGACCGCCGGGCACCTGCTGTTCGCCGTCGCCACCACCGGGTACATCGTCATCGCCGTGCAGCTGGAGGAACACGACCTGGTGGCCGGGCTCGGCGATGAATACCGCGACTACCGCCGCCGTGTGCCGATGTTGTTGCCCTGGCCGCGAAAACATCTCGGCTCAGGCACGCCTGAGCACGGGAGTCGCGCCCTTTAGCCGGCGGTCTTCCGGACAGTTGTCGCGGTAACGAACTCAAAAACGTCAATCCGGCCTGCTGGGACACCGAGTCGAGTACACCGTGCACTATGAGTTTCAACCCGCGATTCACCCGTGACACCGTGTTGCCCATGGCTGAGGCCGCCTACGCAGTGTTCACCACCCCTGCTGCCGAGCCGGCTCTCCCCGCCGGTTACCGCAAAACCGCCCTCCTCCAAGCCGATGTCGGCGTCCTGGACGCGATCACCGGCCTACCCGACAGTGCGCGGTCGCTTGTCGAACGGCTCACCGGCGCAGGCCCGGTATTCGGTTTGATCGCGAACAGCCGAGCGGCCAGGACGGTGTTCGTCGCGTTCCGCGGAACACTCACCGCAGCGGAATGGCTGGACGACTTCGACGCATTCGCCGGCGATTATCGGCCCGTCGCCGGCTTCGGGCATGTACACCTCGGCTGGATGGCCCTTTACGCGACGATACGGGACAGCCTCGCGTCGAATCTCGCGACCGCATGCGCCGGGTGCAATCACATCGTCGTCACCGGCCATAGCCTGGGCGCCGCGCTGGCGGTGCTCGCCGCGCCCGACATTTTCACAAACATGCCGCCGAATCTGGAACCCGCGCTGACCACGTTCGGCGGACCGCGCACCGGGCTGCACGACTTCGCCATGTCCTTCAACATGACCATCGACAGCTGCTACCGCGTCGTCAACCTCTTCGACGTGGTCCCTCATGTCCCGCTGCCGCTTCCCGGACTGCCCTACGAGCACGTCGGCGTCGAAATCGCGGTCGACTCCGGCGGCCCGATCGACCCGGTCGACCGGCACCGCCTCGCGGCCTACCGCGCCGGGCTGGACAAGCTGGTCACGTCCGCGGCCGCGTGATCCGACGCATAGACGTCGGCGAGGAACTGTTCGACGGCCACTGCCGCGTGCGCCGCCCGCGCTGAACCGAAGATGTCGAAGGCGTGCTGGGCGAACGGCAGCTCGGCGTAGACCACGGGCCGGCGGCTCACCTCGCGCAGCCGCGCCGTGAAGCTGCGTGCCTGCTGCACCGGGATCAGGGAGTCGTTGCGGCCGTGCAGCACGAAAAAGGGTGGCGCGTCGGCAGATACATGAGTGATCGGTGAGGCGGCGCGGAAGGCGTCCGACGTCTCGGTGCGGCTCAGCTTGAACACGTACTTACCCAGCATGGGTGCCATCAGCGGATGTATCGACGTACGGGTGAAGTCGTAGACGCCGTAGAACGGCACCGCGGCCCGAACCCGGGTGTCGGCGTCTTCGAAACCCGGTTGAAACTGAGGGTCATTGGGGGTAAGCGCGGCCAATGCACACAGGTGGCCGCCCGCCGAGCCGCCGGTGATCGCGATCCAGTCCGGGTCGCCGCCGTATTCGGCGATATGCTCCTTAACCCAGCTGATCGCGCGCTTGACGTCGACGATGTGGTCGGGCCAGGTCGAGCGCGGGCTGAGCCGATAGTTGATCGAGACACATATCCAACCCAGTTCGGTTAAGTGGCTCATCAACGGATGCGCTTGTCCGCGTTTGCTCCCCAGCGTCCAGCCACCGCCGGGCACCTGCAGCAGCACCGGCGCCCGGCCGCGACGCTCGAGGTCGGGGCGCCGCCAGATGTCGAGATGGTTGCGCGAGCCGTATTCGCCATAGCTGATGTCGGCATCGTGGACATAATCGCGGTAAACCCGGAGCATCCGGATCACACCGGGTGACTTAGCGGTGCCCGGCCCCGCCGGTCGCTTCCACAGACCCGCGGAGTCGGTGCGACGGTGCGTGCCCAGCCCGGCATCCAGCGCGGCGGCGAGTGGCTCATCGGCACGACTGCCGATACGGTGCAGCCCGAGCATCCCCAACCACGAGATACCGGACACCAGCCAGCTGAACCGGCGCACCCGCGGCGACAGCCGGCGCGTCACCGCGGCCAGTGCCGCCAGCTGAGCGCCCAGAATGGGCAGCGGAAGCTCCGAGGCGAAAACCCCGAAGACGAACGCATATAACGAGGGGTACCCGCGGCTGGACAGCGGCCGGTAACCATTGGCAGTGAAGATCAACCCGGCCAGCGAGCCCAGCACTGCTGCCAGCTTCGTCACGATCGTCCCTTTCCTCGGCTTCGCACATTGCGCAACGACCCGCTGGTCAACGCATCTAACCATGCGCCCGTCGACACCGGGCCGAGCGGAGACGTTCTGCCGACGTGCGCATCCGCGCCCTTCGCCGCGGTCTGCACGCTGAGACTCCGGCCGGGAACCCTCGCGGGCGCTGTCCATGCTGGTACCGACCGAAGGATGCCGCGATCCGCCAATGCACCGGCCACCCGATCGCCCACACACCCGCAAGTCACCCGCCGGCGGCGTCGGCGACGGCGACCTCCGCCGCCAGCCGGGCATTGGACAGCACCAGTGCGATGTTGGCGGCGACTGACGCGCCGCGCGTCTCGCGGTGGAAGAAGTCAAGTAAAAACGGCGTGAGATCCTTGCCGCGCACACCGCTCGCCTCGGCGGCGGCCAGGCCGGCGGCGAGCACCTGGTCGTGCAGCGTGCGGTCCATCTCGTCCTCAGCGGCGATCGGGTTGGCCAGTACCAGCCCGTACCCGTCGGTGCCCAGCCGGCGTCGGGCGCGGAGCACGTCGGCGGCCTGTTCGGGCGTATCCACCCGCCAGCCGACCCGGTGGCCGGAGTCGGCGAGGTAGAAGCCGGGGAACCAGTCGGTGCGGTAACCGATCACCGCGATGTTGAGCGTCTCCAGCCGTTCCAGGGTAGCCGCGACATCGAGAATCGACTTGACTCCGGCACATACCACCAAAACGCCGGTGCGCGATAGGGTCATGAGGTCCGCGGACTCGTCCCAGCTGTCACGCGCCCCCCGGTGCACACCGCCCAGCCCGCCGGTGGCGAGCACTGTGATCCCCGCTGCCGCCGCGAAATGCGCGGTCGAGGCGACCGTCGTCGCGCCGTCACCACCCCGGGCCGCGAGCACCGCGGCATCCCGGACACTGACCTTCACCACCGTGTCGCTCTCGGCGATACGCTGCAGCGACGTGTCGTCCAGGCCGATGTGCGGCTCACCGCCGACAATCGCGATGGTGGCCGGCACGGCACCGCCGGAACGCACTGCCGCCTCGATCTCGCGGGCGATGCGCAGGTTGTCCGGACGCGGCAGGCCATGGCTGATAATGGCGCTTTCCAGTGCGACGACCGGCCGCCGCGCCGTCAGCGCATCCGCGACCTCGGGATGGATACGCACGGTTGCACCCTACGTCGCAATCACCACGCCTGCCCAAATACCGCGTCACCGCATCGGTGATCGGAAACTATTGCGCTTCTTGGGCTTCTTCGACAATCCGGTAAGTGGGATCCACCATGCAGATGGGCTGGTTACCGCTTTGGCGTACCTTTCCGGTGATCCGCAGCAGCTGGCCGGGCTGGATATTGGCGCCGTGGCCGGGGTGGAACATGACGCGCAGGTCTCCGCTGTCATCGCCGATGACAATCCATCGAAACGTTCGCCGCCGTTTGGTGATGTCTTCGACTTGGCTGACCCGTCCTTCGACGGTGGCCTGCTGCCCGGGAATGAGGCTTTGCACCGGGATCACCGCCGACGTCCGCTCCGGGTGTGCATAGGCTTCGATGTCCCGCTGGTCATCGCGGGAGATCCGCGCCCACAGCCTATCGATCTCCCGCGCGATCCGGTGCTCCAAGCCTTCGGGGAACGCTTCCTTGATCCGGGATTGCACGTCGTAGGGCACAATCGTCGCTGCGGCGTCCGGGATCCGGCTGATGGCGCGCGCGATCTTGTCCGCGGTGCGGTCATGCAACAGACGTCCCAGCAGGGGGGCGTATGTTCGGCGAGGCAACAGCACGGTCACGTTGGTGTCAGGATGCTGCTTGGCCGCTGTTGCGACCAGCACTTGAGCAGCCCGGGTGATCCGTCGATCGGGGCAGTCCACCACGCGCAGCGGAGTGTCGAGGTCGAAGTGGTCCCAGCGGTTTCGCAACTGCGCCGCATGAGCGGCATCAACCATGAAATGCACCGCGGTCAACTCGTCGGCCCGCAACCCCTTCCCGTAGCGCAGGGCCTCCAGCACAGCCAGATCCACCGAATTCACGAAGACGAAGACCCGATGCCGGGCGTATTTGACGACCTCCGGTCGGTCCGTGCGGAACGCCTCCAAAATAGCCGCCTCAGCACGGTATTCCCGGTTCAGCCGGATCAACACGAACACCAGCAGCGGAAAGACGACCACAACCAGCCAGGCGCCTTCGGTGAACTTCGCCACGGCGAAGATTCCCACCACGATCGTGGACAAGATCGCCGCGGAGAAGTTGATCACCAGCCGGTGCCGCCAACCCGGTTCGCGATACCTGAGGTGGTGTCTGGTCATGCCGTAGCCGGCCATCGAAAATCCGGTGAACACACCGATGGCGTAGAACGGCACTAGCGCGTTGACCGAGCCGCCGGTCACCACCAGCAACACCACCGACAACGTGGCTAGGGTGATAATGCCGTTCGAAAATACTAGACGGTGGCCGCGCTTCATGAGTTGGCGCGGCAAAAAGCGGTCTTCAGCAACGAAATTCGCCAATGCCGGGAATCCGTTGAAACTGGTATTCGCGCCCGTGTACAAGATGGCGGCGCTGGAGGCCTGAACCAGCAAGTACAGCGTCTGGCCGGCCACACCTTGGCCGAAAACCGCGCGGGCTACCTGCGACAGCACCGACGGGTATTCGTCGACATAGGGCGTGGCGCGGGTGACGTGGGCGAGGTAGGCGACACCCGCCAACAAAAACCCCAAAATACAGGCCATCACGGTGAGAACCCGACGAGCGTTGACTCCCTGCGGTTTCCGAAAGACAGTGACCGTGTTGGAAATCGCTTCGACACCGGTCAACGAAGAACCGCCGTTGGCGAACGCGCGCAGCAACACCAAGACCGTCGCGCCCATCACCAGCCCGCTGCCGTGATGAACCGGCACCGCCCCGACGATGTGCTCAGGATCGCATGCCGGTAAACCCCAAAAGATTTCGCGGATGATCCCGACGACGATGGTCAAGCCGATCATGACCACAAACGAGTAGGTGGCCACCGCGAACGGCATCCCGGCTTCCCGCAATCCGCGCAGGTTTGCGTAACAGATGAGAATCACCACGGCGACAGTGATTTCCAGGCTGTAGGGACCCAGTGGGCGAATCGCCGACGCAACTGCTACCGTACCCGCCGCCGCCTGCACCGCCACGGTGACCACGTAGTCGATCAGCAATGCCGCGGCGGCGATCTGGGCTACCCTGGGCCCGAAATTCTCCCGCGCCACGATATAGGAGCCGCCCGCTCTGGTGTAGGCCATGACGACCTGCCGATACGATGCGGTGACCAATGCCAAGATCAGCAACAGGACGCCGGTGATAGGAAGTATCAACACGAACGCAGCCAGCCCCGCATGCGGAAGCAGTTCGATCAAGATCTGCTCCGGCCCGTAGGCGGTCGACGAGATCGCATCGGGTGAAAGCGCGCCCAGTGCAACTGGATTCGATAATTTCTCGGATTTCAGCTGCTCGCTGATCAGGGGCTTTCCCAGGAAGACACGCTTGAAAGCGTCTCCGACCGAGATCGGGATCACCGCCCGTCCCGCCGATGATGTCATCCACTTTCCTTACCCGAGCAGGGGCTGCTCAGCAGCATCCGCGGCGCTATCACGATTGCGTCGAACAGCGAGGTAGTCCAGCCTCAGGCTGCTCGTGTCCGCTCGCCCGCAGCCGCGCCACGGCGGCCGCGATCCGCTCGTCGGTCGCTGTGAGCGCGATACGCACGTGCCGCGCACCGCCGGCGCCATAGACTTCGCCCGGCGCCACCAAGATGCCGCGCTCCGCCAGCCAGGCAACGCTGTCGCGACACGACTCGCCGCGGGTGGCCCACAGATACAACCCGGCTTCGGAATGGTCGACGGCGAATCCGGCCGACCGGATCGCAGGCAACAGGGCGTTCCGCCGGCGCGCGTAGCGATCCCGCTGCTCCTGTTGATGAGCGTCATCGCCGAGGGCTGCGACCATGGCCGCCTGTACCGGCGTCGGCACCATCATTCCCGCGTGTCTGCGCACCGCCAGCAGTTCGGCGATCACGCTGGGATCGCCGGCGGCGAAACCGGCCCGGTAGCCGGCCAGTGACGAGGTCTTCGACAGCGAATGCACCGCAAGCAGACCGGTGTGGTCTTCGCCACACACCGCGGGGTGCAGCACCGACAACGGCTGCACATCCCACCCCAGGCCCAGGTAGCACTCATCGGATACCACCAGCACGCCCCGTTCACGTGCCCAGCCCACCACCTTGCGCAAGTGATCGACACCAAGCACCCGCCCGGTCGGATTGCTCGGCGAGTTCAGGTACACCAGGGCCGGAGACTGCGGACCCAGCTGGGTCAGCGAGTCCGCCCGTGCCACCTGCGTCCCGGCCAGCCGGGCACCCACTTCGTACGTCGGATACGCCAGTTCGGGCACTACGACCAGATCCTTCGCCCCCAGGCCGAGCAACGTTGGCAACCATGCGATGAGTTCTTTGGTACCGATGACGGGCAGCACGGCGGCCTCGGTGACGCCGGTGACACCGTGACGGCGCCCAAGCGCCGCCACAATGGAGCGGCGAAGCTCCGCGGTGCCGGCGGTGGTGGGGTATCCGGGCGCCGCACTCGCGTCGGCAAGCGCTTCCCGGATCAGCGGCGCGACAGGGTCGACCGGTGTGCCGATGGACAAATCGACGATGCCGTCGGGATGGGCCTCGGCGACGACCCTTGCGTCGGCCAGGGTGTCCCACGGAAAGATCGGCAAAGCCGCCGACATACGCCCGCGGGTCACGTGCCCGCTCAGGCGCTCTCGCCCTGCGGGGGCAGATCCTTGACCACTTGCGGATCGTTCTCGGTCATGCCGACCTTCGCTGCACCGCCCGGCGAACCGAGTTCGGCGAAAAAGTCGGCGTTGATCTGCGTGTAGTGACTCCACTGTTCGGGCACATCATCTTCGTAGAAGATCGCTTCGACGGGGCAGACCGGCTCGCAGGCCCCGCAGTCAACACATTCGTCGGGGTGGATGTAGAGCATCCGAACACCCTCGTAGATGCAGTCGACCGGGCACTCCTCAATGCAGGCCTTGTCCTTGATGTCGACACAGGGTTCGGCGATCGTGTACGTCACGAAGGTCTCCTCCACGTGCTGTTCAATATGGCTGGTGTGTCCGTCGCCCGAGAAGGACGTCCTGGGAAGTCGCTGACCCTACCCGATGCCGGTCCCCGAACTTCAGTGTGCCCTATCGTTTCGCTTCCCGGAGATACGGTTCCGATGGTTACTGATACTAGACGTTGCACATACACTTCAACCACCACCAGGTTGTGCGCGCGGGCGCAGTGCCGGTCTACCCGCAGCGGACACCCGGCGGCGCGCCACCCGCGCAGTGCGGGTGCGGACTCGTTAACCAACCCGCCCCCTGACCACCGCGTCCGGGCCCGTGCGCGGCGTTACTATCCACCCGCGCCGCCGCATCTGCCATCACCGTCGTGCCCACGTCTCGCCGCGGCAACTGCAGTGTAAGGGAACCCGCGGGTGTGTGGGACCGGCGAGGGTGGCAGTCGTCCCGGCCGTCGATCCACGATCGTGCACCGGGCACAGCCGGCGCGGCCCTGGCCAACCACGGCGTCAGCTGCTGAACACGCCGATGGTTCGGGCGACGGCGGTGGCGGCCTCAGCGATCGTTGCGGTCGCTTCTCCGGCCGGTGTCGTCGGCGCCACTGTGACGGGTTTACCCAGCGCGTACAGCTGGAAGCGGTAGTGATGGACACCCGTGCCGGCCGGTGGGCAGGGCCCGAAATACTGCGCTTTGCCGCCCGAGTTGAGGCTGACCACGGCTCCTTCTGGGAGCGCGCCTTCGGCGATTTCGGTGGTTGACGGCGTGATGCCGGTGACCACCCAGTGGACATAAAGCCCGGCAGGGGCGTCGGGGTCGTCGACGACCAATGCCAGCGATTGGGTGCCAGTGGGAACGTTCTCCCAGCGCAGCGGCGGAGAAACGTTGCGGCCCTTGCATGAGTAGTCGATCGGAATTTGTGAATTGTCGGCGAATGCGGGGCTGCTCAACCCGAAGGCGGCCGGCGACGGCGATGCCGTGGTCATCACGGTTCCCGAAGTGCTGTGAGCAGGTTTTTGTTCCGAGCTCACTGTGCCGCCGCCACACGCGGGCAAGGTGAAAACAAGCAACGCTAAAGCCGCAAGCGCCACCCTCATGAAGCGTGTGTATACCCGCTGGGCAGGCGTGGCGTAAAGGGCGTGAGGGGAGCGGACACGCCCGATCCGTGAACTGGGTCTGTGCTGGTCAGCGCTTATCACCACAGTGCTCAGCTGACGCGGCTCTATCCCGGTCGTGGTGACACCCGATTCCAGGCTCAGGCGGCCAGTGGCGCGTAGGTGGTGGTGCGCTGGCGGGCCGGACGGCCGATGCCCGCGGCGATAGCGACCAGCTCCGCAACGGTCTTGGCCGACCCGTGCTCAGAACCGGCCATCCGCGAGATCGTCTCTTCCATCAGCGTGCCGCCCAGATCGTTGGCACCCCCGTTCAGCATCACCTGCGTGCGCTGCACCCCGAGTTTGACCCAGCTGGTCTGGATGTGGGAGATGCGACCGTGCAGCATGATCCGAGCCAGGGCGTGAACGGCGCGATTGTCGCGGTGGCTGGGCCCGGGCCGCGACGCGCCGGCCAGATACAGCGGCGAATTCTGGTGCACGAACGGGAGCGGCACGAACTCGGTGAAACCGCCAGTGCGGTCCTGAATGTCGCGTAACACGTTGAGGTGAGCCACCCAGTGGCGGGGGCTGTCGACATGCCCGTACATCATGGTCGACGACGAGCGCAAGCCCACCTCGTGGGCGGTGGTGACGATCTCGATCCACAGCGATGTCGGCAGCTTCCCCTTGGTGAGCACCCAGCGGATCTCGTCGTCGAGAATCTCGGCGGCCGTACCGGGGATGGTGTCCAGACCCGCCTCGCGCAAGCTGATGAGCCATTCGCGAATGCTCAACCCGCTCCTGGTAACCCCGTTGGCAATCTCCATCGGCGAGAACGCGTGCACATGCATTGAGGGCACTTTGGCCTTAACGGCCCGCACCAGGTCGGCGTAGCCGCTCACCGGCAGCTCCGGGTCGATACCTCCCTGCATACATACTTCGGTGGCCCCGGCGAGGTGGGCCTCCCAAGCCCGCTCGGCGACCTCGGCAACCGACAGAGAGTAGGCGTCGGGGTCGCCTTTGCGCTGGGCGAACGCACAGAACCGGCATCCGGTGTAACAGATGTTGGTGAAGTTGATGTTGCGGTTCACCACGAAAGTCACATCGTCGCCGACCGCGTCCCGGCGCAGCGCATCAGCCAGTGCCGCCACCGCATCCAACGCAGGTCCGTCAGCGGTAGCCAATGCCAGGTACTCGGCGTCACTGCAGCCGGCGGGATCACGCTCCGCTGAGCGCAGCGCCCCCAGCACGTCGCTGTCGATGCGCTCAGGTGCGCGGGCTACCAGCTCGCGCGCTTGCGCGCGAATGGAATCCCAGTCCCCGAACGCGCTGTCGAGATCACTCCGAAGCTGCCGGGCGCGACCCTCGACATCGAGAGCCGTGTGCAGGTCGACGCGCCCACCAGATTGCACCTCGTCGGGTTCCTGCCACGGCATACCCACCGGGTTGACGTCGCGCGCCAGGCCCGTCGCCGGATCCGCCAGTGCCAGCACGTGCCCACGCACCCGCGGATCGATCCACGCCGCACCGGCCTGCACGTACTTGGGATGCGCGGTGAGCCGCTGCACCAGATCGTAGCCGGCCTGCGCGGTGACGGCAGCCAGCTCCGTCAAAGCGGGCCAAGGCCGTTCCGGGTTGACGTGGTCAGGCGTCAATGGTGACACCCCACCCCAGTCGTCGATGCCGGCAGCGATCAGCGCCAGGCACTCCTCGCGCGACACCAGATTCGGCGGCGCCTGAACCCGCATCCCCGGCCCGAGCACCAGGCGCGCCGTGGCCACCGTCGCCAGGAAATCCTGAATGTCGGCGTCAGGCGCCGAGGCCATCGCGGTATGTTCCTTGGCCCGGAAGTTCTGCACGATCACTTCCTGGATGTGCCCGAACTCCTTATGCGACTTGCGGATCGCATGTAAGGTCTCGGCGCGTTCCTGCAGTGTCTCGCCGATCCCGACCAAAAGGCCGGTTGTGAAAGGGATCGACAGCCGGCCCGCATCGGTTACGACGCGCAAGCGGACAGCCGGATCCTTGTCCGGGCATCCGTAATGCGGGAGCCCCTTGGTTTCGAACAGCCGCCGCGACGTGCTCTCCAGCATCAAGCCCATCGACGGGGCGACCGGCTTGAGCCGCGCGAGCTCCGACCAGCTCATCACTCCCGGGTTCAGGTGTGGCAGCAGCCCGGTTTCCTCTAACACGCGGATTGCCAGCGCCCGCACGTACGACAGCGTGGAGTCGTAGCCGCGTTGCGCCAGCCACTCGCGTGCTTCGGGCCAGCGTTGCTCGGGTCGGTCACCCAGGGTGAACAGCGCTTCCTTACAACCGAGTTCGCCGCCGCGCCGGGCGATGTCGACAACCTCTTCGGGTTCGAGGTACATGCCCGCGCCCTGGGCGCGCAGCTTGCCCGGTACCGTGACGAACGTGCAGTAGTGGCAGCTGTCGCGGCACAGTCGGGTGACCGGGATGAACACTTTGCGTGAGTAGCTAATCGGCAGCCGTCCGGCTGCGCCGCGGCGGCCCGCCGATTCCAGTCCCGCGTCTCGTACCCGCGCCGCGCTGCGACACAGCTCCACCAGGTCGTCACCGCGGGCAGTCATCGCAACGGCCGCCTCGTCGACGTTGAGCACCACCCCGTCGCGGGCCCGGCGCAGCACGCGCCGCAGTGCGCTGGTGCCAGCAGCCGCGGTTCGGGCTGGAACGACCGGAGTAGGCAGAGCGACACTGCGCCGCGGGTTCAGAGCCACGCCTCCTTAACGTTGCTTTGATCGAGAATCATCCGCACACCTCCGGAAAATCTCGGCCCTACATGCCCGTCACACTAGACCCAGCCTATGCCCGTGGTGGAGACTGCCGCGCCGATGACAGCACTGGCCGCGATGGCGACCCGGATCCGACTCAAACTCATCGGGGCGTGGGTCGCGCGCTAACCAGGCCGCGGTTCGGCCCGGTCCGGCCGCCGGCCGGACCGGCGGGGCCGCAACACCCACGCCGGTGGCACTACCCCGAAGGCGATCAACAGCAGAACGCTGTAAGCCAGCACTCCCCGACCGCCCAGGATGATGTCGTCACCGGGACCACCCAATGACATCACGGTCACGGTCAAAAGCCAGGTCCACAACGGCAAACCCGCCACCCGGGCTGACCTGGTCCATCCACGGGCGGCCCACACCAGGGCCGCATTGACCAGGCCACTGATCAGCGCGCTCACCGGAAACGGCACGGCACCGATGTAGGCAGGCATGAGCAACGCCGCGGTGAGCGCGGACAAGATGCCGTCGACGGCGAGCAGTGTCAGGACCACGATGCGAATGGCAGGATCCGTCGTGCCGGCGTCGGCCGCCGGCCCGGCGCTGGTCTTGGTGGTGATCAGGTCGGGACGCTGTCGAGTTCTGCGACCAGAGAGGCGATTACCCACTGGAAGTTGTCAAGCCGGTCCTGCCAGTGCTGCAGGTTGGGGTCCAGATCAGGGTCCATACCGATTCCTTCCGTGGCCTGCTGGAGGCAGCCTACCGCGCGCCCGGCTCGGTCAGATCAAGTCCGGCCAGAAGATCGGTTTCCCAGCCGCGCTCATCGCGCTCACCAGCGGTGCCGGCGGCGAGAACGTAGTGCTCGTCGGCCAAAATGGGCAGCGCGAGGTTGTTCGAGAGGGCAAATGCGCGGCCAGTGGGGCCGACACTGACCTGGGTTTGGTGCGCAGCCAATGCCGCAACTTTGGCGGGTAGAGCATTCCCGGCCTCGATGACGGCGTCGATGTGCTCGTCAGAGTAGCCGAAACCTTCAAAATCATTGGTGCTTGGCGGAATAACCCAGCCGGGCCGCACATCCTGGGGGCTCAGTGCCCGCCAGCCGGCCACCAACGCGTTGGTCGCTAGCACCGTCCAATAGAACTTCGGCACGGTCCACGGCGAGCCGGGGTGGTCAGCGGTGGCGGCCGCGCGCACCGCCGCCGCGGTCACGGCGTGGGTGCGGACGTGGTCGGGATGCCCATAGCCGCCGTTGGGGTCATAAGTCACCACGACATGCGGGCGCTGCTCGCGGATTATCGATACCAGCGCGCCGACCGCCTCGCGGTCGTCGGCGTCAACGAACTTTTGCTGGCGCCGCGCCGGGGTACCGGGCATACCGGAGTCACGCCAGCGACCCGCTCCACCGAGAAAGATGGGCGCGTCCACACCCAGGGCGTGCAGCGCCGCGGTCAACTCGCCGATCCGATAACCGCCGAGTTGGTCAGCATGGTCAACGGCCAGCCGAGCCCAGCGGTCCCCGATCACCTCGCCTTCCTCGCCGAGGGTGCAGGTGACAACCTGGACGTGGGCACCGCGCGCGGTGTAATGGGCGATAGTGGCACCGTTGGCGATGCTTTCATCGTCCGGATGTGCGTGCACGAACAGCAGCCGCGGCGTCTCCTGCATGCGCGCACCATACCCGCGCGGGATCTGCGCTGGGCAACGACCAGTGTGATGCGGCTTTGACATGTGAAGTACCGCGCCACCACGAGCAGGCCCAGACCGCTGCTCAACCCGTCACGACCTCACCGAGCCGCTACCGCCGCTCCACTAATCCGGGTATGATGAGCCATATAGTGAACGTAGCCGTCTACAAAATGTTGGAGCGGTGGCGCTCCTGCGCTCATCCACGCACGAGCCAAGTGTGGCGGCAACAGCAGATAAAGCCGCCGAGTCCGGGGGCGTAATCCGGGCACGCCCAATTCGCTCGGGCCGCGCCGTTCAGTCCGAAGGCGGGGACAACACGGGTGGAGCTTCACAGTGGACACGTCGCCAACCGCCAGCATCACCGACAGTCAGAAATTGCGACGATTCGCCGTTTGACCACAGATCTGTCGAACGTGCAACGCTATTCGGCCACCGAAACATGTGCCGCCGACACGCGCGTGTTGTCGGCGATTACCCAACCAGGACTGCCGATACCAGCGGCCGGCAACGGCCGGGGCATTGGCTCTGCGATGAGCGCACGGAACGCTGCCGCGGCGCTGATCGCCGGGGTTTTCGCCCCGTCATGAAGCGGCCGCGCTCACCTCCGGTGCACCTGAACGATTTGTGGTGGCCGAATCCCAAGGCCGCTAGCGGGTATCCACAGCCTCGTCTGCCGATGCGATCGCAGCCCACTGAAGGAGGTTTCTAGCAATGGATTTCGGCGCACTGCCACCGGAAATAAACTCCGGCAACATGTATGCTGGTCCGGGATCGGGACCGATGTTGGCCGCCGCGGCGGCCTGGAGTGAGCTGGCCACCGAGCTCTATTCCATGGCGAGCTCATTTCAGTCGGTGATCTCCGAACTGACCAGCGGGCCGTGGCTGGGACCGTCGTCGGCCGCGATGGTGGCCGCGGCCGTTCCCTATGTGGCATGGATGAGCGCCACCGCCGCACAGGCCGAACAGACTGCACTACAGGCCAACGCGGCGGCCAGGGCCTTTGAGACCGCGTTTGCTATGACCGTGCCTCCGCCCGTGGTCGCTGCCAACCGGGCTTCTTTGATGTCGTTGATCGCAACCAACTTCCTGGGGCAAAACACTCCAGCGATAGCGGCGAACGAAGCCGACTATCACGAGATGTGGGCCCAGGACGCAACGGCGATGTACGGGTATGCAGCTGCGTCGGCGGCTGCGGCGAAATTGGCTCCGTTCACACCGCCGACCCACCCGACCGGGCTGGCGGGCCAGCTCGTCACGCTCGCGCAGGTTGTGGGTCAGTCTCTGGTGACAGACACGGTGGACCCCTTCGTGACGCTCTACCAGCTGCTCGTCGCGGTGCCACCGGCACTGCAGGGGCTCGTGTCACCCGCGCCGTCTCTGTCAGGACTGACGAATCTGGTATCGCTGGCGTTATCGCCGGCGTCGGTGAATTCGCTGTCGACGTTCAGTTTGCCGCCTCTGGCGGCCCGGATCGCCACAACACCAGTGACATATCTGGGAGCCGCCGTCTTCGGCAATAACGTGGGGCGCGCGATAGGCCTACTGCAGACTGTCGGTCCGGGCGGCTTGGGATCGATCCTGGGCGGCAGTCCGGGCACCCCGGCTGCGCTTGGGGCAGTGGGTGCGAGCTCGCCGATCTCGGCTGGTTTAGGCCAGGCGCCCGCTGTCGGCGGATTATCGGTGCCGCCCAGTTGGGCTGCGGCAGCGCCGGCGGTCCGGCTTGCGGCGGCAGCACACACCAGCGCCGAGACTGCTCCGACAGCTGCCCCGGCGGCCTCGACAGCACTCCCGGCACACTCGTTCGGCCAGTCGCTGCTGGGCGCACTGGCCGGGCGGGCCCTCACCGGTGTGACTGCCCGGGCCCGCATCAGCGTGATGCCACGGGTGCCGGCGGGCGGTTAGGGCAGATGACGCCGCTGGATCACAGTGCCGATATCGCCGCCCTTTCAGGAGATTCGGGCTCGGTCCCTCAAAGCGCACGAAGGCGGTTCAGGGACTATCAGCGGCCAATCCCCATTGTGCTGGAGACGGTAGCGTTCGTTCACCGAAACCGCCCTAGCCTGCACACCAGCTAGGAACGTCAACGGCTACTATCGGGGAATGCCCCAGCAGGCCGGAGCGAAAACCGTCCGCAGCCGCAGGCGCGGCGAAGTCCTCGAGCGTGCGCTGTACGAGGCGACACTAGCCGAACTGGCTGCCGTAGGCTACGGCGGGCTGACCATGGAGGGGATCGCGACGCGCGCCCGCACCGGCAAGGCCGCACTGTACCGGCGCTGGTCTAGCAAACATGACTTGGTGCAGGCCGCATTAATTTATGCTGTACCGCCGTTGCCCGAGCCCCGTGCCGACCGCCCGGCGCGGGAGAACTTGCTGGCGGTATTCACTGCGCATTGCGACGTGCTCGCCGGCAAAACCGCGTTCCCCAGCCTGGCGATCATGGGCCAGCTGATTCATGAACCCGAACTGCGCACGCTTTACGCCGACGCGGTGGTGGCGCCTCGTTTACGGATCATCGAATCCATCCTGCGGGCCGGCGTGCGCCGGGGCGAGATCGACGGGGGCGCGCTCACTCCGCTCACCGCGCGGGTGGGGCCGGCGCTGATCAATCAGCATCTCCTCCTTACCGGGGCGCCGCCCAACCGGCGTCAGCTCACCCGCATTGTCGACACCGTCATGGCACGTGCACCGGTCGCGCGCACCGGCAGACAGGCCAGCGGCACGCCGAGTTAGTCCACGCGGGTGGTGGCGACCTGAGCCTCGATGAGGCGGAGCCGATCGTCTAACGGCGTGAACCGGTCGGCCATACCCGGCCGCGAACCCATTCTCTGCTGCAGGTAGGCCAGAGTCTGCGCGCCGAAGATACCGACCGTAGGTGGACGTGCCCACGTGGTCGGCGCGCCACCCGTTCGACGTTGTCGCGCGGCAAGCCCTCCAACTGGATACCGTTGCCGTTGTGGCGGCCACGTTGATGAGTGCTCACTGCCCGGTCTTGACCCACTGGCCAGCGTCACCGACGATACCGACCGGCACCGCGCCGGACAGGCTGACGTTCTGCACACTGGGGCCCGCGGCGACGATGGTGGTGTCCTGCAGGATCGGCAGCACGGTCGACATATTCCATAGGCGCGGTTCGACCGCGTTGATCACCTCGTTGATGTTCTTGGTGCCGTTGAGCGCAGCATCGATATTCGACTGGATGCTGCGATCACAGATTCCGGTGATGTTCGACGGCGCTTGCACCAACGCACCCGGCTCGGGTGCGCGGCTGGGTGTGGTCGCCGTCGGCGTCGTCGAGGCGGTGGCGGGATCCGCCGACGAACCGGAGGGCGCGGCGGCGCGGGTGGTCGGCGCAGTACCCGACGTCGACACTGCGGTCGCCTCCAATGCCGGGCAGCCGTACCGCGAGGCCAGCAGTGTCGCCAAGTTGCCGCCAGCCTGACGCCAACCGACGATCGCGTCCACCCGATTGTTGATCAAGGCGTCGCGGTAGAGCGTCACCGGGTCCAGCGCCAGCACAGTCGCGGCGATGCCGACATTGCGTAATTGATCAGCCGCGGTATTGGCGACCGCCACCGATGTAGGGTCGTTGGACGCCACCCCGATGACGAGCGACAACTGCTTGCCGTCCTTGGTGATTCGGCCGTGGGTGATCTCCGGCGGCCCGCTCGTCACTGGTGTTGTCGGCGAATCCGCGGCGGGTGCCGTCACCGAGGCGGAGGTGTCGTTTTCGATCTCGTATCCGGCCGCCTCCAGAAGCCCCAGCGCTGCATCCCGGGTCATCGCGGGCGGCGCGGTCGGCACATACCCGGGGTCGCTGGGTGCCCGAATCTGCGCCTGGTCCAGGGTGACGGTGTTGTCACTGCCGGCACCCACTGCGGCCAGCAGGTCAACGTCGAGTAACCCCAGAATGGCTTTGCGGACCTGCGTATCGGCCAACTTGGGGACATTCGCGCGCAACGTGAGCTGCATGACCCGGGGTGTCATGATCCGGGCCGTGCGCACATCCGGAATAGCCGACAACTGCGCGAACGCAGCGGACCCGCCATGCACCTGGGCTACCTGGGTGTCACCGTTGCGGATGGAGTCGGCCAGCGCCGCGGGCGCGCCGGCCCGGCGGAAGAGAATGAGATCGGGTTTCGCCGGAGGACCCCAGTAGCGGTCGTTGCGCGCAAGCAGGATCTCGTCGCGCTGCGGATCGATCGTCTCCACCCGGAACTGGCCGCCGGTCACGGGAAGCGCTCTGGCCAGACCGGCCGGGAAACCACCCGGTACGTCCTTGACGATGTGCGCCGGCAAGATGTTGCTGAACAACTCCCGCCACGCCGGATACGGTTGCGAGAACGTCACCACCGCCTGTTTGCCGCCGTCGATCGACTGCACACCGGTGATCAGGTCGTAGCCGGCGGGGTCAACCACCCCGGGCTGGCTGACCATTTGCCGCCACAGGTACCAGAAATCGTCGGCGCCGATGGGAGCGTTGTCGGTCCACTGGGCCTCGGGCCGGATCTTGTAGGTCACCGTGAACGGGTTATCGTTGGTCACCTCAGCAGACACCAACAAGGTGGGATCCATCTCCCAGCGTGAGCCTGTCGGGGTATCGGGATCAGGCACCGGCCGGAACGCACTGGGGAGCACCAAGGCACTGATCGCCGCGTTCACCGCCGACAGGTCGGACAGCAGATGCGGGTTGAACCCGGCGCCGATCGAGTCGATACCCACGATGATCTGCATGACCCGCGGTGGCGGCGGTGGCGTGCTCTTCGACGTTTCGGTGCTTTGCGGCGCCGGCGGTGGATGGACGGTGCATGCGGACACCACCAAAGTCCACACCGAAACGAGCACGCCGACCACTACGCAGACCCTGGCTCGTTTCGGCACGTCCATCAGGGTATCGGGGAATGGTACGACGTCCCCAGCGCCTGACCTAAGTTTGCCGGACACGGCGTGCTCCGGGCCGCGCGGCGCAGAAGGGGCGCAACTCTTCCCGTATGCCGAGCCGTCACCGCCGGCGTTGACCCGCACCGCTGGGCCACACACGGCGGTCCAGCAGAAACGTGCTCTGGCACCCCGCGCTCACCAGCCCCGCCGACGCGGCTGCGATCCGAGCAGTTCGTTGTTCGCCGCCACCTCCCGGCTGCGATAGACGATGTACGGGCGGAACAAATAGGCGATCGGCGCGCTGAACGCGTGCACCAGCCGGGTGAACGGCCATAAGCAGAACAGCGCCATGCCGATGACGGCGTGCAGTTGGTAGTCCAACGGCGCGCCGACCATGAGATCGCCACGCGGCTGCAAGATCCAGATTCCGCGAAACCACACCCCGACGGTGTGGCGGTAGTGGTATACGCCGCCATGTGGTCCGGTGCCCAACAGCGTGCAGTACAAGCCCACCAGCAGCGCAAGCACCAGTACCACATACATCACGACGTCGCTGCGGGCGGTGGCCAGACGTACCGGGCCCTGGGTGACGCGCCGGTAGATCAGCAGCCCCAGACCGATCACCGTGGCGAACCCGGCGACACCCCCGAGCAGGACCGCCTGCACGTGGTACATCTCGGAGCTCACATGCATCAGCTGCGTCACACGCGGCGGGACCAGCAAACCCATAAGGTGCCCGGCCAACACCACCAGGATGCCGAAATGAAAGACGGGGCTGGCGATTTGCAGAAGCCGCGACTCATAGATCTGCGACGAGCGTGATGTCCAGCCGAATTTGTCGTAGCGGTACCGCCACCAAGTGCCGACGATCAGGATCGCCAACGTCACATACGGCGCGATGTCCCAGAACACGGGGCTACTCATCTAACGAGCCTCCCTGGCGCCGAGGCGGCACGGTTAGCGTGAACGGTTGTAGTCCAACGGACTCCACGGGCGGGCCGGCCTGCGCGAGTCGTTGCGCCCGGCGCACATCCTGATCTGTCGCGGCGGGCAATGTCTCACAAACCGCGCCCACAGCGTACTGGTACGGCGAGTGGGCCCTGGCTAACGCGTCGCGCAAGACACCAATGGGAACCCGGTGCTCGGTCAGCAGTCGCCGCCCGGCTTCGGGGTCGACGGTGGCGGCGAACTCCAGCACCACGGCCAGGTGATCCGGGGCCTCGTCGCGCGGCGGCTCGACACCGGCAGCGCGGTAGGCGGTGGCGAATGCCAGCATCTCCCTGCCGCGGTTGCGGGTGTCCCCGGCGGTCCAGTACGTCAGATACATCGTCGAGCGCCGCCGCATATCGAATGTCTCGACATAGTCCATCGCAGCGCTCATCGGATCGCGGGCCCGCAACGCTGCGACGGTCTCCCCCAGCAGCGCCGCCGCCGGCCCGCTGAGATGCGCCCGCAACGCCTCGACGGTGTCCAGCCGCTCGGCGAATCGCTCGTCGGGGTAAGCCAGCAGCAACGAAGCCGCCTGCCAAACCAGCCGGTTGTGTAACATGCGGGCGCCGGAGCGGTCCCGGGTCAGCAACCTCATCGCTGCACCGCGTGATCACTGGCGGTGCCGCGGTCATTTCGCGGCGGGAACAGACCCGCGGGCGCACCCCGAACGTCCCAGTTGAGCAAATTCACCCTGCCGCGACGCTGCACGTCGGCCACGTCATTGGGGTGCTGGCGCGCGTGAAATGTCTCCACGGCGACCGGCACCGGCTCGCCGCCGTCGTCGCCGAACCCGCCGAACTCATACATCCCCGGTCCACCGTCAAACGATAATGAGCACTGCAGCTCGTCTGCGGCTGCCGCATGGTCAATCGAATAGGCGGTCGGGATCACGTAGCGCTCGTCGTATTTGGCGATCGCGAGCAGCCGGTACATCTCGTAGATCTGTTCTTCGGTCATCCCCACGGCATGCGGAATATGCGGTTGAGTCTCACGACCCAGGTTGATGTCGCGCATATAGGACCGCATTGCCGCCAGCCGCCGCAGCACTCCTTCCACGACCGTGATATCCCCGGCGGTGAACAGTTCAGCCAGGTAAGCCATCGGGATGCGCAGCGCCTCGATCGCCCCGAACAGGTTGCCCAGGTCCTCGCCGTCGTGCCCGTCACGGCTGACCGCGTCGACCACCGGCGACAACGGTGGGATATACCAGACCATCGGCAGGGTCCGATACTCCGGATGCAGCGGCAGCGCCACCTTGTAGGTGTTAATCAGCGCGTACACCGGCGAGCGCTGAGCGGCCTCGATCCACTCGTCAGAGATGCCTTCGGCCCGCGCTGCGGTGATGACCTCAGGATCGTTGGGGTCCAACAAGATCCGGCACTGTGCCTGGTAGAGCTCGGTGTCGTTTTCCACTGACGCTGCCTCCAGCACCCGGTCCACGTCGTAGAGCACCAGCCCGAGGTAGCGCAGCCGGCCCACACACGTTTCCGAACACACCGTCGGCAACCCGACCTCGATGCGCGGATAACACAACGTGCACTTCTCGGCCTTGCCGGTCTTGTGGTTGAAATAGACCTTCTTGTACGGGCATCCGGACACACACATCCGCCAGCCACGGCAGCGGTCCTGGTCGACGAGCACGATGCCGTCCTCACTGCGCTTGTACATCGCTCCCGACGGACACGAGGCCACGCACGACGGGTTCAGGCAATGCTCACAGATGCGCGGCAGGTAGAACATGAAGGTCTCTTCGAACTTGAGCTTGACCTCATCGCTGACCTTCTTCAGGACCGGGTCGTTGGGCAAGGTCTCCGGTGATCCGGCCAAGTTGTCGTCCCAGTTGGGTCCCCACGACACCTTCATCGGCTTACCGGTGAGCTGGCTGCGCGGTGCGGCGACCGGGAATGTGTCGCCCATCGGCGCGGAGGTGAGATTCTCGTAGTCGTAGGTCCACGGCTCGTAGTAGTCGCCGATGGTGGGCAGCTTCGGGTTGGCGAAAATACGTAACAACTTTCGGATGCGCCCGCCGTCGCGCAGCCGCAGCCGTCCCTTCTTGTCGCGCACCCATCCCCCGCGCCAGTGGTCCTGGTCTTCGTAGCTGCGCGGATAGCCGACCCCCGGACGGGTTTCGACGTTGTTGAACCACACGTACTCGGTGCCGGCGCGGTTCGTCCAGGCCTGCTTGCAGGTCACCGAGCAGGTGTGACAACCAATGCACTTGTCGAGGTTCATCACCATCGCCATCTGCGCCATGACCTTCATCGCAGGCCTCGCTCCCGGCGCTCTACTCGGCGCATCAGTACCGCACCTCCTGGTTGCGGCGGCGCACCACGGTCACCTCGTCACGCTGATTGCCGGTCGGTCCCAGGTAATTGAATGCGAATGCGAACTGACCGTAGCCACCGGCCAGGTGGCTGGGCTTGATCCGCACCCGGGTCAGCGCATTGTGGTTACCCCCGCGCCGACCGCTGGTCTCCGTTCGCGGTGTGTCGACGGTGCGTTCCTGCACGTGGTAGACGAACACCACACCGTCGGGCATGCGGTGTGAGACGATCGCCCGGCACACGAAGACACCGTTGGCGTTAACCGCCTCGACCCAATCATTGTCGCGCACATTGATTTTCGCTGCGTCCCCGGGACTCATCCACATGGTGGGGCCGCCGCGGGACAACGAGAGCATGTACAGGTTGTCCTGATAGGTCGAGTGGAACGACCACTTGGAGTGCGGGGTCAGATACCGCACGGTCAGCCCGATTCCGTCATGTCCAAGTTGGGGTGCGTTGAATAACCGCGCCATGTCCAGCGGCGGGCGGTAGACGGGTAGCTGCTCGCCGAGTTCCTCCAGCCAGTCGTGGGCCAGATAGAAGTGCATCCGGCCGGTGATCGTGTGGAAAGGCTTGAGGTTCTCGATGTTGATCGTGAACGGGGCATAGCGCCGCCCGCCCGACTCACTGCCGGACCACTCCGGGCTGGTGATCACCGGCACCGGGCGTGCCTGGATATCGGCATAGGTGATGCGGCGCTCCTCACTGCCTTCGGCCAGGTGCGCCAGTCGCTGGCCGGTGCGTTTTTCCAGCTCCCGGAAACCTTCGACCGCGAGCCGGCCGTTGCATGTCCCCGACAGCGCCAGTATCACATCGGCCATCCGCTGGGCCGTGGTAATAGCCGGACGGCCCGCCGCCGCACCGGAATTCATCACCCCGAATTTCGCCGATAGCTCGTCGACCTCCCGGAAAGGATGCACGGTGAAACCCTTGGTGGTCAGCCCGAACTTTTCCACCAACGGTCCCAGCGTCACCCACTTGTCATAGATCGCGCCGTAGTCGCGCTCCACCACAGCGAGCTTGCCCATAGTCCTTCCGGCGACCGGAACTTCCCCGGTACGCAGCCAATCATGTTCGGCACCATCGGCATACGTCATCGCGTCCGGGGTGTCATGCAACAACGCGGTCAGTACCACGTCACTGCGAGTGCCTAAATGCCGCTTGGCCAACGCGCTGAAAGCGCGGGCAATAGCACCGAATGCTTCGAAGTCCGAACGCGTTTCCCATGGAGGGTCGATCGCCGGACTGAACGCATGCACATACGGATGCATGTCGGTGCTGGACAAGTCGGCCTTCTCGTACCAGGTCGCCGCGGGCAGCACCACGTCCGACACCAAAGTCGTCGACGTCATCCGGAAGTCGAGCGACAACAACAGATCCAGTTTTCCGTCCGGAATGTCCCCATCGCAGGCGACAACACCGGGCCGCACCCCACCGGCCGGCGGATCGCACTGGATGTCGGAGTCGGTGCCCAGGAGGTGCCGCAGGAAGTATTCCCCGCCCTTTCCTGATGAACCGATCAGGTTGGCTCGCCACACCGTGAGCACCCGCGGCCAGTTGACCGGGTTGTCAGGATCGGTGATCGACAGTTTCAGTGTCCCCGCCGCCAGCTGCTCGCCAACGTATTCGCCGACCTCACGACCGGCCGCACGGGCCTCGTCGGCGACGTCGAGGCTGGAGCGGTCGAATTGCGGATAAAACGGGCTCCACCCCATTGCCACCGCGGAAGCCAGCAGGTCGATCGTGTGCTTGCCGGCGAACCGGCCGCGTCCCACCGGGCTGGCCAGCTTGTCCGCTCCGTAGGCGTCGTAGCGCCACTGGTCGGTGTGGGTATACCAGTAGGAGGCGCCGGGCACCTGCCGCGGGGGGCGCGACCAGTCGCTGGCCATCGCCATCGTCTGCCACCCAGTCAGCGGCCGGATCTTCTCCTGGCCGACGTAATGGGCCCAACCCCCGCCGTTGCGTCCCATCGACCCGGTCAGCAGCAGCAGCGTAAGCACCGACCGATAGGTGGCGTCCCCGTGGAACCAGTGGCAGATCCCGCCGCCCATGATCACCATCGACCGCCCGCCGGATTCCTCCGCGCTGCGAGCGAATTCCCGGGCGATGCGGATCGCCTGCGCGGCCGATACCCCGGTGATCGGCTCCTGCCAGGCCGGGGTGTTCGGCTGACTGGGATCGTCATAGCCGGTGGGCCACTGGCCGGGCAGCCCCGGGCGCATCACCCCGTAGTGGGCAAGCATCAAGTCAAAGACCGTGCACACCAAATGCTTTCCAACACGGCGTACCGGAACCCCCCGCGTCACCGTTTCGCCGTGCCCGTCGACCGTATCGAAGCTGGGCAGTGCGACCAGCGCCGTCTCGCTGTCGGCGCCGCTGACACGTTGGGCACTGAGCGCCGGGACCACCTCACCCAAGTCAAGGTTCCACTTACCCACACCGTCTTCGCCGTAGCGGAATCCCAGCGAGCCATGGGGCACCACGACGGTGTCGGTGACCTCATCCAGCAGTGCGGGTTTGAACGCCGCGTTCTCGACCTCCTGACCGATGTCAGCGGCGGTGAGAAACTTCCCGGGTACCAGCGCGTCCCCGCGCTTTTCCAGCTTGATCAAAAACGGCAGATCTGTGTAGCGGCGCACATAGTCGACGAAGAACGGAACCTGTTTGCGCACGTAACATTCGGTGAGTATTACGTGGCCCATGGCCATGGCCAGCGCTGCGTCAGTACCCGCAGCGCACGGCATCCACTCGTCGGCGAACTTGGTGTTATCGGCGTAATCGGGGCTGACGACAACAACTTTGGTTCCGCGGTAACGGGCCTCGGCCATCCAGTGCGCGTCGGGTGTCCGGGTGATCGGGACATTGGAACCCCACATCACCAGATACGCGGCGTCCCACCAGTCCCCGGATTCCGGTACGTCGGTCTGATCACCAAACACCTGCGGCGAGGCCACCGGCAAATCCGCGTACCAGTCGTAGAACGAAACCATCGCGCCGCCGATCAACTCGACGAACCGGCAGCCCGCGGCGTGACTGACCATCGACATCGCCGGGATCGGGGAAAATCCGGCGATCCTGTCGGGCCCGTAGGTCTTGATGGTGTGCACATGGGCTGCGGCGATCATTTCGGTGGCTTCGGCCCAGGTCACCCGCACCAGGCCGCCTTTACCACGGGCCCGCTGGTAGCGGCGGCGACGCTCGGGGTCGGCCTGGATATCGGCCCAGGCCAGCACCGGGTCGCCGAGTCGGGCTTTGGCTTCCCGGAACATTTCCACGAGCACACCGCGGGCATAGGGGTAGCGCACGCGGGTCGGCGAGTAGCTGTACCAGGAGAACGACGCGCCCCGCGGGCAGCCGCGCGGTTCGTATTCGGGCCGGTCAGGTCCCACCGACGGGTAATCGGTCTGCTGCGTTTCCCACGTGATGATGCCGTCTTTGACGTAGATCTTCCACGAGCACGACCCAGTGCAGTTGACCCCGTGGGTCGAGCGCACTACTTTGTCGTGGCTCCAGCGGTCGCGATAAAAAACATCTGCATCCCTCCCGCCGCGGCGGGTGACAGTGCGCAGGTCTGTGGAGAACTCGCCGGGGGTGAAGAAGCGGCCACTGCGCTCAAGCAACTCCTCGAGAGGTCCGCCAACGTGGGGTGTCGTGGTCAAACAAAGACCTCCTTAACAGCCGGCGGAGCGTCTCGTCGCCCGCCGTGAGCGCGCAGCCCTGTCACGGTGTATCGCAGACCAGCCGACGGCGCGACCCGGCCGGTCACCATCAGTGCGGGGCCGACCACACCGTCAGCCCACATGCGTGTCGACAACAGCCCATAAAGCATAGATGCTGCGGCCCGGCATGCTAGCGCGTGCGACACTGCCGCTGTTCCGCGTAAATCCGGCGAGCACACGCCGCGCTCATCGCACGCCATAGGCCATCGTCCGTACCCATATGTGGCCGAAAATCATCTTTTCTACTAGCGCGATGCCAATTCCGCGTCAATGATTTGACTATCTGTGTAATGGGAAGCCCACCATAGAATTTCATCGCGCCGACCTTCGCATATGCTGTGACTTGTCTGCAAGAATTCTGTGCGTCTCGAGCCTCGTCTTGTCTGCGACCGGGTGTCGTGACTGATCACGTGGTGAGGGCTTCGGTCAACTGTGCCAACCACTCGCGATCGGCCGGAACCCAATCGATGTCGGGAAGTTCGGCCGCGGTCACCCACCGTAGCGCGCAGTGGTCGCGTGGATGCGGTTGACCCCGGATCACCCGCACCCGGTACGCGCGAAGCGTCATCGTTCCGTCGAGGGCAACGTCGTCGCCCAGGCGCGCACCTACCACGACCTCAAGGCCCAACTCCTCGGCCAATTCACGGGCCAGCGCGGCGCGGTCGGTCTCGCCGGGCGCCACCTTGCCACCGGGTAACTCCCACCGCCCCGCCAATTCCGGTGGCCGACGCCGCTGGGCCAGCAAGACCGCAGAGCCGCAGATGATCGCGCCGGCCACAACGATCTGGTTTGGCATGGTCAGTGACGGTATACCGTCGGTGTATGGCTGTGTTATCGGATGAGCAAGTAGACGCCGCACTGCCCGCCCTGACCGGCTGGACGCGCGCCGAAGGCGTCCTGCGCCGGTCGATCAAGTTCCCGTCGTTTATGGCGGGTATCGACGCGGTACGCCGGGTGGCCGAGCACGCCGAAGCGAAAAATCATCATCCCGATATCGATATCCGTTGGCGGACGGTGACTTTTTCGTTGGTCACCCATTCAGCGGGCGGTATTACCGAAAACGACATCGCAATGGCACGCGACATCAACGAGATGCTCGGCACCTAGCACACCGTTGCCATTGTCACCGGTGTCGTGCCTGACCCGGCGCTGCGACCCCTCGCCGCGGCGATCCAGGTCAAAGTCGCCAGCGTCGCCACGATATAGACGAGCCCACCCCAGGCCAGATACCACGGGCGTCCAGCTTGCCAAATGGTCGGTTGGGCGAAGCTGAGCAACCACGGCACACCGATGATGGTCAGCACAAGCCACCCCCAGCCCAGGATCCGCGCGCCGCGACGTTCGCGCAGCGGCCCGTGAATGAGCCAGATCATCAACGGCACCAGCCACACCCAGTGGTGCGTCCACGAAATCGGTGAGAGCAGCAGCCCGAACAATTCGACCACCAGCAGTTTGCCCAGCCGGTCGGGTTGGGTGGCCTCACCGGTTCTGATGCCGTCGAGTGCTCGCCAAGCGGCGACCGCGATGATCGCGGTGAGCGCAAGCGCGGCCAAGACCAACGGGCCATAGCCGGCATCATGGCCGAAAATACGGGAGATACCGCCGCGCCAGGATTGGTTGACCGATGTTTCGACCGGCCCCACCCGGTGGGTGTCACCCAGCAGGTGGGTGAAGTAGTAGCGGGCCTGGTCGCCGACTACCAGGGCCGACACCGCGACGCTGGCCACAAACACCGCGGCGGAAAATACCGCCGCGCCCCACCGGCGGACACCGACCAAGTACACGCCGGCGATCGCCGGTGTCAATTTCACCCCCGCGGCGAGGCCGATCAACAGGCCCGATACCCACCACCGCAGGCTGTAGGCGGCCCACAGGA